>JAUVDV010000077.1 GCA_030595125.1 Deltaproteobacteria bacterium
GAAACCGAGGATGACGACGCGGACGCGGACTGAATCGAATTCAGGGCGATGCAGGCACTGAAGATCTATCACATCTTCAACGATACTTTTCGCCTGGCCCTGTACCGCGGAAATAAATCCCGCGGCCAGAAATGAAGAACACAAAAGGCCCGAGGCCTACGAAAAGACACTTCAGAAACAACCCTTAGGACTTTCAGTGCTTCAGGGCGAAGCCCTTTCCGACACGAAGTGGCGCATTTCTGGCCGCGGGATTTATTTCCGCGGTGCTGGCGCAGGGAGTGCCGACAACATTAGGCTATTGTGGCGTTGGATAATGTACATGAGAGGATGCGATCAATCATTAGGGCGGATCCATGTGTCTACAACTGCGGAGCCAGGCTCTTTCGCGAGAGTTCTTTCGGTGGAGTGTCGGTCATGTAGAACGGTTGGCCTGTGGACTCGAGGACGGACAACCACATCTCCCCTTCAGGATCAACCATCTTGCGTTCGGCGACGAGCGCCGAGATTGGGATGTGGGTGAGCATGGAGTGGGATCGTCCGACCGCCATGGCAGTCCTGCCCGACATGCCCGCGTGTACCGCCGCCTGGGCCAGGTAGCCGCAAAAGATCGCGTCCGTCGGACAGGCGGGCGCGGAGCGAATTATGTAGCTAGGATCGATGTACTTGAGAGTGAAACGCACCTTGCCCTGGAAACGGGAAGAGATCCTTTCCTTCAGGAAAATGCCGATATCGCCCAGAGCGACATTGCCCGACGCGTCGCCCCCTTGAAGGCTCTCCAGGTGACGCTGGCCGGCGCCCTCCGCAACCACGATAACCGTGGACTTGCCCAAGTCGAACCTTCTGCCCAGGTAGGCGTACATGCCGTTATCGCCTTCCAGATCGAACGGGATCTCGGGAATGAGAACAAGGTTCACGTTTCGCATGGCCAGCGCCGCGTTGGCTGCGATGAAGCCGGAGTGTCTGCCCATCAACTTGACCAGGCCGATCCCCCGCTCGGCGGATCGCGCCTCCGAGTAGGCCGCCTTGATCGCATCCGACGCCAGGCCTACCGCGGTCTCGAATCCGAAGGTCTTGTCCACCAGCGCGACGTCGTTGTCGATTGTCTTTGGAACACCGATGATCGCAATGTCGAGACCCCTTTGCTTGATCTCCTCGTGCAGGGCGAGCGCCCCGCGAAAGGTGCCGTCCCCGCCCACCGTGAACAGCAATCCGATGTTCATCTTTTCGAGGGTGTCCACCATTATCTTGGGATCCTGGGGACCGCGGGATGTTCCGAGGATCGTCCCTCCCATGGTGTGGATGTTTCTCACCCCGTCGGGTTTGAGATCCACCGTGGGATGCCCGATCGAAGGGTTCAGGCCGGAGTACCCGTAGCTGAACCCGGTGATCTCCTTTACCCCGTAGCCGTGATGGAGAGTCATCACCAGGCCGCGGATCACGTTGTTGAGCCCCGGGCAGATCCCGCCGCACGTTACTATGCCGGCCCTGAGATTGGCCCCGTCGAAGTAGATGTGCTGCCTCGGTCCGGCCAGCTCCATCGACGGTGGATCCTGCCCATCGGAGATGTATTTCTTCAACGTGTCGAAACATACATCGGCGATGACCCGCTTGCCGTCCGGCACAAAGTCGGCGAGCAGATCCCCCGGCTCGGTGCCCAGGTTGATCGGTGACGGTATCTTCGCCGGTCCGAGCCTCTCAATGGTCAGATCGTTCACTTGAGCCTCCTGCCCTGTCGTCTGTCGCTACTGTACGCGACAGGAGCGATGGTGCGTTACTTGGGGTGATGCGTCAATGACGGTGTTGCGGAAGTAATGGAGTCATTTTAGAAAAAATAGTCGGTGGAGACGTTATCAATCGGCTTCGACGAGTTCGCCTTTGAGATAGCGGTATTTGACGCCGTAGGTGCGCATGATGCGGCGGCGGCTCGCGGGGTCTTTTTTACGAAGGTTGAATCTCAGTTCGGCGGCGATGTCGTCGATGAGGTCGTCAGCTTGCTCTCGCAGTTCGGCGGCGGCTTCCTGGGCCTTGTCGTATGCGCGATCCGCTCCGGCCACGTCGTCGGCCTCGGTCCGGGCGTTGTCGATACGCGCCTTCAATTCCGCCGCGCTCGGGTTGATCATCGCCGGGAAACCGGCGGCGACCGCAGCGGCGTCTCCCTGAACCACTTGCTCGGCCATGGTCATGAGCGCCTCCCTGCCGGACGGCTTGGGAACGGTTCCGTCGAGCGACAGCAGGTAATAGGTGAGCACTTCGGCGGGCTGATCTTCACGGTTCGCCCGGCGCTTCAACACCTCCCAGATGTCCCGCAGGAATACCTCGACCAGTTTCGTCGCCTCGGATTTTTCCCTTACCTCCTTGGACCGCTCGCTCGATTTCTCCGAGACCGCACTGACCACAGGGGCGAACTCTTCAACGAAGTGTTTGGATCTGCTGAGCGTGTCGACGGTTACATAGGTATTTCCGGCCGAGGTATCTTCCTCTCCGGTTGCAACCGCGCGCTTTAAAAACGCCAGCCTGTCGATGTCGGTGCGTGGCGGGTCGTAAGCGGGCATCTTTTTCTCCTTGGCGTTGAGCCGATTTATAGTTCGGTTGGAAGACGGTATCGAAAAGCGTGAGCCAATCAACCCTTTTTTTTACCAGTTTAGGCCTCCCAAGCGGCAATATCCGCAAAAAGACAGCAATTACATGCCCTTGCGCGCACGAAACGGCCTTTGCGTACCACCGCAACGGGCTTGCGCTGGAAAAAAAGCGGATCGTGGGGGCCACAACGGACCCCTGCTCCGGCGCGAGGGGTCTGCGTACCTCCACGATAAACTTCTGCTGAAAAGAAAGTAGATCGTGGGCTCCACAACATGCTTCCGATCCGGCGCGAGATGTCTGCGGATCAACGCAACGGCCTTCGCCGGGGCGCAAGCGGTCCGCGTACCAACGCAAGGTGCTTTCGCTTCGGCGATAAACTTAATATGGTGCAAACCATGACCTTCCCCGAAAAAACACTTCACGATCTGGAATGGAGCCGGTTGCTCGGTCACCTGGCGGCGCGCTGCACGGGCGAAGAGGCGGCCGATCGCTGCAGGGTTCTTCCCCTGAAAGACGCGGCGGCGGCGCGGGCGCATCTGGATCTGGTGCAGGAGTTCCTCACGTGCATCGATAACGACGATAGTCCGCCGTCCCTGCCCGCCCTACCCGTCTCCCAGACCCTGGCCCTCGTGCGCGGCCGTGGAAGCGTCCCCGGGGAGGCGTTGCAGGCGATTGCAGTCAACCTCAAGCTCTTCACTGCGCTCCACAGGTACCTCGACAACCGGACGGACGTCTGCCCCAAAAACATGACGATTGTTCTTCCAAATCCCGACCGGATCTCGACTCTCGGCCTGGCCAGATTGGCGGGAGAGCTTGAATCAGCCTTCGAACCCGACGGCGCGATATCGGACAATGCCAGCCCACAGATAGGGCTCCTGCGGCGACGGGTGGTGTCCATCCGAAAAAACCTGCTGGCCCGGATCGACGAGATCGCCGAATCTCAGGGCGATCTCCTCAGCGATCGCACGGTGTCCATCCGAAACGACCGGTTCGTCCTTCCGGTGAGGACCGACGCACATCGGCCGCTCAAGGGAATAGTCCACGGCACCTCTGGAACTGGAAACACCATATTCGTTGAGCCCGAACAGGCAGTAGAGCTGGGAAACGAGCTGATGCTGGCAAGGGAGTCCGTAACGAGGGAGGAGTCCCGCATTCTCGCCGAACTGAGGGACGCCGTTCACGATCAACTGGAAGAAACCACCCACGCATGCGAGACCATCGTCGACGCCGAGACCCGGATAGCAGCGGCCCGACTCGCCTTCGATCTCGAGGCATCCGTCCCCTGCGACGGACCGGCGGGAACGATGACGCTGATCCGCGCGCGACACCCCCTGCTCGTGCTGGAGGGCGTCTCGGTGGTGCGCAGCCACATCACCGTGACACCCGGCGAGTGCCTGCTCATCTCCGGCCCCAACGCCGGGGGCAAGACGGTCGTATTGAAAACCGTGGGATTGTTCGGGTTGATGCTCGCCGCCGGTCTTCCCGTACCCGCAGACGCGGAGTCCTCGGCGGGCATTCCCACCACCGTGCTCACCGATATCGGCGACGATCAAAGCCTGGAGCTGAATCTGTCCACTTTTTCTGCGCACATGAAGAACATCGGCGGGATCCTCGACTCTGCGGGCGCCGGGGACATCGTCCTTCTCGACGAGCTATGCGCGGGGACCGACCCCATCGAGGGCACCGCCCTGGCCGAGGCCATCCTCGACAGCCTTGTCAAGCTGGGCACGAGCACCCTGGCCACAACTCACTTCGACACCCTCAAGACCCGCGCACAGGACAAGGAAAGCTTCATCAACGGAGCGATGGGGTTTGACGTGGACGCGAGGAAACCGACCTTCGAGCTTCGCATGGGCGTCCCGGGAAGCTCCAGCGCCCTGAACATCGCGGCCCGCTTCGGAATCCCCGATCGGATCGTTGCGAACGCGAGAAAACTGCTGCCCGACGGGGTCAGGGAACTGTCAAACGCCGTGGAGGCACTCGAGCGGGAGAGGCTGCTGGCCAGCCAGGAGAGGCATGCTCTGACCCAGCAACGGATGGTATTGGAGGAGGCCCAGCGCTCGCACACGGCGGAGTTGGTCGGCCTGCGCGCCAGACAGGACAGGTTCGTGGACAGGGAAACCGAGGTGCTCTGGTCAGCCATTCGACGCGCCCGGGAAAAGGTGCGCGACGTAGAAGTATCCATCAGGCGACACAGGACGGATCGGGCGTCGTTGAAGAAGGCGCAGGACACCATCAACAAGGTCGCGAACGACCTCGAGATGGGCGGCGATCTCAGCACTGCCAAGCGAGAGGATCTCCGAGGCGTCCCCGCGCGCCCGCAGGATCTGGAGCCCGGCGTGAAGGTTCTCGTGACTACCCTGGACAAGGAGGCGGAGGTCGACTCGCCGGTAAAGGGAAACACTGTATTCGTTCGTGCCGGGGCGCTGCGGATCCGCGTGAACATCGAAGAGTTGAACGTCCTCGCAAAGAAGGAAACCGGCAAGGCGGGATCAGGGCGCAGAAAAGCACACCTTCCGGAACCGGACGGGCCGACGCAGGATGTCATCCGCACATCGCAAAACACACTCGATCTGCGCGGCAAGACCGTGGACGAAGCCGTAGAAGCCACCGATGCATTCCTGGATACATCCATGCGCGAAGGCACCGACGTTGTTTTCATCCTTCACGGTCATGGCACCGGCGTGTTGCGAGACGCCGTTCGTGCCTACCTCGAAAACTCACGATACGTCTCGATGTCTCGCAGTGGAAACAGGGGGGAAGGCGGAGACGGCATCACCGTCGCTTGGATAAAATGACTTTCAGGAGACCACGCGAGGTATTCCGGCGGGTTTCTCTTCATCTGAATCCTGGTCCAGATCGCCGCCACCGTCCACGGAGTTAAGCAGTTTTCTGATGGCGTCTGCCCGTCGTATGAGTCTGGGAGACATGGAGTAGATGGACGCCAGGCCGGACCAGCACTTCACCCACATCTCGGAGCCCACATCGTCATCCTCCAGGCGACCGAGTACCTCCCAGCATGTCCGTTCGAAACGACGATGGCGTTTCTGGGCGAGAAGGATCTCCTGAAGCCTGTCCATGGCCGGCACGCAGGAGGGATCCTCTCTAAGGGCTCGCAGATAGAAACCCACGGCCAGCTTGGGTCGTTTCATCTCGGTGACGGCCAGGTGCCCCGCCGCACAGTGCTTTGTCGCCCGCAACGGCGCGCTGCCGGATTGGGCACTTCGCTCTATCTCGCGCAGGACCTCGCTAACCTTGCCGCCCTGCCCTTTTCCCGATTCCAGAAGTTTCTCGAGTTCGGGATCGTCCAGATGTCCCGGCCTGCACGACTGCTCGCGCGATATTCTTCGCCCCAGCAGGATCGCCCGCACGAATCTGAAAAGCAGCATCGCCAGAAACAATGCAATAGTTATAAGAAGAACTTCTTTCATACTCACAATAGTAATTCCCAAGGAGTCTTAGTCAACTATTTCACCGCGCCCTGAAGGACAGAGCAGCAGATTCTGGTTGCAGTGCATGTTGGAATGAGTGACAATTTGCTTCCAAGTTTTCCAAGAAGGGAGTGTCAGAACAAAATGACAGCCAGATTTTTTGTAATACTCGTCGCTGTGGGGGCATTGGCCCTCATGATTTGCGGATGTGACATGATCACGGGAGGTGACGCGCCTCCTCCACCGATTCCCGGCGCGATCCCCGGCATGCCCGGTCAGCCCGGCGCATTTCCCGGCATGCCCGGCCAGCCCGGCGCGATTCCCGGCATGCCCGGCCAGCCCGTTGCGGTTCCGGTCCCCGGTCAACTCGTCCCGGTTCCGGTTCCCGGTCAGCCTGTTGCTATTCCGGTCCCCGGTCAGCCTGTTGTTCCCCCGATCCCCGGTCAGCCTGTTGCTCCCCCGGTCCCCGGTCAGCCCGTTGCTCCCCCGGTCCCCGGTCAGCCTGTTGCTCCCCCGGTGGCGCCACTACCGGCACCGGTGATACCGACGGGAGATCTGCTTACCGATCGGATGAACGAAGCAAAGGCAGCCAACGCCGTCGACCTGACCGCGACGAGCATGCTGGAAAAGGTCGAGCTCAAGAGGGGCAAAACCCAGAGCTACGAGATTCAGCTGCCCGGGCCGCCTTACTGCCACTCGTACCTCGCGGTTGGTGACGACAATGTCAAAGAAATCGAGATTGACATCGAATCCCCGACCGGCGCCAAGGAAACGAAGTCCGAGAGGGAAGACGACGCGGAAGACAACTTGGCGATAGTCGCCAACCACTGCCCGACCATTGCGGGGCTGTACAAGCTCAATGCCAAATTGGTCAAGGGTAAGGGTGAAATCGCCGTCCAGGTATTTTCAAAATAAGCACTGTCGGGCCTTCCATTCTGTTTTCAACTCAAAACCGTCCCACTTTTAATCTTGCATCCGGTTATGAATTGAGCTGCCCCGAGGCGCTTCCTTCCAGGAAGCTGCAATGCCGTCAACCGCAGAACACCTTTGCCGCAGGCCACGTCAACGCCGTCGGCTGTGTGAGCTGTTACCTCGCCGGCTTTTCCCGCGATCTCATCGTATGAAAGCACGCGGGCGTCGTGCACCTTGATCGGCTGCCCTTCCAGCAGAGTCGAAGCGCACGGCCACGGGTGCATTCCGCGCACATGGGCGTGTAGCCTGGCGGCGGATTTTGCCCAATCCATTCGTCCGTCTTTCTTTTGAAGAGCCGGCGCGTGTGTCGCCAGGGAGTGGTTCTGTGGCACGGGTTCGATCTCCCCAATTTCACCCAGAACCTCTATGAGAACCGCCGCTCCCAACTCCGCGAGCCTCCCTGTCAGATCTCCGGCTGTCTCCTGCGGCCCGATCTGCACCGCTGTCGACCTGTACACCGGACCTGTGTCAAGCCCCTCCTCCATGGCCATGATGGAAACCCCGGCTTCTTCGTCGCCATTGATTATCGCCCAGTTGATCGGCGCCGCACCTCTCAGCTTTGGAAGGAGTGAAGCATGAACGTTCAGACACCCGAGTGGCGGCGTCGCGAGGAGACTCCTTCCCAGTATCCTGCCGTAGGCGGCGGTGACCAGAATATCCGGTTTCAGATCGGCGATCCTCGACGCGAATCTCTTTCCCCGCACGATCTCGGGCGCAATCACCGCGACTCCGAGATCGATCGCAGCGGTTTTCACCGGTGGAGACGCCATCTTGCGCCCTCTTCCCACGGGCCTGTCCGGTTGAGTAACGACGAGCACAAGCTCTGTCGACTCGGCCAGCGCGCGCAATGTCGGGACGGCAAAATCAGGGGTGCCCATGAAAACGGTGACGAGCTTTTTTTTCATAGGATGACGCTCTTCAGTTCCCTCTATTCTTGAGCTCCCTCATCGCCATCTTGCGTTGTAAAAAGCTCATCTTGTTCGCGAGGGTGATCCCGTCCAGGTGGTCGATCTCGTGTTGTATGGCCACGGCCAGTAGCTCCTGCGCTTCCAGATCGTATGCCTTCCCATCCCTGTTCAACGCGGTCATACGAACCTTCTGGGAACGCTGTACTTTCACATGAATATCCGGAAAGCTCAGACAACCCTCCTCCCACTCGATTTCTCCCGAACGTTCCACGATCTCCGGATTGATAAGCACCAAGAGATCCGATTCCCCTTCCGGGTGATCTATGTCGATGACCGCGATTCTCTTTGTCACGCCGACCTGATTGGCCGCGAGCCCGACTCCGGACGCCGCGTACATGGTCTCGGCCATGTCGTCGACCAGCACGCGGATCTCGTCATCGACTACCTCTACCGGCTCTGAACGCTTTTTCAACACCTCCGCCGGGTAAATCATGATCTCTTTGATGCTCATTGTACATCCATGGTCGCTCTATATGCCTCGCGCAAAGAAGTGTTTCGAAGAATCTCATATGCCTCGTCCAGCACAAAACGTATCTCCATGACCTTCGGTTGCAAGTCCAACAACTCGGGCGTCACGAATCTCTCGATCGCGAAGAGCCCTCTCAATCGACGATAGGCCTTTCGAATCTCGTGCCCGGATGCCTCCGGGGGTACCTGCATAATAGCAAAGTAGTTCCCCTGCGCTACCTGAGCCTGCTTGTCGACAACGCGCGCCATCTCTATCCTCGACTCCTGCCTTCGATCGACATCTGTCCACAGGTTCTCTCCCCCTTGCGCGCCCGCAGCAGATCTTTCTTCATCGCCTCCGGTCACATGCACCCATCCTAGCACGACGAGACCGGCGATGAGGGCATACAGATCGTCCACCACCACGCTGAATCTCTGGGCGAGTTCCTCAACCCCCCGCGTACCATCGAACCACTCCAGCGGCTCCAACTCCCGATCACTCAGCCCGGTCTCTTCCAGTGGGCATATTCCGCCGCCGGTGTTCTTCGGGCGAGCGTCGCGGGCCACGATCTTCTGTATTTCGGCCAGTGGTGCGCGGGATCTCAACCCCTCCACGATAATGCTCGCCGTGGGTAAATCGAGCAGCACTCGCTCGGAACTCTGGTGTTTCCCCTGTGCGAACCGCCACGATCCCGTACTCCAGGCAAACGAATCGAAAATGATGGTTTCGTAATGATGCCTCACGAGGGGAAACAGCTCACGAGAAGCGATGAGGCCTTTCTCGACAAGAACAACGCCCGCACGTCTTCCGCTCGCTCCAATGGTCATCGCGGCCTGCTCATACTGTCGATCGTTGAGCCGTCCTTCGCGATGCAACAACTCAATTAACCTGTCCTCACGTGCGGATGAGGTGGCCATCGTCGGCTCGCCCTCCTCCATGAAGATTTTCCGCTCCACGTTCCCGCTCATCAGGGTCAGCACACCTGTCGCCCGGCGCGAACGCAAGGAAGCCAGCACGCTCCATATTGGCTCCACCTCCAGACGACCATCCTCCCCCTCCTCTGCCTGCTCTTCCGTTTCTGCCTGCTCCTTCTCCTCTGTCTGCTCCATTACTTTCGTCTGTTGCTCTTCGAATTCCTGGGTAATGGGTTCTTCGTCGGGGACCGGCTCGAACTCCGTACTCACCTCGAGAGGATCATCCAGATCGTGCTCTATTGTAGCGGGCTTGTGCAGGTATGTCTTTGGATCGAGTGTATCCAGTCCCTCGGAGATCTCCTGCTCGCGTTCGAGCGATTCCTCCATGAGGCGCGAGTGCTCCTGCTCGACCTGCGCGATTATCTCGTTGAGTGACTTGCCGTCCACCGGATGCCGGGGTTCTTTATCTTCGGGCGCTTCGAGCCCCAGAATCGTCGCGATTCGATCCGCCAAGTCCGCGTCCGAAGCATCTTGATCCACAAATGAATCCGCACCCCATTGCACGACTTCCTCGATGTTCTCGACGGCGGTTCCCTCACCGCCGATCAACAGGATCGGTATCATCGCACCCCTGGGGGTTTTCCGAAGATCGTCGCACAGCTGCCGAATACTTGTGTCTGAGGCCTCGAACACACAGAGGTCGACCTGCTCCGATGAAACAATATCGATCACTTCTTGTGCCTGATCCGCGAAGATCTTCTCGACCGGGAGGTCGGCCCGTGACAGGGCCTCCTCGCTTGCGGACTTGCGGATCAGGAACAGGGCGCGTGGCATGCACATCTCCTCCAAGATAGGTGATGATATTGCCTTGACCGGATAACGGTCAAATACAGGAAGAAAAAAGAAGCGGGAGCAAATCTCTACGAAACGAACTCAATACGTGCGAGGGGGGCGGCGTCTCCGCGGCGGGTGCCGATCTTTGTCACGCGGGTGTAGCCTCCGGGGCGATCCTTGAAACGCGGACCGAGCACGAAGAACAGCTTGTGAATGATATCAACAAACTCACCCTGACCGTCGTCGTAGACCTGCGGCAGAAACCTGTTGACTATCCTGCGCAGATGAACCTGTCTCGCCCTGTCATCCACACTCAGAGAATCCAGGGGCTTGCCGACAGCGTCACCGGCCTTGGCGGCCTTTGTGATCAGGCGCTCAACTATCCCCCGAAGCTCCAGGGCCTTTGCGTGTGTCGTATCTATTTTCTCGTGCACAATAAGCGCAGCCGCCATGTTGCGGAACATTGCCCGCCTGTGACTCGAGCTACGACCTAATCTTCTTCCAGACTTGCGATGCCTCATCGTGTCCTCATGACCCCTGCTGCTTCTTCCAGCGACCGAGCAGCTGGTCCCATTTGTCGATCTTCATTCCGAGCTGGAGATCCATCTCCGTCAGAATATCCCTGATTTCCTTGAGGGACTTTCGACCGAAGTTCTTCGTTTTGAGCATCTCGCCCTCGGTTCTAAGGACCAACTCTCCGATGAGCTTGATGCCGGCGTTTTGCAGACAGTTCGCGGAACGCACCGAGAGTTCGAGCTCTTCAACCGGTCGGAAAAGATTCTCGTTGACCTGATGCTCGGGCTCTTCCAACCCCTCGACGAGGCTCTCGTCCTCTTCTTCGAAGTTGATGAATATGTTCAAGTGCTCCTTGAGAATCTTTGCCGCATAGGCAATGGCATCCTCAGGATTCACGGTTCCGTTCGTCCACACCTCGATAGTGAGCTTGTCATAATCGGTGATCTGTCCCACACGGGCGTTGGTCACAGCGTAGTTGACCTTGCGCACGGGCGAGTAAAGAGCGTCGAGTTGCACCCAACCAATCTCCTGCTCATAATCCTCCGGAAGCACACGACGCTCGGTGGGGATGTACCCTCGCCCGGGGCCGACCTTGATATCACAGGCCAGCCTGCCACCATCGTTCACAGTCGCAATATGGTGATCGGGATTAAGGATTTCCACCTGGTTGTTCCCCTGGATATCACCAGCCTTGATAACCGTCGGCCCTTCAACGTCGAGACGCAGGGTTACCTCTTTCGGCTCGTTCAACTTCAGGATGATCTCCTTGAGGTTCAGAACGATTTCGGCGACGTCTTCGACCACGTCGGGGACCGAGGTGAACTCGTGCGACACGTCATCGAACTTCACGGAAATAATAGCCGCCCCCTGCAAGGATGAGAGTAGGACTCGCCGAAGGGAGTTGCCGAGCGTAATGCTGTACCCTCTCTCCAGCGGTTCACAGCTGAAGCGGCCATAGCTATCAGTTAAACTGTCCTGATCCGCTACCAACGCACGAGGACGAATCAGTTCACGCCAGTTGCGTCTATACATACCGGTCTCCTCTTTCCTTACCTCGAGTAGAACTCGACGATCAGCTGCGGTTCGATGGGAAGCTGGAGATCCTGAACGGCCGGAATCTCCTTGAACACGCCCTTTAAACCTTTGGGATCGATCTCAAGCCAACTGTCCCAACCCTGTCGTTGCCTTGCTTCGAGAGACTCCAGAATGCTCGCAATCTTCTGTGAGCGTTCCCTGATAGTGATCTCGTCACCGGCTTTTACAAGATAAGAAGGGATATTCACGCGCTTGCCGTTTACCAGAATGTGATTGTGCCGCACCAGTTGTCGCCCTGCGCGACGCGTATTGGCAAACCCCATGCGATAGACGACGTTGTCGATGCGCTTTTCAAGCAAGTGAACCAGATTGTCTCCGGTCACTCCTTTGGCGCGATCGGCCTTCTTGAAGTAGTTCGAGAACTGCTTCTCGAGAACACCGTAAATCCTGCGAGCTTTCTGTTTCTCTCGCAGATGCCTGGCATACTCGGTCGGCTTACCACGCCGCTGGCCGTGTTGGCCGGGCGCATAAGGCCGCCGATCGAATGAGCACTTGTCCGAAAAACAGCGCTCCCCTTTCAGAAAAAGCTTGATTCCCTCTCGTCTGCATTGCTTGCAAACAGGGCCTGTATTCCTTGCCACGTCTACTCCTCCAGAGTTCTAGGTCAAACCCTACGCCGCTTGGACGGCCTGCAACCGTTATGCGGGATAGGGGTAACGTCTCTGATAACAGATATTTTCAGCCCCGATGTCTGGATGGCGCGCAGGGCGGATTCCCTTCCGGCGCCTGGACCCTTCACCAGAACCACGACCTGCCTCATCCCGTGATCCATGGCCTTCTTTGCCGCATCCTCGGCAGCGAGCTGCGCCGCAAACGGGGTGCTCTTCCGCGAGCCCTTGAAGCCCTGTGTCCCTGCGGTCGACCACGAAATGGTGTTCCCGGTGAGATCAGTGATGTTGATGGTCGTATTGTTGAACGTCGACTTGATGTGCACCACACCGGAGGGGACGTTCTTCTTGACCTTCTTTTTTCCGCTTCTGGTTGCCTTTGCCATTATAGCCCGCCTAGCTCTTCTTCTTTACCGGCGCTCCACGACGCGGTCCCTTGCGGGTCCTTGCATTTGTGTGCGTCCGCTGACCTCGACAGGGTAACCCCCGACGATGTCTCAATCCTCGATAACAACCGAGATCCATGAGCCGCTTGATATTCATTGAAATCTCGCGACGGAGATCACCCTCGACATGGTACTCATCGTTGATGAGGTCTCGAATGTTCTTCACCTCTGCATCCGTGAGTTCCTCTGCCTTACGGGTCGGTTCAACTTTTACTTTCTCGCAAATCCTGCGAGCCGACGACCGCCCGATACCGTAAATATAGGTCAACGCGATTTGAATGTGCTTTCTGCGCGGAAGATCCACGCCGGCAATACGTGCCACGATATCCTCCTAGCCCTGTCGTTGCTTGTGACGGGGGTTTTCGCAAATCACTCTTACCACACCTCTACGACGAACGATCTTGCACTTGTCGCAGATTTTTTTAACCGATGGTCTAACCTTCATGACTTCCCGAACCTTTCCAAGTCTTTCCTAATCGAGACCCAGTACCTTCTTTGCCTGCTCGAACACTTCGTCCGCCCTCTTGCCTGTACCGCTGACCTTCCGGAGCACGCTGCGATTCCCGTAGAAATCAATAAGGGGCGCCGTCTGATTGTGATACGCCGCGAGGCGCTCTCGCACGGTGACCTCATTGTCGTCAGCTCGTTGAACCAGCCCGACCGATCCACAGGAGCATGTATCATCGCCGGGCGGAGGCGAGAAGACCAGGTGGTAGATCGCGCCGCACTCCCCGCAGGTTCTGCGACCGGTGATCCTGTTCACGAGTTCTTCGTCATCAACGTCCAGCAGCAGGACATTATCGATCTTGCGCCCCATGCCATCGAGCATCTTCTCGAGGATCTCGGCCTGGTGCACTGTCCTTGGAAAACCGTCCAGCATGAAGCCCTCTTTACAATCGGCCTGTGCCAGTCGCTCCTCCACAAGTCCTATAACCACTTCATCCGGCACGAGCCGGCCGGCATCCATATGCTCCTTCGCCTGCTTGCCGAGATCGGTGCCCGCAGCCACTCCCGCGCGAAGCATATCTCCAGTGGAGATCTGCGGCACCAAGGTGGAAACCACAAGTTTCTTTGCCTGCGTCCCTTTCCCTGCTCCGGGAGGCCCGAGTAAAATCAAGTTCATCTCTACGCCTTTGACCTTCTGCCACGAATACGAGTTCCCTTGGGCCCCGTAAAGCCATCGTAGTGACGGGTGATCAAATGCGATTCAATCTGCTGCGCGGTATCCAGAGCCACACCGACCACAATCATGAGTCCGGTGCCGCCCAAATAGAACGGAACATGAAACTTTGTTATCAGAAAAGACGGCAACACGCATACTGCCGCCACATACATCGCTCCACCAAATGTAATGCGATTCAATACCTTGTCGATGTACTCGGCGGTCCTCTTGCCGGGACGAATGCCGGGAATGAATGCGCCCTGCTTCTTAAGATTGTCCGCCACGTCCGTCGGCTGGAAGGTGATGGCCGTGTAGAAATAGCAGAAGAAAATGCAGAGGATCGCGTAGATGGTGTTGTACGACCACGTACCGAACACAAAGAGGCCGTTGAGCCATTCCAGACCTGTGAAGTTGGCAACGGTGGTGGGAAACATCAGGAGTGTTGACGCAAAAATGGGTGGAATAACACCCGCCTGATTGACCCTCAAGGGAAGGAACGTGGAGTGTCCTCCATAGACCTTCCTGCCCACCATTCGTTTGGCGTGCTGTATCGGTATCCTTCGCTGCCCTCGCTCGAAGAAGATGATTGTCGATATTACGGCAAGGAGCACCGCTCCAATGAACAGCAGTTCGACCGGCGCAAGCTCGCCGATCCCCGCCTGTCTGAAGGTCTGCAAAACTGCGTCGGGAAGCCTCGAGACGATTCCCGCAAAGATGATCAGCGAGATCCCGTTTCCGATTCCTCGCTCGGTGATCTGCTCGCCGAGCCACATTATGAAAGCGGTTCCCGTGGTCAGCGTAACCATTGTCAGGAACCTGAAGTCCCAACCCGGATCGGCAACAACCGCACCGAACGTGCTTGTCTTGTTCAGACTCTCCAGATAGGTGGAGATTCCCATGGATTGGATAAAACTGAGAATCACCGTCCCATATCGCGTGTACTGGTTTATCTTCCGGCTTCCCGCCTCGCCTTCCTTGCGAAGCTCGGCCAGGCGCGGAACCACTGACGAAAGCAGCTGCAAGATGATGGAAGCACTCACATAGGGCATGATCCCGAGCGCCATGATCGACAGCTGCTCCAGGGCGCCGCCGGAAAACATATTGAACAGTCCGAGGAACGAACCCGACCCCTGTCGCACGATCTTGCCCATGACCTCGCGATCGACACCGGGAGTGGTCACAAAGATACCAATCCGGTAGATCGCTAGCATGGCCAGAGTGAAGAATATTCGCTTCCTCAACTCCGGTATCTTGCCGATATTTGCTATTCCACTTGCCACGTAACTTTTCCTGGCCTTTTAATTTCCTCGTTCAATCAATCACACCGTGAGATTGATCTCCTCAAACTTTCCACCCGCCTTTTCGATCTTCGAAAGGGCTCCAGCAGAGATTGCATGTGCACGAACAGTCAGCTTCTTCTTGATCTCTCCCTTGCCGAGGATCTTGACGCCGTTCGCAACTTTTTTAATAAGGCCGCGTCCCATCAGCGCTTCGATATCGACGACCGCGCCGTTCTCGAAAACATCCAGGCTACCGACGTTTACATGAGCCCACTCCTTGCGAAAGGGGTTCTTGAACCCACGCTTGGGCAGTCGCCTGTGGAGAGGCATCTGACCTCCCTCGAAACCACGCGCGATACCTCCGCCAGACCGGGACTTTTGTCCCTGCATGCCTCGACCGCTTGTCTTCCCCAGGCCCGAACCCGGGCCACGGCCGACACGCTTGGGGTTTTTCTTCGACCCCTTTGGAGGGGAGAGTCTGCTTAAAATATCAGACATTGGATTCCTCTATTCGCACCAGGTGAATGACCTTCTTGATCATTCCCCGATAAGTCGGCGTGTTCGTAACAACTACGCTCTTTCCAATCTTGAACAGACCCAACCCATTGAGAACGGCCCGGTTGCGTTTGCACTGACCGATCAGGCTGCGAGTCTGCGTAATCTTTAGTTTCTTGATCGCCATGATCGCTTTTCTTTCTGGATACTCGCCGGCACAGGGGCTAGCGAATGTCCTCCTCCCGTTTCCCGCGACGACGGGCAACCGCCGCCGTGTCCTCCATGGAACGCAGCGCATCGATTGTTGCTCGAACCACATTGACCGGCGTGTTGGAACCGAGACACTTGGTCAACACGTCGCGAATGCCACAGGCTTCTACCACCGCTCGCACCGGACCGCCCGCAATGACGCCCGTGCCGGGGCTGGCCGGCTTGAGGAGGACCCTGCCGGAACTGAATACCCCAATGTTCTCATGCGGGATGGTCCCCTTGTCCAGAGACACGGAGAACATGGCGGCCCGCGCCTTCTCGTTTCCCTTGCGAATGGCCTCGGGAACTTCATTGGCCTTGCCATACCCCACGCCTACCTTGCCGTTTCCGTCGCCGACCACCACAAGCGCGGAGAAGTTGAACCTCCGCCCACCTTTGACGACCTTGGCTACCCTATTGATATGAACGACCTTCTCTATGAGGTCTTCAAAATCATCGGGAAGATTCTGTTGCACGTTATGCGCCATCTATAAAACTCCTAGAACTCCAGGCCGGCTTCGCGCGCAGCTTCAGCCAATGCCTTGATTCGCCCGTGATAGACGAAACCGTTCCTGTCAAAAACGACCTTTTTGATGTCATGCTCCAGACATTTCCTGGCCACGAGCACCCCGACCTTCTTGGCCACCTCCGACTTCCCGCCCTTGGCTTCCTCGGTTTTCACCTCAGTCGAAAGTGACGACACCGACAGCAACGTCTTGTGCTGATCGTCGTCGATAATCTGCGCATAAATATGACTGGCGCTGCGAAACACTGACAAGCGCGGCCTCGCGGAGTCACCGCGGATCTTCTTGCGGATTCGCTTCTTGCGCCATGACCTTATCTCAGACTTCGTCCTCATTACTCAGACCCTCTATTTGATGCCGGCTTTGCCAGCCTTGCGACGAATTTTCTCGTCGGCATAACGGATCCCCTTGCCCTTATATGGTTCGGGGGGCCTGAAGCCTCTGATCGTCGCGGCGATCTGCCCGACAAGCTCCTTGTCGCTACCCTTGATGGTAAACAACAACCCCTTTTCCCCGACGTCGACTTCTATTCCCTTGGGTAGATCGAACTCGACCGGGTTCGAATAACCAAGATTAAAAATGAGCTTATTATCCCCATCCTTTTTGACCCTGTAACCGACACCCTCCAGCTGCAGCTTCTTCTCGAAACCGGTTGAAACGCCGATAACCATGTTGGCCAAAAGAGCGCGGGCCAAACCCTGGAAGGCCCCGAACCTGCGCTCTTTCGAAACGCGGTCCACTACTACCGTCGAGCCTTCCACCTTCACTTTCACGTGAGGAGGAAGTTCTCTTTTCAGAGTGCCCTTGGGACCCTTGACTGAAAAAACACTGCCCCTCAGGTCGACAGTGACGTCCTTGGGGATTTCTATTGGTTTTTTGCCTATCCGGGACATGCATTCACCTCGAACGCTTGTTTTCTGTTACCAAATCTCGCAAAGCACCTCGCCACCCACGTTGAGGCGACGGGCATCGTGATCGGTGATGACGCCATTGGACGTTGACACTATGGCGACGCCGAGCCCGGATTTGACCTCCGGGATCTTTTTGGCTGCGCAATAGACTCGACGTCCAGGCTTGCTTACCTTTTTCATATTGTGGATCACCGGCTCGTTGTCTCCCATGTAACGAAGATTGACGATGATCTCCTTGTGGATACCGTCGCCCTCGTCAAATGAGAATCCCTCGATGAAGCCCTCGTCGCGAAGAATCTCCACGATACGGGCTTTGATCTTGGACATGGGAACTCGCATCGACGCGTGCTTGGCCATACCGGCGTTACGAATTCTTGTCAGGAGATCTGAAATTGGATCGTTCATCTTACCTCACCAACTCGCCTTGATCATACCCGGCAACTCACCCCTGAGCGCCAGTTGCCGCAGGCAGATTCGACACATGTTGAACTTCCGATAATAGGCGCGCGGCCGACCGCAGAGCGGACATCGGTTGCGGTGTCGAACCTTAAACTTCGGCGCCCTGTTCAGTTTGGCAAATGAGCATTTCCTTGCCACGATTGCCTCCTCCTACTTTCTGAAAGGCATACCGAGCATCTTCAGAAGCTCGAAGCCCTCTTCGTCTGTACCGGCCGATGTCACGAAAGTCGCGTTCAATCCCTTGATCTTGTCTATTTTATCGTAATCGATTTCCGGAAAAATTATCTGTTCTCGTATGCCCAACGAATAGTTTCCTCGACCGTCGAACCCCTTTTTAGAGACGCCCTTGAAGTCGCGCACCCGGGGCAGAGCAAAGGAAACCAGTCGATCCAGAAACTCCCACATCTTCTCACGCCGCAATGTCACCGTACAACCGATGGGCATGCCTTCGCGCAACTTGAAGTTGGCGATTGAGCGTCTGGCTTTTGTGATCACTGGCTTCTGACCGGTAATGCGATTGATTTCGTCGGACGCGGAGTCGAGAATCTTTGCGTTCGTTATCGCCTCTCCGAGCCCCATGTTGAGCACTATCTTGGTCAACTTGGGAACCTGCATCACGTTCTTGTACCCGAAGCGCTTTGAGAGCCCAGGAACAACTTCTTCCGAATATTTGCCCCGCAAGCGGGATATGTCTTTATCGCTCATCTTCTCAGTTTCTAGTCAAAAACGGTTCCGGATTTGACGGCTACTCTTGCCTTGGTTCCGTCATCGCTTTGGGTAACCTTTATCCGCGTTCCCTTGCCTGTCTTTCCATCGAGAAGCATCACGTTGGAAATATGAATCGGAGCCTCGATGTCCACGATGCCACCCGTCGGGTTGGCCTGCGTGGGCTTCTGGTGTTTCTTCATCATGTTCGCCTGCTCAACGATGACAGCATCTTTCTCTTGTGCGACCCTGATGACCTTGCCGGACTTACCCTTGTCCTTGCCGGCGGTTATCACCACCATGTCACCTTTTTTAATCCGCATCTTAAACTCTCTTTCTCACCGCGCTTGCTAGAGAACCTCCGGCGCCAGCGAGACAATCTTCATGAACTTTTTTGCCCTCAGTTCGCGCGCCACCGGTCCGAAAATTCGCGTCCCAATAGGCTCGTTCTGCAGAGTTACCAGCACGGCCGAATTTCCGTCGAACCTGATGAACGAGCCATCCGGACGGGGAATCTCTTTTGCCGTGCGAACAATAACAGCCCGCGCGATCTCGCCCTTCTTGACCTTCGAGTTGGGCATGGCCTCGCGTACAGATACCGCGATCACGTCACCGACAGTTGCGTACTTTCGCTTGGAGCCACCGAGCACCTTGATGCACATGACCTTCCTGGCTCCAGAGTTGTCCGCCACGCTCAGTGTTGTCTGCATCTGGATCATGGCTACACCTCCACCGACTTGCTAAGGATGCGCATCACGACCCAGCGTTTGTCACGAGACAGGGGGCGAGACTCCTTGATCTCGACAATGTCTCCCACCTTGCACTCGTTTTCCTCATCGTGCGCCATGAAACGCGATCGACGTGTCACAATTTTTTTATAGCGACGGTCGGTAACCCTGCGTCGCACTTCCACGATGACCGATTTGTTCATCTTGTCTTTGTAGACGCGACCGGTCATTACTCGTTTTCTTTCACTAGACACGGTCTACTCCTCTTGTCCTTCAGTATCGGACACGCCGGTAGCTTCACTCGATCGTTCGGCAAGGACTGTATTGATCCGGGCGATCTCGCGCCGAGCAATTTTGATCGTGGCGGTGTTGTCAAGCTGGTGCGTGGCGTTCTTGATACGGGCCTGAAACAGGTTGTCCCTCGCCTCGTTATGAAGGTTGACAAGATCCTCAACGCTGCGTTCCCGAAGTTCCTTTGCTCTCACAGCGCACCTCCTCGACTGATGAACCGTGTGGCAACCCCGAGCTTCTGCGCAGCCAAGTTGAACGCTCGTCTGGCCACAACTTCATCCACACCGAAGATCTCATAGAGGACCCTACCCGGTTTGATCACCGCGACCCACTCCTCGGGGCTTCCCTTACCTTTTCCCATCCTCGTCTCGGCGGGCTTGTTGGTAAGTCCCTTGTCCGGGAAAATGCGGATCCAGAGTTTGCCGGATCGTTTAACGTGCCGGCTCACCGCCATACGAGCTGCCTCGATCTGCCGCGCCGTTATCCATCCGCATTCGATCGCCTGGAGACCGAAGTCGCCAAAAGAGACATCGCTGCCGCGATAGGCCTTACCGCGCATACGCCCTTTTTGGTACTTGCGATATTTTACTTTCTTGGGACTGAGCATATCGCTATCCTACTTGGGTAGCGGTGCTTTCTTGAGCACCTCTCCCTTGAATATCCAAGTTTTCACACCAATGATGCCGTAGGTTGTATGCGCCTCGGCAAAACCATAATCGATGTCTGCCCTGAGGGTGTGCAACGGTACCCGGCCAGCCTTGTATTTCTCACGCCTGGACATCTCTGCCCCGCCGAGTCGACCCGCGCACTCGATCCTGATTCCCTTGGCGCCGAACTTCATTGCGGTGGTGAGGGCTTTCTTCATGGCCCGTCTGAATGCCACCCGACGCTCGAGTTGAGTCGCGACGTTCTCTGCAACCAGCTGTGCGTTGGTCTCGGCCTTGCGCACTTCCAGGATCTCAATGAAAACCTCGCTCGAGGTGATCTTTTGTATATCTGCGCGAAGAGTCTCCACACCGGCGCCGCGCTTCCCAATGATGATGCCGGGGCGTGACGAGCGGATAATGATCTTGCACTTATTGGCCGCGCGCTCGATCTCGATCGCCGCGATGCTGGCATGCATAAGCTGTTTCTTGATGGATCTTCGGATCTTAATATCCTCGTGGAGCCACGCGGCATAATCATTGTCCTGGTACCACGTGGACAACCAACTCTTGATGATGCCCAGCCGCAGCCCATAGGGATGTACCTTCTGACCCACTACGTCCTCCTAACGGATGTCCAGAACCACTGCGATGTGGCTCGTGCCTTTGACGATTCTAGTTGCCCGTCCCATGGCTCTCGGTCTCCAACGTCGCATGTGGCGCGTCGATCCCATATCAACCTGGAGATTCTTGATAAAGAGAGCATCCACGTCGATGGCCGAGTCCGCCTGCCGTGCATTTGCCACCGCAGACTCCACGACCTTCTTGATCGGAATGGCCGCTGCGCGCTTGGCGAATGTCAATGTTTTAAGCGCCTGCCCCACGTCCATGCCGCGGACCAGATTCGCCACCACTCTCGCCTTTCTGGGCGAGATTTTCACAAATCGTGCGATAGCCTTGGCTTCCATATCTTCCTCAGCCGTTACCCGTTGAAATCATTGACAAAATCAAACTCGTTCCCAGGCTTTGTGCGAGAGAACAGCGGTTCTTAGCACATCCATGTTTTCCCGTCAAACACGTTTTTCGGGAAAAACGGAACGATTTCGCAGATCTCCTTACTTTTTCCCGACCTTGCCCTTACGATCACCAGCGTGACCGTGGAACAACCTTGTCGGAGCAAATTCTCCGAACTTATGCCCAACCATGTTCTCCGTAACAAACACGGCAATAAATTTCTTTCCGTTGTGAACCGCAAAGGTCATGCTTACAGCCTCGGGAATGATGGTCGATCTGCGCGACCATGTCTTGATGACCTTCTTGTTTCCCGTCTTCTCGGCATCCTCGATTTTTTTGAGGAGATGCCCATCGATGAACGGTCCCTTTTTTATCGATCTCGTCATAGCGCGATCCTCTACTTCTTCTTGCCGCGGCGCTTGACGATGAATTTATCAGTCGCGCGGTTCTTTCTGGTCTTGTATCCCTTGGTCGGTACGCCCCAGGGCGTGCACGGATGCCGCCCACCTGACGAACGTCCCTCACCACCACCCATCGGGTGGTCAACCGGATTCATGGCAACGCCGCGTACGCTGGGCCTACGACCCAGCCAGCGGGTACGCCCAGCCTTGCCTATTCGAATTTGCGCATGCTCCACATTGGAGACCTGCCCCACCGTGGCTCGACAATCGACGTTTACAAGTCTCACCTCGTTGGACGGAAGCCTGACATGCGCGTACTTGTCGTCCTTGGCAAGCAACTGCGCACCGGTCCCGGCGGAACGAGCCATCTGCCCGCCACGCCCCTTCTTGAGCTCGATGTTGTGCAGGAGCGTTCCCAGTGGAATGAACCTCAGGGGCAAGGAGTTGCCGGGCTTGATATCCGCGTGACGACTCGAGAGAACCTCATCGCCGACCTTGAGCTTGTCAGGAGCGAGGATGTACGATTTCTCACCGTCTACGTAGTTCAGCAATGCGATCCGCGCCGAGCGGTTGGGATCGTATTCGATGGCGAAAACCTTGGCCGGCACGCCGATCTTGTTTCGCCGAAAATCAATCCTACGGAAGCGGCGCTTGTGTCCACCACCCCTGTGTCTCGCAGTGATGCGTCCCGCGTTGTTCCGGCCGCCGTGCTTGTTGAGCGGCTCAAGGAGTGACTCCTCCGGACGATCCCGCGTGATCTCGGCGAAGTCGGAACATGTCATGAAACGCCGTCCCGCGGAGGTTGGTTTGTATTGTTTGATACCCATGGTTCTAGACTCCCTCGAAGAACTCGATGGTATCGCCATCGCGAAGGGTCACTATCGCCTTCTTCCAATTGGGGCGCTTGCCAGTGCGTTTCCCGATCCGGCCCACCTTGCCGCGAACGATCAAGGTATTGACATTAGTGACCCCGACATTGAACAATTTCTCCACAGCCAACTTGATTTGCTGCTTGTTTGCCTTGATGGCGACCTGGAAAAGGACCTTGTTCTGCTCTTCCTTGAGCACCTCGCCCTTCTCGGTCATGATCAACGGCCTGACTATCACCTCTTGTGCGGTTTTCATGAATCAACTCTCCTCGGCCGCACCGGTTGCTCAAGCCTCGCCTGAACATCCATTACAGCGCGCCTGGTAATCACCAGCTGGTCATGCTTGAGGATGTCGTAAACGTTGAGTCCGGCGGGCGGCAAGAAACGATGATTGGCCAGGTTCCCGGCGCTCATTCGCAGCGTGTGGTTCTCGTCGAGATCTACGATCAGGGCCTTGTTCGTCCCCAGGGTTCCGAGAATCTCGGCCAGGCGACGAGTCTTGATCTCGGGGAGCTCGAAATCCTCGAGCACGACCAATCTCTCTTCTTTGACAAAGAGAGACAGCGCGCTTGTCAGGGCGCCCCTCCGAACCTTTTTGGGAGGCGAGAAATCGTAGGACCTGGGACCCGGGCCGAAGACGGTTCCGCCGCCGACATGGTTGGGCGCACGTATCGTACCCTGGCGTGCACGCCCGGTACCTTTTTGGCGATAGGGCTTTGCCCCTCCGCCGACCACGGCGTTACGCTCTTTGGTGCAGGCAGTGCCGCTACGCTTTCGGTTACGCTGCATCCGCACGACCTCATGGAGAAGGTGGTACTTGACCTCGGCACCGAACACCACCTCGCTGAGATCGATCTCGCCGACCTCTTTGTTCTCCAAATTTTTTATCTTCAGCTTTGGCATCACTTATCTCCGCCATTTAGCGTTCAGCTTCTGATCTCCACGTCCACGCCGGCGCTCAGATCCAGTTTCATCAACGCGTCGAGCGTCTGCTGCGTGGGCTCGATAATGTCTATCAAACGCTTGTGAGTTCTGATCTCGAACTGCTCACGGGATTTCTTGTCGATGTGCGGACCACGCAGGACCGTGAATCGATTGATGCGAGTGGGCAGCGGAATCGGTCCCGCCACGTTTGCACCCGTTCTCCTCGCCGTATCAACGATTTCAGTCGTGGACGCGTCGAGCAGTTTGTGATCGTAGGCCTTCAGCCTGATTCTAATTTTGTTGCCCATGTCCGGCTCTCCCTACTCTATAATTGTCGCAACAACGCCGGCGCCCACTGTGCGGCCACCCTCGCGGATTGCGAATCGCATGCCTTCTTCCATGGCTACCGGGTCTATCAACGCCACCGTCATTTCCACGTTGTCCCCGGGCATCACCA
>JAUVDV010000043.1 GCA_030595125.1 Deltaproteobacteria bacterium
GCGGGAGGCCATGGGGCGATACGACCGCACGTTCTCCACCACGGCGAATCTCATCAGCCACATGCTCAGGGCTGCCGGGGAGGTTGAACTCGCGACGCGGGTCAGGCCCTCGACCCGCAAGCCCGGCCAGACCATCGAGGATTCCAAGGAAGAAACCGGCTCCGAGCCCGCCCAATAAGCGCAACCCCCGATAAATACACCGGATATCGCCGTTTTCTCAATGCAATTCGCGGCCGAGGCCGCTGCAAAAGCGATTTGCACTGTGCAACTCGACCGCCCGGCGCTTAAAATGAGGAATTGCACTGTGCAACTCGTTCGCTATGCGCTCGGCACGAAGATTTGCACTGAGAAACTTGCTCGTTAGGCGCCCGGCACGAGGATTTGCACTGTGCAACTCGCTCGCTATGCGCTCGGCACGAAGATTTGCACTGTGCAACCCCATCCCGGCCTAGAACAATGATGTTTGCGTGGGCGGGCCGCCGTTGCCGTTTTTGCCGTTCTTGCCGTTGCCGTTCTTGCCGTTGCCGTTTCTTTTGGGGGTCTTCGCGCCGGGAGAGGCAGCATTGTCCTGGGGTTCGCCGTCTGCAGCGTCTTTTCTTATCCGCTTGATCCGCGCCACGGGTTTGGGCGCCAGCCTTGTGCCCCTCGCGGTCACGCCGATGTATTCCAGATCGCCCAGATCGAAGCTCGCCTCGTTTACGCGCTGGCGCTTCTTGGGTACGAAGTAGAGGATGAGGTCGTCGTGGGCGTCGCCGTCGAGCAGCAAGTCGACCTTGCCCTGCTTCCCCTTGATGAACTCGTACTCCTTCTCCCGGATGAACTTGAGAATATGCACTTTTTTGGCGTAGGCGATGCGCTCCTTGTCCCGGTAAACAACCGTGAAGGTCTTGCCTGCCTCCTCATCGAATACGTCCCAGTACAGCACCTTGCCCGGGACCAGTATCTTGTCCACCGGGCCGACTATGCGGAAGGTTCCGTCGTTGGAGACGAAGAGCACGCGGTCGTACTCGCTCATGGTGATCTGGTAGTCGCCGTTCTTGACTTCCTGGCCGAAGAACCCGGTATCGGGATCGTAGGTAACCTTGATATTCTGCGCGGCCACCGCCCGCCGGTCCACGGTTTCGAACTGTGCGATCTCGGAGCGCCGTGAGTATTGATCGCCGTACTTGGCCAGCAGGTCCTGCAGGTACATGATGGTGGTCTGGGTGAGGGCGGCCAGCTTGCGGTCGGTTTCCTCGATGGCAGAAAGGACATCCCTCAGTTGCTTGCGGTTCTTGTTGATGTCGTATCTGGAGATGCGTCGTATGCGGATCTCGAGCAGGCGTTGAACGTCGTCATCGGTGAGCGCCTGCGGGAACTTCTTGCGGTGCGGCTTCATCCCCTCGTGCACTTCCAGGTTCACAACCTCCTCGGTCTTGGCCTCTTCGATACGTTTGTACACCCGCTTCTCGATGAAGATTTGTTCCAGGGTGAGCCAGTGCTGCTTGTCCCTCAGGTTTTTGAGACGCAGCTCCAGCTCCGCGCAGATTTGATCCCTGAGTCGATCAGTCAAGAAGCGCAGGATCTCGTGGGCGTTCATCTCGACGGGGTGGTTGTCGCTGATGGTTACGATGTTGGAGGTTATGGAGACCTCGCAGTCCGTGTAAGCGTATAGCTGCGGGATCACATCCTGCGCGTGAGCTCCGCGCTGGAGTATGAGCTCGATCTCCACCTTGTCGGTTGTATAGTCGCTGATGGTCGCGATCTTCACCTTGCCCTTCTGGGCGGCCGACTCGATGGACGCGATGAGGTGCTCGGTGCTTGTGGTGTACGGTATCTCGCGAATCACGATACGCTTGTCGCCGTCTGCTTCTATTCGAGCGCGGATCTTTACCTTGCCGCCCCCCTCATCGTATTCGGAAACGTCAATGATCCCGCCGGTCGGAAAATCGGGGAAGATCCGGATCGGCTCGTACTGCAGGATCTTGATCTGCGCCTCGAGAAGCTCGGGCAAGTTGTGGGGAAGAATCCTGGTGGACATGCCCACTGCGATACCACTGGTTCCGAGCATGAGGAGCACGGGCAACTTGGACGGGAGGAATATGGGCTCGTTCTTGCGGCCGTCGTAGCTGGGTCGGAACTTGGTCAGGTCCTTGTTGAACATTGTCTCCCGCGCGAGATCCGTCAGGCGACACTCGATGTACCGTGGCGCGGCGGCCGGATGACCGGTGACGATGTTGCCGAAGTTGCCCTGCTTCTCGATGAAGTAATCCTTGTTGGCCAGCACGACGAGCGCGTCGCCGATGGAGGCGTCCCCGTGAGGGTGGAGCTTCATGGTGTCGCCGATGATGTTTGCAACCTTGTGGAACTTGCCGTCGTCGGTCTCGAACATGGTCTGGAGTATTCTTCGCTGAACCGGCTTGCAACCGTCGCGGATGTCCGGGATGGCGCGATCCACGATCACGTAGCTCGCGTACTCCAGAAAGTTTCTTTCCATCAACGGTTCGAGATTGGCCATGTCTTTACTTTTATCGCTCCGCAGACAACTGCTCAAATTTTCAGCACTTCAGTTGTCGAGACACTAGCAGAAGCAAATAGGCGTTTCAGCATGTTTCTGACCTATCCGCGGATTTTGGACGGGACGACAGCTGGACGACAATATGAATCGAAAATTCGGCTGTCTCCCATCTCATCTTGCGATATAATACCTTTTTGTGCGGGTTATTAGCGTCAGGGGGTACCAACAATGAAAACACATATCATTCGAACCATGCTGTCGTTGCTTCTCATTCTTGCGGCGGCTCAGATATTGTTTGGCTCGGCCTGCTCACCGGCTGACCAATCCAGGGGATCTGACAGCGATGCCGACGGCGATACCGACGGCGATACCGACGCTGATACCGACAGCGATACCGACGGCGATACCGACATCGACACATGCGAGGTTCCCGATGGGGAGATGAACGGATCGGTGATATCGGTAGAAGAAACCGAGACGCCCGATACTTTTAACCCGGTTATTCAATGGAGCTGGAACGGCCTCGGGGAAGAAGTGCAGAGCATCGTAACTCCCCTGGTCGCCAATCTGACCGATGATGATGGCAGCGGCGACATTGACCTGTGCGACATTCCCGACATCGTGGTGGTTGCCGGTGGTTCCGACACCGGATACACCAACACGCCGGGACACATCTTCGTGCTGGACGGGCTCGAGGGCACTTTACACTTTCGGATCGAGACCGCCGTCGATAGCAGTGTGACCCCGGCACTGGGAGACATAGACGATGACTCAATGATAGAGATCGTCTCAGCCACGACCGCCGGCAACATGGTCGCGTTTGAACACGACGGCACTCTCAAATGGATAAGCACGGCAATTTGGAGTGGGGATTACAACACCTCGGATCACTACTCAGGGGCAGTGGCCCTGGCGGACCTCGACAACGATGGCGATGTGGAGATCGTCGCCGGCAAACACGTCTTCGATCACAACGGTGCATTGCTGTGGTCCGCGCCGGTGGAGTCCGGTAACTGGTCGGCCAGCACTGCCGCCGATCTGGACGGAGACGGTGACCTGGAAGTTATCCTGGGAAATGCTGCGTACCATCACGATGGCGGGCAGTACTATTTAAACAGCGAAATCGAAGCCGGATACCCCCAGGTGGCCAACCTGGATACCAGCACTCCGGAACCCGAGATCCTCGTCACAAATACAAACGGCATCTCATTGCTGACCAACACGGGCAGTACTATCTACAAGGACCTGCGTCCAACAGGAGAAGGAGCCGGCGGTACCACGTGGCTCAGGCCGGCGACGATCCACGATTTCGATGGCGATGAGCAAGCGGAATACGCGCTCTCGTCGGCCAACCAGTACACCGTCTACGAGGCGGACGGGAGCATCGTCTGGAGTGTTACGGTTTCGGATCAAAGCGGAATAGCCGCTGGAACCGCCTTTGACTTCCTGGGTATCGGCAAGGCACAGGCCATGTACGCGGATGAATTCTCCATGTTCGTCTTTGACGAGAGCGGCAATATTCTCATGCAAAACCCGCGGGCCAGCGGAACGCTCAGCGAATACCCCGTGGTGGCGGACGTGGACAACGACGGCTCGGCCGAGATAGTCGTCGTCTCCAACAACTACATGGGCTCAGTCACTTCGCCAACCGTTCAGGTCATCGCCGACGCAGAAGACAAGTGGATTCAATCGCGTCGAATCTGGAATCAGCATACGTACCACGTCACCAACGTGGCTGAAGACGGCACCATTCCTCAGTACGAGCCGGCCAGCTGGGATTTTCTCAACACATTCCGCACCAACGCCCAGATCGAAGACGGTATCATCGTCGAACCGGTCATCGAGTAAATATCCAACCGTTCAATTCCCCAACTCGTACGGCTCGTCAAACCATTTGCGCCAATCGAGAAACATTCCGCAGTCCCACTGCAACGCATCCAGGTGCAGCTCCTTCTCACACTCCCATGGCTCCTTTGGATCAAAGTAAGAACACTCCACCGCCTCCGGGCCCCCTTCGCCGAACATATCCCTGAGGTCGCTGCACAGCTTTTGAAGGGCGCTCTTGACCACGCCTTTCGACGAGTGTCCAGAATGGACATCGAGCCACTGCTCATACTGGTACTCCCACTGATAACTGTCCATTCCCACGTTTTGCGCAAGGAACGCCGCCCCCAGCGCCGGGGGTATAATCACGTTCGCCCGATCGCATCCCTCGCAGTCCACGAAGGCAAAAATCTGCGCGTACCCCCAGTTGTCGAACACCGGATCGAGCAGGGGAATCCGCAACTCACCCCGGCTGTCGGTTTTCGCCTCGTGCTCGTTACATTCCTCCACGTCGAACCCCCAGTTACCCCAGCTACCGGGCCAGACCTTACAGTGGACCCGGCCGATGAACTTGACGCTCACTTGGTCACGCGGCTGCTCCCCACACGCTGACAATGTTCGAATCACCAGATCGGCGCCCTCGATGGCCACCCGCAAATCGATGTCGTCAGGGCCCCCATCGCAGATTTCGATGTCGCCCTGCGCTTTGTCCGTAACTTCGGCGCCGACGGTGAGAACCTCCCCGGGAGACGGCCCGGATGCCCCGCATCCAAGCAGCATAGCCGCAACCGCGAGCAGTATTTTGTCTTTACATTTCATCAATAGGCTTTTGGCTGTTTGAGCTGAAAAAAAATCGACTGTCTCTCACCTCATCTTACGATATAATGCATTTAGTTGATAACCTTTGAGGGGTGCGATGTTGAATACTATCAGGGTTTTCATTTTGTTCGGTTTTGTGGGTTTGTTCACTGCTGCGGTGATCGCATCCTGCGCCGATTCGGCGTTTGTGCCAGGCTCCGGCGACTCAGACTCGGACAGCGACTCGGACAGCGACTCGGATACGGACACCGACACCGACACCGATGGTGACACTGGCACTGATTCCGACACGGACACCGATACAGACACCGATATGGATGCAGGGCCGGACGGAAGTTCCGATACGGATACGGACACCGATACAGATACCGATACCGACACGGGCACATCTACCGATCCGATAGTGTTTTACGACGGCTTCAACGGCTCCACGCTTTTCACCGAAACAGCTTTCCCGTTCGGCGATCCGCATGTTTGCGCCTATCCCAACAGCGTTGCTTTTTCCAACACCGGAACCGAGCACAACCTCCAGCTCGGTTGCTACGATGACGCCATACTGGAGGTGACGCTTTCGCTACCGTCCAACAACTACACCATCAATGTGAAATGGCGGTCGGGTTCGGATCCGACCTCGTACACCGATTGCAGCATGACCAACGTCGACGATCAGTACGGCGCCGGCTGTGTCATGCCGACAAGGTTGATAGTAGTGGACGGTGCGGTCATCCACGAGCACGCAGGTAGCTCCTCATCGTACAGTACAACAACTTCCGTTCCGTATACCGGCGCTATCGGCACCCTGACCCTGGCCATGGGCACCGCGGGCAGCAGCACGGCTTACAACACATGGTATGACTTTGTGGAGATCGTTGCTCCCTGATCACTGCTCCAGACAGTAGATATTTCCCGACGTGACGTTGCACGGAACGACGCCCCAGTCGAAGGACTGTTCCGAGGCGCTGCAAATGCGGCCCCGGTTTCCGTTGTTTAATGAGGAGTTGGCGTTCCATGAAGCGCAATGGAGGTTGGCGTTCAGCTCGATGCCCAGGGAACCGGTCCACACCATGGAGTTGCCCAGGTAGCCGGTGCCGTTAGCGGCGAGATTGAGGGGCGCCCACATGGGATCGCCCGCCAGCAGATCGGCCGCGGATCCGGCGAGCAGGACATCGTCGAGTCGGCTCCAGTTGCCCCCGGAGCTGCTGAAGCGAGACGCCGCGCTGGCTCCCGAGACCGCAATGAGGGCCAGGTAGGTACCCGTCAGCCCTGCGGCAGATGCGTGGGTGGAGCACAGAGCGTCCGCTCCGGCAAGCCCCGTGCCCGGCGCGAAGGAGGCCGTTGTCACGAACGCCAGCCTGCCGGTCTGGGGCACAGGGGCGACCTCTTCGTTGTTGTCCGTTCCAAAGCAGTAGAGCCTGGCCGCGCTGCCGCAAGTCAGGGTGTTCTCGGTGGTCCAGTTCACCGTTCCGTTGTCCGCACGGCCGGCCATGATTGTCCCGGTCGTCACCGTGTAGTCGGAGCAGCTTCCGGCGCTGCCGATCACACCCGTTGGCATGGTCCCCGTCACTACCGTCTGGTTGTCGGGCACCCTGGCTCCAAACTCGTCGATCATGGGCGGATAGAAGATCTCCCCGTTGACGATGTCCGACACCTCGTCGCCGAACGGTAGCCCGTCCGGACGCACCCAGCCCCTGGCGCCCGTTGCGGTCAGCCGATCGACCATATTCTCCGTGCTGGTGGAGAGCCAGGCGATATAGTTTCCCCCAAGTCCGGCGACACCGGCCCTGGTCTGGCAAACCGTGTTCGCCCCGGCCACGCCCCCGAACGCGCCGGCTACCACATCTATGGAGGTGACGAACATGTAGTTCCCCGTGGGGGTCGTGTCTGTATCCGTGTCGGTGTCCGTGTCGGTGTCTGTGTCGGTGTCCGTGTCTGTATCCGTGTCGGTGTCCGTATCGGAATCTGTGTCCGTGTCGGAATCGGCGTCGGTATCCACATCCGTATCGGTGTCCGTATCCGAGGTGCCGGCGTCGTCGCCTCCGGCCGATGACGAATCGTTCGAGCAACCGGCAACCAGCAAGGCGAGTGTTATGATTGCGATTTCAATGCGCATGTTGAGAACCTCCCAGCTGTTTTTAATGATGTCGAAATTGTCTCATGGCAGACCGTTCGAAACAACTCACTCTTCCATGTAGACCCGATAATTGGTATTCAGGAGTCAGTAAAGAAAACAACTGCAATTCAAAGGAGTGAAAAATGTTCAGAAGCAGGGTTCGTTCGGCAAGTGTTCTGGCGATACTGCTCGCCGTCAGCATGCTTTTCATTGGTGGAAATGCTCTGGCCCAAAAAGGGGGCAAGGGAAAAGGGAAGAAAGGCGACTCCGCCCAGGCGGACGGAGAAGGCAAGAAAGGCAAGCAGAAGGGTGAGGCCAAGGGACCCGGCGATGGCGAGGGACTCGGCAAGGGTAAGGCCAAGGGACCCGGCGATGGTGAGGGACTCGGCAAAGGTAAGGCCAAGGGACCCGGCTATGGAGAGGGGATCGGCAAGGGTAAGGGCGGGGGACCCGGCGATGGCCAGGGGCCCGGCGAAGGCCAGGGACTCGGCAAGGGCCAGGGGCAGGGACAGGGGCAGGGACAGGGCCAGGGACAGGGACAGGGCCAGGGCCTCGGGTTAGGCAAGGACAAGGAACCGGGCCAGGGCCTCGGGTTAGGCAAGAACAAGGAACCGGGTCAGGGTCTCGGTTTGGGTCAGGGCAGGGGATTGGGTTCCGACAGGGCTTTTGGGAAGAGAAAGAGGTTCAAACCCGAGTTGAAGGCAAAGCTGCTCAAGTCAGCCAAGGTCAAGACCGGGCCCAAGGCCAAGGAGCGCCGCAAACACCTCAAGCGAATGGCAAAACTCAGGCGGCATCACGAGATGGCGGCAACCAAGGGCGACGCCGTCCTTGCGCAGCGCGTGAACAAGATCATGGCCAAGGAACGTAAACGCCATCTGAAGGCTTACAAGAAGAACAACCTCTAAGGTGAGATGAAGGGAGTAGATCCATGAGTAAAAAAACAGCGAAACACTTCGTCTTGGCGTTTTCGATTGTTGCAATCGCAGCGCTCTTCTGCATCGCGTGTGGTGATGAAGCGCGGACGGATGCGCCGGCGCCGGACGACACAACGGAAGCCGTTTCCGACAATCTCACCCCGGACGAGGAGTCCGTGATCAATGAGGAGTTCGAAGCGCAAGCCGCCAAGGAGATCGTGGAAGGCAACGCCGAAGCCAAGCTCGCGGAGCTTGAAAAAGAAATCGACCAGGACCTCTAACGACCCACCGTTTTTGATCGTCATACAAGCCAGCCTGAAAGGCTGAAACATACCAGCCCGGGGCAACGCCCCGGGAACAATGGATACAAAAAAGAAAAAGCCCTGCAGGGGCGTCACACCCCCAGCAGGAGAAAGCTATGTGTCAAGTGTCAGTGCCAGACCCCGATGCTTTTCCATAAGCCAATTATTACGGATACCGATGGGGCGGGCATAATTAACTGTTTATGACCCGGACATCTTCACTGCTCCTTACACGCCTTTTTTTAGGGAGAAATACGCTTCTGGGGTGTGGTATTATGACGCCAAACAGTTACCTCTCGAAAAGGAGATATCCCATGGGATTCTGGGGACGGATGGTGCTCTGGTCGGCGATGGCCGGGTTCGTCGCCCTCGGGTGCGGAGGCTGCGGTGACGACGACGGCAGCGGTGGGGGCGGCGACTCGGATTCGGACAGCGACTCGGATTCGGATTCGGATACCGATTCCGATAGTGATACCGATACGGACTCGGACACTGACTCAGATACCGATACGGATCCGGCGTACGTGAGCTGCGACGGCGAGCCGCAAGCGTGCACCGACATCGGTCCGGACGCGGATACCCAGCTCTACGGCTGCTGCTGGCAGAACGTGGTCCATCTCTGCGCCGACGGCGTGCCCGCCACGATCGATTGCAACACCAACGATACCACCTGCGGCTACAGTGATGTCATGGAGCAGATGTTCTGCCTGTAGTAATGTGGCGGCCCCGATCTAAAGACTCCTCGAAAAGCCACTACTGCAAAACTACTTGTCCCCCGTTGATCTGGTGGCCTTTTTGTAGGCGTCGGTGTTGGCGGCGATCCGGTATGCTTCCCGAAACGGGACCCCCCGCTTGACCAGTTCATAGGCTTTCTCGGTGGCGTAAAGCTCATCGGTCAGCGCGGCCTTGCAGGCTTCTTCGTCGATGGTCATTCCGTCGAGAACGAACGCGGTGATGTCCAGACAACTCTTGGTGGTTTCTATGGCCGTGAAGAGCGGCTCCTTGGTCAGCTGAATGTCGCGATTGTAGCCGGAGATGAGGTTTGAGATCAGGCTCTTGACCTTGAACTCCTCGCCGAGCACCACGTGGTACTTGGCGCGAATCAACTCCAGCACGTCGGGGTTTCGCTTCTGGGGCATGATGGAGCTGCCGGTGCAGATCTTGTCCGGCAGGGTGACAAGGCCGAACTCAACCATGTTGTACATGGTCAGATCGCTCGCCAGCTTGTTGAGGTCGGCCATGATCGACGTACAGGCGCCGATGATGATCGCCTCGAACTTGCCGCGACTCATCTGGGCGTACATGGGGTTCTCCATCACCCTGGCGAATCCCAGCTCCTTCGAGGTCATCTCCCGGTCCAGATCCAGCACGGGCACCCCGAACCCGGCAGCGGTCCCCAATGGGCATTGATCTATCATTTCGACCACGCTGGCGAGGAGGCGTTTGTCGTCGTTCAATGCAGCGCGGTAGCTGCCCATCCACATCTCCACGTCGGTGGGCATGGCCCTTTGCATATGGGTGTAGCCCGGCATCTCGATCTTGCCGAACCTGGCACAGACCCGGTCCAGGGATTCTCCCAGGGCGTCGAGCAGTTCTCCGATCTCCCGCATCTGCGCCTTTTCGAAGAGGCGAATGGCCGTGAGCACCTGGTCGTTTCTCGATCTGCCAGTGTGGATCTTCTTGCCCGCGTCGCCGCACTTTTCCGTGAGGAAGTTTTCTATTGCCGTGTGACAATCCTCGTCCTGCTCGCGGATGGTGAATTCGTCCCGCCCGTGAAGCTCGAGGATCTCGTCTATTCCGGCCATCAGGCTGGAGAGATCGTCCTCGGTTAGCACCCCGATGGAGTTGAGCATTCGCGCGTGTGCTCTGGAAGCCTTGCAGTCGAACTCGAGCAGATCAAGGTCCAGGATGTGATCGTTGCCGACGGTAAACTTCTCGATCCTGGTATCAAGGCTGTAGTCTTTTTTCCAGAGTTTCATGCGACTATTTTCCGTTCGAGGCCCGTTTGCGCGTGATTGCGTTGTGGGCCATCAGCCTGATGGCGTTGATCTTGATAAACCCGTCCGCGTCCTTCTGATCGAAGCCGCCCTCGACGTCCATACTGGAGAGCTCCTTGTCGTACAGGGAACTCGGACTCTGTCTTCCCGTCACGTAGACGCCCCCCTTGTAGAGCTTGAGGAATACCTGTCCGTCGATGATATCCTGGCTCTTGTCAATTGCGGACATGAGGAACTCCATTTCAGGGGAGAACCAGAAGCCGTTGTAGATGAGCTCCGAGAGTTTGGCCGACAGCATGTCCCGCAGGCGCATCACCTCCCGATCCATGGCGATACCCTCGATGTCCCGGTGAGCGTGATAGAGGATGGTCCCTCCGGGCGTTTCGTAGATGCCTCTTGATTTGACACCGACAAAACGATTTTCAACGATATCTATTCGCCCTATGCCGTTGTCCCTGCCGAGCTCGTTGAGGTAGACGAACAGCTCCAGGGGTGTCTCCTTGATTGTGCCGTCTTCTACGTTCTCGACTCTTGTGGGGACGCCGTCCTTGAACGATATTTTGATCCGGGTGACCTTGTCCGGAGCTTTTTCGGGGGACACGGTCTTGGTGTAGATGTCTTCGGGAGCCTCGTACTCGGGCGATTCGAGAACACCCGCCTCGTGGCTGATGTGGAGCAGGTTGTCATCCTCGCTGTATGGCTTGGCTGTAGTGGTCTTGACGTCGATGCCGTGCTTCTTTGCGTAGGCGATGAGGTCGGGTCTCCCCTTGAACTCGTCGAGGAACTCCTGCATCTTCCACGGCGCGATCAACTCGACCTCGGGATCGAGAGCGTAATATGCCAGCTCGAACCTGACCTGATCGTTCCCCTTTCCCGTGGCGCCGTGCGACACACAGTGCGTGCCCTGTTCGTGGGCGATCTCCAGGTGACGTTTTGCGATCACGGGGCGCGCTATAGCCGTGCCCAGAAGGTATTGTCCCTCGTACACCGCGTTGGCCTTGAACATGGGATATATGTAGTCGGTGACCAGTTCTTCCTGGAGGTTCTCTATGTAGACCTTGCTCGCGCCGATGGCGAGGGCCTTCTTTTCCACCGCCTCGAAATCTTCTTCCTGACCCACGTCGGCGACGTAGGCGATGACTTCGTAGCCTTTTTCGATGAGCCATTTCAGGATGACCGAGGTGTCCAGTCCGCCGCTGTAGGCGAGCACCACTTTCTTTGTATCGTTCATTGTATGCTCCGCTTGTGTAATGCGATTCTTCGTTTGCCGCTTGTGCCGGACAAAGCTACTCCCTTTTCGAAGATTTGAAAAATCTATTAAAATAAGTTATCGATGAATACAAATGAGTTTGCTGCATCCCGGAATAGAGGCGTTCATGGCGGTTGTGAGGCACTCTAGCGTAAACGGAGCCGCTGCGGAGATCGGCCTTACACAGACCGGCGTCACCCAGAGAATACGGGCTCTGGAACGATCCCTGAACACCACGCTCTTTACGAGGTCGCGCAAGGGCATGCGCCTGACGCAGGAGGGGGAGACACTGCACAGGTACAGCCAGCGGGTGACCGATCTCGAGGGTGAATACCTGTCGTTCCTGCGTGACGAGAATCTGGATCAGGGAATCAGGATCAACATCACCGGACCCTCCAGCATGATGCGGTCCAGGATCATTCCGGGGGCCACGCGGATACTCCAGGAGTTCGGCAATGTGACGTTCACCTTTCATCTGGATGACGACAAGCCCGGGCTGGCCTACCTGAAATCCGGCGAAGCGCAACTGGCGGTTCTCATGCGCCACGAGGTGGTAAACGAACTCGATTCAAAGTTGCTGGCGCCCGCAAGGTATATGCTGGTGGCCTCCGCGGCCTGGAAGGGAAGGAAGCTCAGGGACATCGTTTCCAACGAGCGGATCGTCGACTTCAACGAGGCGGACGACGCCACCTTCCGTTACCTTCAGAAACACGGGCTCTTCGACCTGGCGAGGAAAGACCGGCACCTGGCCAACAACACGGACGTCCTGGCGGCGCTCGTGGCGGACGGTCGGGGATACTCGGTTTTGTCCACTGACTTTGCGAGGCCGCTGATAAAGCAGGGCGCGATAATCGAGATCAACAAGGGCAAGAGATTGGAGCTGGAGTTTGCCCTGGCATGGTACCCCCGGCACGAGATGCCCGCGTATTTCGCCGAGTTGATCAGGGAGATAAAATAAGAGGGCGCGGCACGAAGGACAGCGTTCAGCGCGGTTCGGAAACCATCATGGGGCCCGGTATGGGTTCGATCTCCCAGCCGACGCCTTCCGTGAGCACCAGCTTGAACCGGGCGCCGCCCTCGCAGCGAACCTCAAATCCCCGTTTGACGGGAGAGTCGGTCTCTACACCGGTAGAGATGAACAGCGATTCGGATGAAACCACCTCGTGGCGTTTCCCCTCGAAAATTACAGTTTTGGCTCGTTCAAATGCCCGATGGCCGTCGTAGGTAATGACTCTGTCGTTCATCAAGAAGAGATCAGATTCCGATGATGGCGTCGCGCTTCTTTTTTGATTGGCGAAGCAGGTTGGCGTGCAGACTCTTGCCCTTGGAGTCCATGGTGACGATGCCCTTGAAGCCGTCTACCTCGAACTCCCAGAAAGCCTCGGGCACGCCCAACTTGTCGAGCAGGTGCACCGCCTTTGTGCGGACCACGGTGTCAGCCAGCAGGGGAGCCGCCCCGCCGATTGCGTGCAGGTACACGGCTCCCACGTCCTTGCATGCCTTGAGAGTCTTTGGGCCCATGCCGCCCTTGCCGATGATCAGACGAACCTTGTAGTGATCCATAACGGCGGCCTCGTACGGTTCCTCCCGGATTGATGTCGTGGGTCCGGCGGCCACGGCCTTCCATGACTTGCCGGTCTTCTTCATGACCGGGCCGCAGTGGTAGATAGCGCCGTTCTTGATCAGCGGTTCAACGAACTTCGGCCACTCCTCGACCATCAGTTTATGGGCGGCGTCCCTGGCGGTCACGATGGTGCCGTGCAGAGAAACCTCGTCTCCGACCTTGAGTTTACGGATGTCTTTTTCCAGGACGGGTAGATCGATGCGTATCATGTCATTACCTCCCTTTCCGGGCGGCAACCGCCGGGAGCTTGTATTTCATGGCCTGCTGCGAGATCTGGGAGTAGGTTGCCCTGCCTCCGGCGATGGACACGCTGGCCCTTCTGGCTGCCCAGCACAGGTACGCAATTGACACGAAGAACGAGGCCGGCAGGCGATGACGCGCGCCGATCTTGACGCCCAGCACGGTGGTCGAGCCGCCGAATCCCATGGGGCCGATACCGAGTTCGTTGCATTGTGCAAGGAGCGTCTTCTCGAGCTTCGCCAGAACCGGATCGGGGTTCTTGTCGTTGACGAGCCTGAAAAGTTGTTCCTTGGCTTCTATCATGCTGGTGGCGCGGTCGCCTCCGACACCGACTCCGATGATTCCCGGGCCGCAGCCTTTTCCCTGCGCGTTGAAAACGGCATCGACAACGGAACGACGGATCCCTTCGAGATCACGCCCGGCTCCGATTGCGCCATTGGGCAGGGAATACTGAGCGGATACGTTCTCGCTTCCGCCGCCCTTTAGCATCAGGTCGGCGACAAGTGATTTTTTGGACCACTCGTGAAAATGGATGACCGGCGCGCCCGGCCCCGTGTTGTCTCCCGAGTTCTTTCCCGTGATCGAATCCACGGCGTTGGGTCGCAGATACGCCAGCTTGGTAGCCTTGCGGGTCGCTGCAATGATGTCGCGGGTCAACGCCGCCTGGCTGACCGACCTTGGATGATGGACGTACCAGATGTTGGTGCCCGTATCCTGGCAAATCGGTCTCGACGTCCGGCTGGCCAGATCGCAGTTCTCGAGAACGTCGTCGAGGGCCGAGCGGGAGGGCGATCCTTTTGCCTCTGCGTTTCTTCCCTGCTTGATAACCCGGATCACGTCCGCCGGAAGATCGCACGACGCACGGCGTATCAGCTCCAGAAAATCTTTTTGCATGAGGTGCTCCTGTTCTGATTTGTATGAATGTTTTGATATATGTTGGTGAAGAATATGCTTTCAAAGACATTTGGAAAACCCCAAATTCTTTTTTCCTTTTTTTCCTTTAGTTTTTCCCCGTTATGATAAATATCATCTTTGAAACCCAATTTGGATCCCGACACAGGAGGAAACACGCATGGGAACCGAAGCTGAAAAGGAAAGTTCGACACCCGCCAAGGGCCAGGTGTACATCGAGGAAGATCTCTGCAAAGGATGCTCGTTCTGTGTGGCTTTCTGCCCGACCGACGTGCTCGCGATGGGCGGAAGACTCAACTACAAGGGCTATCACTTGCCGGACATTGTCGCTCCAGAAAAATGCAACGGTTGTGACATGTGCGGCCTGTACTGTCCGGACTTTGCGATCTTTGGAGTACGTTCGAAGCGGAAGAAGAAGGGAGAATAGATCATGAAGGCTGATCCAACCGCCGTTGCCAGCGGCATGCACTTCATTGATGGCAACGAGGCCTGCGGCGAAGGTGCGATCGCCGCTGGTTGCCGCTTCGTTGCCGGCTATCCAATTACACCTTCCACTGAAGTAGTGGAGCAAATCTCCAGACGTTTTCCAAAGATAGGAGGCATGTTCATCCAGATGGAGGATGAGATCGCCTCTTCTATCTGCTTCCAGGGAGCTGTCTGGGCCGGCCTCAAGGCCATGACCGTGTCATCGGGGCCGGGCATCTCGCTCATGATGGAGCACGTGGGCCTCGCCGCGATAACCGAGTGTCCGTCCGTGTTTGTCAATGTGCAACGCGGCGGTCCTTCCACCGGGTTGCCCACTCTCCCCGCCCAGCAAGATGTAATGCAGGCGCGGTGGGGCTCGCACGGTGACTACGAGGTAATCGCAGTGGCGCCAAGCTCTCCTCAGGAGTGCTTCGATCACGTGATAACGTGTTTCAACTTCGCCGAAAAATACAGGTGCCCGGTTTTCTTCATGATGGACGAAACCGTTGGGCACATGCTCGGCAAGGTGAAGATCCCTCCGGCCGACGAGATCGAGCTGGTCGAACGGGTATACACCAAGCGCCCCCCCGGGGAGTATTTGCCGTACAAGATTTATGAGGGCGACCAGCCGGAGATGGTTCGCGTCGGGATGGGGCATCGCATCCACTCGACCGGGCTGACCCATGATGAGCGCGGGTACCCGGAGATGAACTGGCAGGCGCAGGACAAAATGGTCCGGCGGCTGTGCAGCAAGATCAATGATCATGTAGATGAGATCTCGATCGCCCAATCCGATGAAGTCGAGGGCTCGGACGTCACCATCGTATCCTACGGCATCACTTCCAGGGTCGTCGCCTACGCCGTGGATCTGGTCAGAAAGCAGGGCCTCAAGGTCGGGCGCGTCAGACTCGTTACCCTGTGGCCGTTCAACGAGAAATTGATTAAGGACGTCGCGCAGAACACCAAGGCCATCATCGTCGCCGAGATGAACCTGGGGCAGATGGTGCACGAGGTAGAGCGGGTCGTCGCCGGAAAGGTGCCGGTGCATCTCATCGACCACGCTGGTGGAGCGATGCTCGAGTTGGACACCATAATTGAAAAAATCAAGGAGGTGGCGTCATGAGCGACACCCCAGTCAATCCTGTCAATGATCTCCTCAGATTGGAACGAATGCCGCACATCTGGTGCGGAGGCTGTGGCATCGGTACGTCGGTCAATTGCTTTGCCAGGGCAGTAGCCAAGGCCGAGATCGATCACGAACACCTGCACGTCGTGTCGGGCATCGGCTGCACGGGGAGGGTTGCGGGCTACGTTAACGTGGACTCCTTCCACACGACGCACGGCCGGGCCATTCCTTTTGCGACCGGCCTTTCTCTGTCCAGGCCCGACTCAAAGGTCGTGGTCTACTCCGGTGACGGCGATCTCACCGCCATCGGCGGCAATCACCTCATCCATGCGGCCAGGCGGAATATCGATATGACCGTCATCTGCGTGAACAACTTCACGTACGGAATGACCGGCGGTCAGGTAACACCGACCACGCCCTACAGCGCCAAGGCCAGTACCACCCCGTACGGCAACTACGAGCACACGTTCAACCTGCCCAACCTGGCAGACGCGTGCGGCGCACAGTTCGTGGCGCGCTGGACCGTTTACCACGTGCGGCAGCTCACTCGTTCCATGACCAAGGCGCTCAAGACCAAGGGGTTCTCTTTCATCGAGGTTATTGCGCCCTGTCCAACGCTGTATCAGCGTCGCAACAAGCTCGGGGACGGCGTAATGGCGTTACAGTATTACAAGGACCAATCAACCATCCAGAACGGCGCCGACACGGCCGATGTGGGGCTGAGCTTCCAGAGCGACATCGTCGTCGGGGAGTTTGTCGAGCGCGATAATCTGACCTTCATGGAAGGTTACGAGAAACGGATGAAGGAAATTTTAGGTGACGGTTTCGTCCCGTACAAGGGGGCCAAATGAGCAAGCATGATATCAGAGTATGTGGTCTCGGAGGACAGGGCGTAATCCTTGGTGGCATGATCATCGGCAAGGCGGCCTCGATTTTTGAAGACAGGTGGGCCACGCTGGTCCAGTCGTTCGGCCCGGAGGCTCGTGGAAGCGAGTGCTCTGCCCAGGTAATGGTGGCGGACGATCCAATCGCATTTCCCTACATCCGCGAGACCGACGTGTTTGTGGCGTTGAGCCAGTCAGCGTACGACAAATTCGTGCACGAGATGAAGGACGACGCGATCCTGGTGTACGAAAGCGAGCTCGTGGTTGCTGACGATCGCATGCCCAAGGGGGCCAAAAAGTTTGGCTGTCCAGGTACTCGCATCGCCGATGAGGACATCGGTCGTCGAATAGTTTTCAACCTGGTCATGCTCGGCTTTTTCTCGTCAGTCACCGATCTCATAGATTCCGACGCAATGCGCAAGGCGGTCGCCGATTCGGTTCCGGCCGGGACCGAGGAATTGAACCTCAAGGCCTTCGAGGCCGGATTCTCGTACGGCGTCGAAAAATACCCCAAATAGTACCTCGTCTGCGTAACTCCATGATCTGCCGTTCCATCCTGCATGCCGCGCCCTGAATAGAGCGCGGTCAGGATGAGCTTGGGTCTCAGTGAAGCCCGGGAAGCCACCGCCCAAGCCCAGAGGGCTTTTCAACCCCTGACCGCGTCCTCATGAGGGCGCGGTGAACAACAATTGGTTCGTGTTTTTATGTTTTTTTTCTTCGATTTGTCGGGTTTTGGGGGTGCGAATTCGGATTTCTGAGTTATATTTATATTCATCTTCTTAATTAGGGGGAACAAGTAGTTGACGGCGGGTGTTATTTATCTCGTGACCGTGGACGCATGCGAAAAAAAGGGCTGTTTTCTTGGGCAAATATGGAAAACATAGATTCGACGAGCCGCCTGTCTTTTGCGAGCAATGTCCGGGGCTTGCCATGGTCGAGGTTCAGCATTGTCGTCTTTGCCTCGTGTGCGCGAGGAAGATCGTTGCCGACAAAAAAAAGGAGTGGATCAAAGCGAATACGCGACCACTCGATATCAAACCCGCCGCCGTTTCGGAGATCACGTCATTTTCTACTGACGACGGATCAAACCAGGTAGCCTAGCGCTTTCCCAATCTTGACATGCACATGCATGCACCTTACTTTTACAGTATGAGAACTACAATAGAGATTACAGATAATCAACGCAGTCAACTCCTGGCTATTGCGGCGAATCGCGGAATGAATGGTTTCTCAGCGATTGTGAGGGAGGCCCTGGAGGAATACCTGAAAAAGAAAACGGGTGACCGGGAGGTCTTGAAGGCGGCACTTGAAACGCGGGGTTCGCTGACAAAAAGAGAAGCAGACGAACTCGAAACGAAGTGCATGGAATTGAGGGGGCAGTGGCGATGATTGTCGCAGACACAGATGTTCTTATTGATTTTCTGCGAGGTCATGCTGTTGTCGCCGATAGAATCGCCATGGAAATAGAGAAGGGCCTGATGACAACGGTGGTCTCGGAATTTGAACTCTGGGCTGGAGCGACAGGTTCAAAAAAAAGAGAGAAAAAACTGGAAGCGCTGCTTGGAGGTTTGACGATACTCCCCCTGGATTCTACAGGGGCAAAGATGGCAGCCGAGATACAAGACGCCGAAAAAAGAAGGGGCCGAACCATGCATGTGGCCGATTCTCTGATTGCCGGTATTTGTATCAATAATCGTGCGGTTTTACTTACTCGAAACAAGAAGCATTTCGAGGGTGTTTCTGCGCTCACGTTGGGAAACTTCTAGCGCCTCGTCAACTTCGCCGTCCCGGATCCCGGGGGTCACCTTTTGTGCGAAGAGAAAACCTGATATTATTCCAGCACACGTCATAAGTGTCGAATCATTAACCCAGGGGGATAACCGGATGATCTCCAGAAACGCAAAGCACGTCTTTTTGTTGGTCGCCGTTTCGCTGGCGGTGTCGTTGTTCGAAATTGGTCCAGCGCACGCACAGGAAAACAGGGCCAGGGTTGAGGTTCTGGATCTGCAGAATTCAGCATCTATCAAGGACCAGGAAATAGAGGTTCTCTCAAATGTAGTGCGTTCGGTATTCACCGAGTTGCCACGCGAGCGTTTCGTTACATCTTCGGCCAAACCCGTCGACGATCCGGATTGTGAAAACGAGTGCCAGTTGGAAGCCGGCCGGCAACGTTTGATGGATATTGTTGTACTCGGCTCGGTCAGTATCTTTGGCCAGGGATATCTGGCATCGTTACAGTTATACGACTTATCAGACGGGCAGCTACTTGCCAGTTCGACCACCGATTCCAAGGTCTCATTGGAGGAGATGATCGACGCACTGAGAACTGCGGCAATAGAGCTGCGGGAGAATCTCGAACCGGAACCGCCGCCGCAACCATCGCATCTGATCGCCCCGATCGTGAATACTCCGGAACCCCAGCCAATACTGCCGCAGCGTTCTGTGGTGCCCGTGGGCATGGCGGTTGGCAGATTGAAGGTTACGTCGTCTCCTCCTGGAGCGCGTGTTTTCATTCATAGAAAGTACTCCGGCATTACTCCGCTAGAGATGGAACTGGCCACACTCTCATACAGATTAGTAGTCCGGATGGATGATCACAAATCAGTGCACAGGAGAGTGCGCATCGATCCCGGGAGGACCGAAAAACTTCATTTCAACCTGCAGCGCATCTACCCGATGAACCCGTACAAGAAAGCGGGTCACGCATTTTTCTGGCCGGGAGTTGCAGCTACCGGTTTCGGTTTTTTTGCCATGATTATAGCCAAAAGCGCGGCGGACAGCTGGGCCGACTCCCTGGAAGACAGATACATAAATAGCTCACGAACCTGGACAGGTGTCATGTGGGGGAGCTTCGGTGTCGGGGCGGGGTTGATGGTAACAGGGATAATATCATGGTCGCTCTCGCCGGGGGACAAGGAACACTATCTCAGTAAACATCCCAAAACCCAGGCCTGGATTTCCCCCGTACCGGAAGGTGGATTGACCATGTCCTACGCGAGGAGGTTCTGAAATGAGGTCTTATATTTCACTGATTTTCAGCGTCATGGCGATTTTTGCCGTTGGCTGCGACGTGTTCCTCGTCGATGGCATCGGTGGTGACGGCGAACCGTGCTCGGGAGATGGCAATTGCGAACCGGGTCTCGCGTGCAACTTTGGTGAATGCGGACCGCCGGTCCAGGAGGGCGAGGAGTGCAGCAGTCAATCGGCGTGCGAGAGCGACTTGTGGTGTGTTGACGGTGTGTGTGTGGAGTTGGGTGGACCGGGCCAGCTGTGCATCGACTGTGAAACCGAGTGGGGCGCTTGTGAATGCGATCAGGGCCTGCGCTGCATCGACGGGATCTGCGAGCCTCCGACTGACACTGACGAGGTCAAACAACCCAACGCCAACCTCTACTGGCTCCGTTGCTCAGTGGGGCACTACTGGGATGGTTGGGAGTGTCTGAAAGACTCTGACTTTGACACTTCTGGATATGATGGAGAACCCGCCCAGTCCACTTGTCCGTCGGGCTACAGGCTTCCAACAAGGAGCGAGATGGTCGTCCTTCTCAGTGGATGCGATTCCTACGTGCTCGATGGCTATCATGGTTACTGCAATCCGTGCGAGGAAAGTGACAACTGCTCGGTCATGTTTGAGCAGAAGAGCGGCGAATTATGGACCTCAACCAAGATCGACGTTAGTTTCGGTTACTACTACTGGACTGTGGACTTCGGCAATGGAAAATTCGATCAAGGCTACTCCGCCCAAGAAAAGCACGGCGTTAGTTGCGTCCGGTCTGGGGGTTGATCCCATCCCCGTTCATTCGCTTTTTTCCTAGTCCGATATTCCGATGTAGCCGAGGGCGCCGAGCGCTTTTTTGAGATCCTCGTCCATCTCGATTTTCTTGTCGGGATTGTCCTCCAGGTGTTTTGCGAGGGCCGAGATCAGATCTACCGTCTGTGCTTCGGTCTTGCGTGACTCGAACAGATCTTGCAGTTCACCGGGATCGGCTTCCAGGTCGAACAGTTCGTATTTTTCCACTTCCCAGGAGACCGTCGGCAGATCCCCGGGTTTCGGCGGCACCTTGTTTGTATGGCCGAACATGTTGAGGGTCCTTGTCGCGGAAAGCGGGACCGGATGATGGTGCACGAGCTTCCATCGTCCTTCCCGGATCGCCTCGCGCCTCAGATCGTGAGCGTTGTACTGGCTGAACAGTTCTCGCTCCCTGCCGCTTTTCGGATCCTCGAGTGTTCGGGCTATCGATTTTCCCACCAGATCGTGTGATCGCAAGTCGATGCCGACCAGATCGAGCAGGGTGGGTGCGACATCCAGGTGAGTGAACGGTCGATCATCGTAGGCCCCCTTGACGGGTAGCGCAGGAGAGGAGATCACAAACGGAACTCGCAGAACCGGTTCCCACATGTGGTAGGAGTGCATGAAGCAGTTGTGCTCACCGAATATTTCCCCGTGATCCGCGGTGACGGCCACGGTGGTGGTCTCGAAGAGCCCGGCTTTTTTCAGATGAGCGATCAGTTTTTGCAGCTGGGCGTCGCCGTAGAGAACGTCGCCGTCGTAGGCTGCAACGGTCCAGGCCCGATCGCCGGGATCCATGCCTCCGGGGTATTCCCGGCGCGGGATCCTGATGGGCCAGCCCTTTGGTAGTCCCTCGAAGAACTTACCGAATCCCTTTGGGGGGCTGTAGGGGGAGTGGGGCGCGGTGAAGAAGACGAACAAAAAGAACGGTTGATCTCCATTCTTCTCGAGCCAGGATATTGCCCGCTTCGCCAGATCGGCATCATCGGCGAGCTTGTAGTTCTGGAGCACCTTCGCGTCCACGTAGGTATCGAAGCCCTGACCGAACCCCCACTTTGCCTTGATGAGCGGATTGCCGACGAAGCCTGCGGTGCGGTATCCGGCCTTCTGGAACCGCTCGGCCAGGGTGGTGATATCCTCGCTCATGGGTGGGCAGTTGAGCTCCAGCTTGTGCTTCTTCTTGGGCAGGCCGGTCATGATGGTGGCCATACTCGGTCTGGTCCATGAACTGTTGGACACGTAGTTCGTGAGCACCAGGCCTTCTTGCGAAAGAGAGTCGATGCCCGGGCTCGTATCCCGTGAATATCCGTAGACCCCGAGGTGCCTGGCGTTGAGCGTGTCGAACACCACCAGAACCACGGAACCGCCCTTCGTACGTTTCACGTTCAGGGGTTCTCCTGAGCGCGTCAGTCCGTCCAGTTCACCGAAGTATGCCTGTGGAACCGGCAACGGCGGGAGCGGCGCGATTTCGACGGGAGACTCTTTGGGAGTTTCCGTGGGCGGCGCCTGCGCCGGCGTCTGCTGCCTGTCGTTGCTGCGCGATTCACTGGGGGAGTCGGATGAGCAGGATAGCACGAGTGTCGTGATTGCAAGTGCGATGTGAATACGAAGGATCATTTTCTGGCTAGTCCTTCACGTGAAAGCGGATGATTCTTGTGTCGTGGATCGCACGGTAGGCGGCGGAGGTGATGCGCGCCACATAGCTCTCGCCCGCCTCGAAGGTGCTCCCGGGAACCGTCGAGAAGGTAGCCTCCCGGTCACCTGTGATCCGCTTGATCTCGGCGTGAATTCTCTTTTTGCCGGGACCGTAGATCTCCAGCTTGACCCGTGCGCCGCCGGACTTGTACACGCGGGCCCAGCCGCTCAACGACTGCCCGCGGGCGAGGGTCAGGTTGCCGCCGGTGATACACCCGGAGCGATTGCTCCCCGGGCATATGGCCGCGGACTCCAGGCGGACCCGGGTGCCGGCGAAGGTCTCCGTGCGTTTCTGGCGCGCGATCTTTTCGATGTCCCTTGAGGTCAGCCCGGTGGCGTCCATTCGGTCCTTGTAGATGCGCGCAACTTCGATCCTCCAGTCCTTTATGATCTTCCTGAAGGTCGCGACCTTGTCCTTGTTGTCCTTCGCGATATTTTCCTGCTCGGTCGGATCGATCGACAGGTCGTAGAGCTCGGCCTTGCCGCTTCCCCTGTCGACGTTGAATTTGAAATTGCCGTCCCGAACGCCGAACTGACGCCTCGAATAACAGAAGATCATCGGTTCCTCGCGGTCCCTGGAAATGAGGTTTCGACCGTTGATGTCCAGGTCCGCGCTCATGCCCAGTATGTCGAGGAGTGTCGGCAAGAGATCGATGTTTGAGCCCAGACGGGGGCTCTGGAGCGGAGTGCCCAGGACCTTCCGGTTGTGCAGGAGGAGGAAGATGTGAGAGTCCTCCTCGTAACAGTACTCCGCGTGGATGTGATTTCTCGGGTGGAGATCCCCGAAGGCCTCCCCGTGATCCGGAACGACGATGAAGAGCGTATTTTCGGCCACGCCCAGCTTTTGCAGCCCCTCGTAAAACCGTTGCACCGACATGTCCGCGTAACGAAGCGAGGCTCTGAATCGGGCGCGAGGGAGGTAATCTCCCCAGTCCTCGTCGTAGAGGGCCCGGTGTTGATCAGGGACCCTGAAAGGGTGGTGCGGGTAGAGCGCGTTGTAATTGAGGTAGAACGGCTTGCCCGAATCCCTGGCGGTCTCGATCCACTTGAGGGCCTGGTCGATCATGACCTCCTCGTCCACGCCCCAGTATGCTCCCATGCCGGCGGGTCGATCCTCTGCGGGAAGGAGGTTCTTGTCCATGAAGACATCATATGGTCGCGTGACGATGAAGCTGTCGAGTGAATCAAACAGCGAGTCGGAGCTGGTGAAGAAGGCGGTGGCGTACCCGTCGTCATGCAGGATATCCACCAGGGTCCGGACCTCCCCCTGCGAGTACTTCACCAGGTCGCTCGTCTTGTCCATGTAAGGATAGAAACCCGTCATGGCGGAAATGAAAGAGCGTGTGCTGGCGGCGACCCCCGGGTAGTAGTTGGTGAACAGGAGGCTGTCCTTTGCGAGCTTCTTGAGAAAAGGGGTGGTGTCGTACTGGTTCGCCGGGTCAAATGAAGAATCCCGGTACGCGGTTGATTCCATGAGATACCAGACGACGTTGAGCTTGCCGGTATGTGCCCTGATCGCGGCTCGAACGGGCGCCAGTTCGTCGGTTCCTATCCCCGCGTCCGGCTCCGATTTCTTGACGGTCGGCGGGGTTTTTATCGGTGGAGCTGTCACAGCCTGAGCCACTTCCGCCTCTTCGGCCTGAACGTGAAGGTAGGACGATACGTAGGTTACCGGGAAGGTACGGTTCAGGTCGAGCTGCTCTGTGAACATGACCAGGCCGATGGTCACGGCGATGTATGCCGCCGCGAACAGCGCAGACCGCAGCTTGCGTCTGACCACAAAGTTTGCGAGGGCTCGGATCGGCCCGGGGCGGTAGGGCAGGGCGATCAGCGCGACACAGGCCAGCGCAACGCCGGCTTCGATGACGAAGAAAGTGTCCAGGGAGTCTGTGATGGAACTCCAGGCGCGGGTTGCATCATGATTTTCGGCGAAGAGTACATAATCGAAGTGGGTAAAATAGTGTTTAAAGGCCGCCTGGTTGAGGGCGAGAAAGAACAGGTACATGCCCAGCATGGCGATCCAGAGTGCTCGCGGTATCAGGGTTCGCCATAGCGCGCCGAGGATCAGCGCAAAGATCATTGCGATGACCAGCTCCTCGCCGAGGATGAAGGGCAGGGAGAAGGGCGGACCCGGGAAATCAAAACTCGCGGCCCCCGTTTTTCTGAGGGTGATGAAATTGGCCACGCGCAACAAAAGGGAATAACCGAGGTACAGGACCACGAAGTACACTGCCGACAGCATCGCGCCGGAGGCGGCTGGCTCCAACAAATTCCGTCTGTTATCGTTCAAATTTCGGGGACACATGGAATTTTATTAGGCGGTTTTCAGTCTATTGTCCATTATAAGGTAATTCAATGATTCACGTATTGTTCCTAGCTCTGGTCACATTGCCCGCTTCGCCCAAAGTTGCGTTGTTGCCCTGCGATCCACATGTGGAGGCCACCGACGACGAGGCCGAGTGGCTGGACAAAAAGCTTCAAAGAGAGCTGGGCTCCCGTGTGGATCTCGTGCCGCGTCAGGATGTCATTGACGCGATGACTGCGCAGGGCGTCGACGGCTCCCTCAACTGTGACGACGAGTGTCATACAAGGATTGGCAAGGCTCTGGGGGCCGACCGCGTGGTGAGTCAGACACTGTCTCTTCAGAAGAAGGTACAGTCCGTCGGTACCGTATGGGTCTGGGCGGTACACCAGGTGGACGTGAGCACCGGCTTGCCCTTCGGGCATTTCGAACGGGCGTGCATGTGCTCCAGGAAGACCTGGAATGTCATCGCGCGCAAGCATGCGGAGAAGCTGGTGAAGTTCGATCCGGCCAAACGTATCGAGCTGGCGAATCCGATAGAGGCCAGGCCCACAAAAGGGCCGGTGGATATTCCAGGCATGGTCTACATACCGGCCGGCGAGTTCATCATGGGCAGCGAGTGGGGTGAATTTGACGAGGAGCCGCGCCACGATGTCTATCTCGACGCGTTTTACATCGATAAATATCAGACGACCAACGAGGAGTACGCGCGCTGTGTGGAAGCAAAAAAATGCGCTCGCCAGACGTGCTGGCATGTGAAGTCACTCATGGATCCAACCCAGCCGGTGGCCGGTGTCGGATGGTTTGATGCCCTCGCTTATTGTCGCTTCGCTGGAAAGCGGATGCCCACGGAAGCGCAATGGGAGAAAGCGGCTCGCGGAACCGATGAGCGCAGGTATCCCTGGGGCGACGAGTGGCGTCCGCAGTGGGTGAATACGCATCACGCGGAGGATGGTTTCGAGACCACTGCGCCGGTTGGTTCTTTTCCACAGAACGTCAGTCCGTACGGGGTCTACGATATGGCGGGCAATGTATGGGAATGGACCCACGATTTTCACAGCACCACCTATTATCGCCACAGCGAGAAGCGCAACCCCCGGGGCCCGAAGACCGGCGACAAGCACACCATGCGCGGTGGATCCTGGATGTACGATGTTCCCTTCTTCATGACCGCAGCAAATCGCAGCGCCGGCAGGCCGCTGGTTCGCAAGAGGTATGTGGGGTTTCGGTGCGTCAAAGATGTGCCGCCCACCGTCCCGACACAGTAACCGCGAACTCGTCAATCCTGGTCAGAAACGCTTTACACGAGCATGACAATAGGGGCGCTTGCCACTGCGCTCGTAGTACTCCTGATGGTAATCGGGGCCTGGCCAGAACTGTTCTGCCCTGACCATCTGCGTCACAATATCGAAGCCTTTGCGCTCAAGCTCCGCCACAAGCTTGCGCGCAATTTCCCTCTGCTCATCGTCAAGGAAGAAAACCGCCGACCGATACTGGTCTCCAATGTCCGGACCCTGCCTGTCGAGCTGGGTGGGATCGTGAATCTCAAAGAACAAACGCGCCAGTTCCTCGTAACTGGTTTTGGACACATCGAAGACAACCTCTACGGCTTCTGCGTGACCGGTTTTACCGGAACAAACCTGCTCGTAAGTGGGGTTGTCCACATGCCCGCCGATGAAGCCGGAGGTCACAGATATCACTCCAGGTTTTTCCGAGAAATAGTATTCAACTCCCCAGTAGCAGCCCCCGGCAAAAATTGCCCGGTCTGTCTGCCTTGCGTGAGTTTCCGGAGCGAAATTCAAGGAAATCGAGTTCACGCAATGGCGGAGATTCTTGTCCGTGAACCCTTCTCCTTCGAAAGTGTGTCCGAGATGGGCGTCGCAGGAACTGCAGATGATCTCTGTCCTCATTTCGTCCGGATCGGAAATCATCTTCACCGATCCTTCAATGGCATAGTCAAAACTGGGCCATCCCGACTGCGAGTCGAATTTGTCCCCCGATCTGAAAAGCTTCGCACCACACCGCTTGCAACTGTACGTTCCATCTTCCTTGTGATGAACATACTTTCCCGAAAACGGTGGCTCGGTCCCCTTGTTTTCGATGACGTTCTTTTCCTTGTTTGTCAGCATCTTCTTTCCATCGTTGCCAGGTTTCCCGGCGCTACCAGGACCAGAGGCAAGGGCAATCGCCAGTAGCAATATTCCAGCAGACCCAATGATCATCGGTTTGAGAAGGTTTTTTTGTTCTTTTGCCATATTTCGACCGAAAACCTTACATTGCCTTCAAGTATAATATGTAAAAGCTCCATTTCAATCTTCACTGTCTGAGCCGAAAATTCGGCTTTTTCCGACTTCATTGTCATCTTACGATATAATATCTGTGCGCTACATTATGATCTCGAACCAGAGACGGAGCCGAACCATGACAGGACTGGCGATCAAACCCACGATTACTCAACGAGTGAGAACCTTCCTCGATCATCAGGGGGTTCCGCTCGAGCCCTGGTCCGACCTGGACCGCACATACGCCGAGCTCTACTCGCTGCTCAACGCCAGGCGTGACGACGCCGCGTTCTGGCCGGCCCTGAGCGAGTTGCTCGGACGTGTGCTCGAAAGCGCCGTCGGCTCAACGCAGCGGCCCGGGCCCCGGGCCGAGCTACTCTCGTCGTGGGACGTGGACGAGCTGGTGCGCGAATTGCGCGCAGCGCTGCCCGGCGATCGAGGCGAGGCCGATGCCGGAGTGTTGCGGAGGTTCTGCGCCGGACTGTCAGCGCCGGTGCTGGGAGGTTTCCTGTTGCTGGGGATCGCCACCACGGGCTGCGATCACGTGAAAGGCAACCGGGGCCTGCCGGAGGACGAGGACGCGGGCGCCGACACCGATACCGATACCGATACCGACACGGACAGCGATAGCGACACGGACAGCGATAGTGACACGGACTCGAACACCGATCCCTGGGATGCGAACTGCGACCTCTCTGGCTCGTCGTTTCTGTGGAGTGCGATCGACGAGTCGGGATTCGACGACGGGACCAAGCATGACCTGTGCCTGTGCTTCGAGGGGCTCAACGATAGCTGGGACACCGGACTTACCGAGTTGTTCGACACCGGAACGTCAGAGCAGATCGCCGCCGCTCTCGAGGAGATGATCGAATGTTGCGCGATCGACGACGCTGCGCTCGACGGCACATTCGAGCAAGACACCCAACAGGGACTGCTCGAAGGCTGGCTCTGCGATGGGTCGGTTCCGGTGTACAAGGGCGTCGCTTTTCCCCGCGACTGATCGGGAGCACGACGGATGACCAACCTTGCCGCGCGCGTACAGAGGATCCCGCGCGACTGTGTGTGGGAGATCACCGAGGCCTGCAACCTGCGCTGTTTACACTGTATGGTCTCGGCCGGTGAACGCGCCGCCGGTGAGTTGACCACCGCAGAGGCGCTCTCACTGGTCGACGACCTGGTCGAGGCTGGTTGTACAAGCGCCTGCCTCACCGGAGGCGAGCCGCTGGTGCGCAAGGATTGGCCGCAGATCGCCCGGCGCCTCGCGCAGGGTGGCGTCGAGACACGGATGACAACCAACGGCCTGCGCGTCGACGAGCGGCAGATCGAGATCATGCAGGAGGCAGGCCTGACCACGATCACAGTTTCGCTGGACGGACTGCGCGAGGTGCATGACGAGATCCGCGTGGCCCCGTCCGGCTCGGCCGAGTCCCGCTACGACCGGGCGATCCGCGCGATCGAGCTGCTCTGCGCGTCGTCGCTCAAGGTCAAGGTGCTGACCCAGATCCACAAGCGCAACATCGACGATCTCGATCGGATGCACGAGTTGGTGGCCGGGCTGGGAGTTGATGATTGGCAGCTGCAGATCGCCGTGCCGGCCGGTCGGCTGCTCGATCTGCGTTACGAGTATCTTATCGAGCCCCGGCAGATACCCGCCTTGCTGGACAGGCTGGCTGCGTTCGTGGCGGCCGGGCGGGTGCGCATCGGTGTGGCCGACAACATTGGCTATTACAGCCGGCATGAGCCGATACTACGCGGCGCGCAGCGGGGCAAGTCGACCTTCTTCGCCGGGTGCATGGCCGGGGTGCGGATGGTCAACGTGACCGCGAGCGGCGACGTGCGCGGATGCCACGCACTGCCTCGTGAGTTCATCGCGGGCAACGTGCGGGAAAAGCCGTTCGCCGAGATCTGGGCCGACCGCGCCGGGTTTGCTTACAACACGGATTGGCGTGAGGACCAGCTGACCGGCGGCTGCGCCACGTGCGATTTCCGCCGAGTCTGCAGGGCCGGCTGCACTGCGATGGCCTACCTGGTTACCGGCACCGTCCACGACAATCCCTACTGTGTTCAGCGTGTGTAGCCGAGGGGTAAATACTAGTAAAAAGCTTCTTCTTCATCCTGGGCCGCCAGGGATGCGCGCTCGCGTTTTTCCTGAATAGCTTCTCCCATGTACGCTCCTGCCGCCACCAGGAAGAACCCAACCACAAGTCCCACAAGGAGTTCAATGATATGGATATCCACATGGTACCCGAACTTGCACCCAAGGAAACCCAGGACCTGACCAGCCGTCCCGGCAATGGCTCCTTCCAAAACTGTACGCCCCTGCGAAACAAAACCGACCACAATGCCGATAATCGGGAAAAGCAGGAACGGCACAATCCAGAAAAGGATGCTGTGTACCAACAGGGACATGTCCTTGGTCGCTTTTTCGACGGCGGCCTTCTCCGCCAGAGGCTGATCTTCTTTTTCGAGATCGTTGATGGTCGCCACCGTTTTGAGGCCCCTCTCAGCTCCGATGATCTTTGCCTGAACCAGGATGGCTTCGTTGGTCGGTGTGACAGAAAACGCCACCAGGGTGCCGCCAATCATAATTCCGACACCGTAGACCAGCGCGAAGACAATGCCGCCTATAACGATGATACCGGCATAAAACTTCTTGGGTGAAGGGGAAGGTTTGCTGCACTTCCCGCACTTGACGGAATTTTCCGGGTTCTTCGTTCCGCACGAACACGTCCAGTACATGTGATACTCCTCATTTGAAAGCTTGATGGTAGAGTATCGCGCTCTGGACGGATTTTCCAGTGGCTATTGTGAAATCACTTGTCTGCCAGGGCCTTGTCCACCAGAGCCGCGAAGTCGGCCTTGGGGCGTGCACCGATCAGAGTGTCTTTGACCTCGCCGCCGTGATAGAGGGCGACGGTGGGAATGGAGCGGATCCCCATGGAGCCGGCGATTCCCTGTTCCTCGTCCACATTGATTTTTACAACTTTTACCTTGTCGCCGTATTCATCGGCCAGCTCTTCGAGAACCGGCCCGACCATCCGGCAGGGACCGCACCAGGGCGCCCAGAAATCTACGAGCACCGGCACATCACTCTTGATGACGACCTCTTCAAAGTTCGCATCGGTTCCGTCTTGTACTTTGCTCATTTTGTCTCCTTTTAAAAAGAGAAAACCCTCTGATTTCTCGGAGGGTTTTCTTTGGTGACCCCAAGGGGAATCGAACCCAACAAGGCCGTTATAGCAAAAGCCGAGCCGGATCGCGAACTTGTACCGCAAACCCCCGTGAACACTGGGATTGACGATTCCGTTTGGTTCCGTTTCATTCCGTTCCGTTCCGCTGTTTCACCCCCAAAAGGGCAACAGAAGGGCAACAGAGAGGCCTTCGCATGATCGAAAACGGACCCGATCATGAGTAACAAACCAACCCGTGCAGCCCTGTACGCCAGGGTCAGCACCGACGATCAGAAACACGATCTCCAGCTCGACGCTTTGCGTCAGGTTGCCGCGCAGAGGGATTGGTCGGTGACCGAGTATCTGGACAAGGCATCCGGGTCCGGTGTCAAGCTAACGGCGCGGGACCAGATGATGAAAGATGTACGCAAAGGCAAAATTGAAGTGGTTGTCGTGTGGCGGTATGACCGGTTTGCGCGGTCAGTCAAGGACTTGGTTGAGGCCCTTGATACGTTTCGCACTAACGGAGTTCAATTTGTTTCTTTGCAAGATGGCGCCGATACAACCACACTTGGCGGCGAGTTGCTATTTCATATAATGGCTGGGATCGCCCAGTTTGAGAAACAACTGCTCAGTGAAAGAGTCAGGGCAGGTCTGGCAGCGGCCCGGAAGCGCGGCCAGGTGCTAGGCCGCCCAAACGTCGCCGTAGACGTTCAACGGGCGCTCAGGCTACATAGCGAGGGTAGATCGTGGCGTACTGTTGCCAAGGTTCTCAACGTTGATAAGACAACTCTCCGCAGGGCGATAAGGGCTATCGAGGCGGAAACAGCCTGACCCTCGTGTCGAGTTTCGGTGCGCCCTATTCAAATCACTGTTAGAATGCTGTTACGCGTGAATGGGAGGCCTGGAGTGATGCGTTACTTGCTTTTGATGGTGCTAGTGACCGTGCTGGTGTGTGGCGGGTGCTCGAACGGCTCGTCGGGCAACGACGATGCTGGAACGACTGATTCCGACTCCGATTCTGACTCCGACTCCGATAGTGATACGGACACCGACACGGATACCGGCCCCGACTGCGTTCAAGGAGAGTACTTCGGCGATTTCGAGATCGAAACACAATTGGATATTGCAGCCTTCGCGGGATACACCTCTATATTGGGAAGCCTGAGTATCGATAGCTGCGTTACGTGCACCGACTTGAACGAGTTGATTTGCCTTACCTCGGTGGGTGCGGACTTGATTATCGCCGACAACACCTATCTCACCAACCTGGACGGGTTGAGTGCCCTCACATCGGTGGCGCGGGACTTGGGGATTGTACATAACAACGCCCTCACCAACCTGGACGGGCTGAGCAACATCACCTCGGTGGGCCGGGACGTTAATATCGAACGGAACTACTCCCTCACCAGTCTGGACGGGCTTGGCGGCATCACCTCGGTGAGTGAGAATTTGCGGATCAACCACAACTGGGACCTCCCCAACCTGGACGGGCTGAGCGGCATCACCTCGGTGGGAGGGGACTTGTGGATCTGGGGAAGCATCGTCATCACCAATCTGAACGGGCTGAGCAACATCACCTCAGCGGGTGGGAACCTTGAAATCCACTGGAACACCGCCCTTACCAACCTGGACGGGCTGAGCAACATCACTTCGGTGGGCGGGGACTTGGAGATCGACCTCAACTACTCCCTCCCCAACCTGGACGGACTGAACGGCATCACCTCGGTGGGAGGGGACTTGTGGATTGAAGATAACAACACCCTAACGAACCTGGATGGCCTGAGTGGCGTCACTTCGGTGGGCGGGGCCATACACATCCAATGCAACCCCGCCCTCCCCAACCTGGACGGCCTGAACGCCCTCACCTCGTTGAGTGGGAATTTATCAATCCTCGAAAACGATACTCTTGCCAGCGTGGTCGGTTTGAGTGGCATCACCGGCTCGGTGGGTGGGGGCTTGGGTTTTATGGACAACGCCATCCTCACAAACCTGGATGGGCTTAGCGGCATCACCTCGGTGGGTGGGAACTTGTACGTCGGCGGGAACGGTGCCCTGACGAACTTGAATGGCCTCAGCTCCCTCACTTCGGTGGGTCACTTGACTATCCACGACAACGACGCCCTCACAAACCTGGACGGGCTGAGCGGGATCACCTCGATGGGCGGAACCTTGTTGATTGAGAACAACGACGCCCTCACAAACCTGGGCGGATTGAGCGCCATCACCTCATTGAGCTATCACTTGTGGATTTACGGAAACACCGTCCTCACCAGTCTGGACGGACTTGGCGCTGTTACCCATGTGGGTGATGAGCTTAACATCTACGATAACGACATTCTTCCCGATTGTGAGGCGTGCGATCTGCTGGACCAGATCACCAGCGGTCCAACTTCGATAGATGTCTACAACAACCTCGACGACACATGCACGCCGGTTCCTGGCAACTGTCCGTGATGAGATGACACCCGAAGAAACCATCGCAGCTTACCAGGCCCAGAGTCGTTTGCGCCTCGCGTGGTTCCTGTTTGCCCTTGCCGTGGGCGTTGTAGCCGCCGTCGTCTTCCACCTCGTTAGCGACTCGGCTTTTCCTGTGGGGTCCATCGGGTTGCTCGCCTGGGGTATCGCCTTCATGCCCATGTTCCTCGTGATGGCCTTCAGCGAAAAGCTTGTGAGCATCCGTGAGGTCATGAAGGCCTGGCTGGAGTTGGCAAACCGTATCCTCTTGAACGGGAATTGAGTACGAATACGCAATAGACAAAATCGGAAAACTCATTGACTGATACGCCCCCGAGGACGAGGAGTTCTGGGCCCTATTACGGTTTTCTGTGGTAGCATTCGCTACGGAAATGAACTCATGAAATCAGCTTTCAAATTGTTGTTCATCGTACTGATAACAAATCTGCTTTGTGCCGCCTGTTACAAATCACAAGAAATCACTCAAGAAGGGTTAGGTGATGAACCGGGCAGCTGCGGCGGCTTGGGCCAACAATGTTGCACGGCAGGAGATATGTGCGAGCAGGATCTGCTGCCGGTAAATTTTTCTGAGGAAGTATGCAACTGCAGACAGGCGTGTGATTTGGCGGAATGTGGTGTAGGAAATATCAGCGGAGTTGGAATATGCTCGCCGCTGAACTTCAGCGGCTTCCTTAATCTTTCGGTATGCATCAATCGCGATGATATGGAACCAACTGGATGCATCCCGAGTTATGCAATGGTCGCATGTCCAACCCATTCGAGTTTTCCTGGAATGTGTTTATTTGATGGTGGATACGATGCGACACATTATTGCCTGACGAGGTGCAGTCTTGATTTGGATGTGCAATGCTCATCGCAAAGTTTTTGCGTTGTTCTTGAACAGGAACCACTTTTGCCGGAAGGCGTCTGTCTTCCCCTCGAATCCGGATCAATAATGAGTTCTGAAAGCATTGTTCTTCCCAAACTGGTCGAATAGCGTGAATTCCCCGACCTGCTATAATCGGCTCTAACCTGCCCCTTGCGGGTTACTTCACCGGACGCCCAGGTTTTAGCCGCAATCCTTTCCGAGCTGGGTAGGGCTCACCCCTGCGTCTCTCCAGCTTGTCCAGGGCGACGGTCAACGCCTCCTCGATGAGTGAGGCCAAGGTCAAACCCCGGTTCGAAGTAAACGGCGTTCTTGGCCCTCTCCACGACCTCTCCGGTGATCACGACGGCCAGGCGTTGTTTCGGCACTGGCTTGTCGGTCATGTCCCCCGACGCATGGCGGGACTACGTTCAGTTGCTCGACAAAAAGGGCAATGAAAGGGCAACCGGAAAGGTTGCCCTTTGAAGATTGCAGAATCAAACGAGAACTCAGTGACCCCAAGGGGAATCGAACCCCTGTTTTCGGCGTGAGAGGCCGACGTCCTGGACCGCTAGACGATGGGGCCAATATGCTCGGGGACTAGGATTCGAACCTAGATCAGCGGAGCCAGAACCCGCCGTCCTGCCATTAGACGATCCCCGATCGACGGGGCGTTGTTTAGCCGAACCGCGCTGACCTGTCAAAGGGAAAATCGCGTTTAGAGCCAAAGGGAAAATAGTGTTCAACTTCTGCGGGTGAAACATGAACTCGATAACCTCGCGTCCCGCCGAATGTCCACAGTCTGTTCGACGAACTTCGACGTGATCCTGTCGCGGTAACCGCTCGCCCTCATCTCGGCGTTCCAACCCAGGGTGGTGTTGAGGCGCTCCATGGCGAGTTCCCGCAGGTATTTTCCCACCATCGAGGCCACCGAAATCGGCAGGTGAATGGAGTCCCCATCGCGGATAAAGGAGATCTCCCCGATGCCGCCCACGCGGTAGGTGCTTACCTCCCGAGATTCCCGGATCACCGCGTCGACCGACAGATTCATGTTCTCGAACCACCGCTCGTAGCGCATGGTGGATCCGATCTTTCCACACAGGACTATCGCCTCGCCACGCCCCGAGATGGTCAGTTTCATGGCCAGTTTCATCATGAGCTCGAAGTCCAGGCGCATCTTGTTCGAGTCGGGTTTTTGAAGCTCCAGGTTGAGCGCCCCGGGGCACGCCATGAACGATCGGACGGACCCTGGTTCGACTCCTGCCTTGTTGAAACGATCCTTCACCGTTGCGGGGATTGTGTTCGAGTTCGGCTTTGCCCACAGGGGGAGGTCGATCCCCGCCGTCTCGCATGGTACAGGTCTGGCGCCGGCCGGACAGGGAACTGGGAAGGGGAGGGGGAGGCAGACGTCCTCGACCAGGTCGGCGAAAGTCCCGGCCCGACAACCGAGCAGCTCGATCCAGGAGAGGATGGCGCGCTCCCCGGCGGCGGGGGATCGGCGGGAGAACAAGATCTTGGAATCGGCGGCGGGAAGATCGGGTCCCGCGAGGCGCGAGAAACGCTCGACGTCGTAGTCGTCGGATTCGAAAACGGTTCCCGTCACCACCAGCGGTCCCAGCAGCGGTCCCAGACCGTTCTCATCGATTCCAATCACCAGCATTTCAGGACCTCATCTCTACTGGAGCTCGAAGGACCCCGAATCACAAGGCGTGATCCGCAGCTCTCCCCGTTGATCGGTTTCCGGCGGCGGGCAATTGACGCCGAAGTCGACCGCAGGGCTCGACGGGTCGAGCGCCATCGTCGGTGTGTAGCCGCCATTATCAGTCAGAGGTTGCAGCAACGGATCGGAGAACTCGATGCCCGCCACGCACGGAGTATCGTCGTTGCCGTTGTTCTTGATGTCGGGCCACTGCATGTTGCCGCCCTGATCGCCGAACGGCTCGTGGCAAGCCAGCGAGCTGTACTCGTTGGGGGTGGTGTTGTAGGCAAACAGGGAATTTCCAAGGGAGATTTGCGCCTCCTCGCCCTTGAAAATCGCCGGGGCGTAATCCGCGTCGTTGCCGTAGAAAACGCTGCTGATTATTTCCACCGTGCTGGCGCCGTTGAATATTGCGGCCCCCACCTCAGGGACCTGGTTACCCGAGAAGGTGCAGTTGGTCACCGTCGCCGACGAGCCCGAGCCCACGAACAACGCCGCGGCGTGCGCATCGGACCTGTTTTCAAAGAAGGTCGATGCGGTGAGCGTGAGGTGGCCCACCTGGTGGTAAAGGCCGCCGGCCCCGCCGGTGGGGCTGCCGTCAAAGTCGTTGGCGTGGAACAGGCAACGGTCGACCACCGACTGGGAACCCTCGTAGAAGTAGGAGAACATCGCGCTGCCGTGCTGGTTGGCCCGGTTGTTCTCGAACACCGTGCCGCAGAGCAATAGATCTCCGGGCACGTCGTAGTTCATCCCGTCGATGTAGATCCCGCCGCCGTTGCCGAACTGACCGCCGTCGGCCGAGCTGGTGGCCACGTTGCCCTCGAAGACGCAGTCGACGACCGTCAAGTCCGAGCCCCGGTTGAATAGCCCGCCGCCGTTGGAGGCGCTGTTGTCGATGAACTCGCAATTCGAGAATGTGGCCTGGCTCAAACCACCGGCGAATACCGCTCCGCCGCCGATCTCGCCTTCCTGGCTGGTACAGTGGTTGTTCTGGAACCGCACGTCGATCGCGGTCAGCGCGCCGTACCAGGGATGGAGGATCGCGGCGCCGGAGTCCACCGCCAGACCGTCTGCGATGGTCAGACGTTGCACGGTGAGTTCGGTGTAGTGATCGAGCTCCAACACGCGCACCGCCTCGCCGCCGCTCAGGGTGATGGCCCCCTGACCGTCGACCATCAACGGAAAGTCCACGAACAGGGACTCGGTCAGAGTGATTACGTGCTCCTCACCACAGTCGAACGTGATCGTTCCGCCGTTCTCCACGGTTCGCAGTACCTCCACCGCATCGGTCAGGGCCTGGGCGGTGCAGCTCCCGGCCGTGCCGTCACCAACCACTTCGATCTGTCCCTGGGCTTCGAGCGGGTTGAGGACGCCCGGACACTCCGGTGGTGGATCGCCGTCGCTGTCCGTGTCGGTGTCCACGTCCGAGTCCGTTCCACCGTCGCTGCCGCTACTACCGCTGTCACCACCACACCCAACAATGGTCCAGACGATCACCACCGCCAGCAGCCACAGCAGGTTCGATCTTGTTTCAATGCTCATGCCTACTCCCGGCGATGCCAGATCACACAACGTAGGACGAATAAATCACCTCTTTCGTCCCGTCGTCAACAACTTGCCGGGATGAGCTTGATGCGCAGATCTTCGCCGTTCACCTCGCTTGCTTCGGTCTTTTCAGATTCATCAGCCCGATGACAACCAGGATCACCAGCCCGGCGATCACGGTGATCTTGCCCGGTAACGTGGCAGCTTTTATCAGGCTGAAGTTGTGGGCAAGGGCTGCTCCGGTGAGCATTCCGAATACGGTCAACACGGAGTCCGTGTTTCCGCTGCCGGCGAGCACCAGCTGCCGAAATGGACAGCCGCCGAGCAAGATCGCCGCCAGCCCCACCATCGCCATCCCCAGGAAGTTCCAGAGATGGGCGCTGTGTGCGACGGGTTGGTCGGCAAACCCGAGGTGGAAGTCCCCCATGACAAGATTGCCGATGAGCACGACGGCGAATATCACCAGAACGCCGGAAAGCAGATGCCAGCTGCGCATCAGGAAAATATCGCGGATGCCCCCGGCAAAGCACAGCCGCGAGCGCTGGCCGAGGAATCCGATCACCAGGCCGGCGATTAGCGAGACGGCGATCCCTGTAGCAAGCCCCACTGGCGAGCCATCACCTCCGGGATATCCTTTGTTCATGAAGAAGATCGGACCGCCCTCGGTGAAGGACGGCCTGAGCACGAGAAACAGCAGCAGGAGCACCATAAGCGCCGGCAGCACGAGCCCTTCCGCCCGCCGCTGTCCCTTGGCGCGTGGCAATACAAAACCGAAGCGCAGCAGCCATACGCCCGCCGCGATGCCCCCGACGAACCCAAACACCGCAACCAGGGCGTTGAGATCACCGCCGGCCAGTCGCAGCACCATTCGCACCGGGCAACCCAGGAACACCAGTGCGCCGAGCATCATGAATACGCCGAGCATGAACCGCGTGACCGGCGCTGAACCGCCTCTGGGCTTGAACTCACCATGGATGACCGCCGCCGTAAATGCACCCAACGCAATCCCAATGATCTCGGGGCGAATGTATTGGATGGGCGCCGTGATGTTCCAGTTGAACAGCCCCAGAGCTCCCACGATATCGCGCTGGAAGCATGCAATGCAGAAGCCCATGTTTGCCGGGTTGCCGAGCGACATGAGGACAAGCGCAGCTATGCCCAGTGCCGCTCCAGCTATCATTACCCACAGTGTGTCCTTGCGCATCAACTTCTCCTTGCAGCCTGGCGGGACAGGCTCCAGGCCTCCTTGGGCTGCAGTTGTCAGTCGTGTTTGTGTATTACTAGCAACAACCAACCCGATAGATCAAACAGGAATATCCGATATGTAACCGTGCGACTATTGGTTCCGCCGTGCTGTCCGCGACAACCTGGACACCGCCTTGTCCCGAAAAATGACTCTGGCACCCTTGGGAAATGAGAAGGTTATTTTCGGTTATTTTTGGTTATAATTTTCTTGCACCGTCTGTTTGGTCTGTTAGTATACTTGCAAATTCGGGAGCTTACAGAAGGGGAGGGTTGACAGTGGAATACATGACAACAAAGGAGATCGCCCGCTATCTGCATCTCAACGAGAAGAAGGTCTATGCGATGGTCGCGGACGGGCAGCTTCCGGCCTCGCGTATCTCCGGAAAGTGGTTGTTCCCACGCGAACTCGTGGATCGGTGGATAGAGCAGAACACGATCTATCCCGGCTCCGGCATTATCGATTCCATTCTGGAGGATATGCTTATCATGCAGGGGAGCGACGATTGGCTGCTCTCTCGGGTGACGCAGGACTTCACACGGAAGAACAATATACCAGTGGTCACAGCGACTGTTGGAAGCATGGCGGGGTTGAAGGCAGTCAGCAGCGGCAAGGCGCACATGGCGGGCTGCCATATCGCGAGTGATCAGGCCAGGGAGTTGTCAGCGGGCTCGGGCAAGGGGTGCTACATGATGGACCTCTTCTCCCGCCGGCAAGGACTCATCTTCGACCGATCGAGGCATCCGGGGATCACCGGGCTTCAAAGCGTCGAGGATCTCGGGCTTTGCTTCGCGGAGCGTCAGCAACTCTCGGGCACGTTTCAACTGGTGCGTCGCCTCTTCGATGACCTGGGGGTTCCCGATCCTTCGCGCGAGACCGCAGGCGAGAGCCGGACCATGGGGCCCTGTTCTTCCCATATGGAGGTCGCGCTGGCCGTCCGGACGGGAAGGGCCGACGCCGGGGTCGGCATTCAGGTCGCAGCGGACCTGTGCGGTCTAGATTTCATCCCACTTCACACCGAGCCCTACCGGATAGCAATTCCCACCCAGTTCTTTTCCCGTCCGCACATGGTGGGTTTCCTGGACTTCATCCTTGGCGAGTTGAAGTCCGTGTCCGCCTCGGGTGCGGCCGGATATGAGTTTGATGATCTGGGACGAATCGACGTTCCAAAAACAATTGAGAAGGAGGAAATTTCCAATGCGTAACATCGAAACTAAAACAATCTTTTGGACCATATTGATGCTGATCGGCATCTGGACGGTGGGTGTGGTGTCGTGTTCATCCGACAGTGATGATCAAGACCTGATTTCGTCGAATTCATACAAGGGACATGAGAACGATCTCGACGCCAACAACTTCGTGTCGGTCTACCCGAATACCCTGGGAACCAGGCTCGACGATTGCCAGACGTGTCACAAGGGGGGGACCTTCTCCTACGAGTCTTACGACGGGATAAAGACCGCGTTCAAGAACTCCTGTGACTTTTGTCATCTGATCATCCATCCATCCGAGGATTTCATCGAGGCTCAACCGATAACGTATGCGGAGACCCTCAACCCGTACGGCGCGGCGTACATGGCGGCCGGAAGGACCAGGGATGCGCTCAACAGTATCACCGCTGACGACAGCGACAGCGACAGTTTTTCCAACAAGGAGGAGATAGCTGATCTCAAGTATCCGGGCGATCCCGCCAGCCAACCCGGGCAGGAGGTTGCGCCCATGATCACGTTCACAAAGGCCCAGCTCGAGGGCCTGGCCTCTCATGAGCAGTTCATGCTGGCGAACTCTCACAAACAGGAGTTCGACAACTATGTCTCGTATGTCGGCGTGACCGTGGAGATCCTTCTGGTGGAAGCGGGCGTGGATATCACGGACTCGGCCATTCAGGGGATCACGGTCATCGCTCCCGACGGCTACATGAAGGATTTCACCACCGAACAGATTCAAAAGACCTACCCGACCGGGCTCTATTACTCGGGGCTGGACACGGCCACCCTCGGAACCGAGTGCGGGTTTGTCATGTACCCCGACAACCTGCCTTCGGATCTGACCGGCGACGGTGATATTGCAGGGGATCAGCTTCTCATTCTGGCCTACGAGCGGGACGGACTCCCCCTCGATCCGAGCAGCCTCGATATAACGGAGGGCACAATCGACGGCGAGGGCCCCTTCCGGGTAGTGCTTCCCCAGTCGGTTCCCGACGAGCCGGATCGGGGCTCCATGTTTTCCCCTACCGACTGCAACGATGGGTACGATTACGATGACAGCAAGGATCATAACGCCGGAGATATGGTGCGTGGCGTGATAGCAATTCGGGTAAACCCCCTGCCCGAGGGATACGAGGACTTCGATCATTACAACGGTGGCTGGTCGTACATTGAAAGTGAATCCATCATTATATACGGGCACGGAATCGATGCCGACTGATACGGGCGGTCGCCCATTCTCGCGACTCGCTCCTGTTTTACTCGCGGTCCTCGCGGCGGTGTTGCTCACCTTCATGGATGAGCCGGCGTCTGCCTACGAGGTCAACGATCACCTGCAGGTGACCGGCCTCGCCCAGATGTGGATCACCCTCTATGAGCAGATGGAGGAGGCGGAAGGGCTGCACCAGCATCCCAGCGGGGACGAGGCGACGAACGCTACCAGCGGTTTCAGCCTTCACCGGGCGAGGATCGGCGCGTATACTTTCTGGTTCGATCGGCATGTTGAGATCTCCGCCCAGATGAGACTCGAGCGAAACCCGGGCCTTCTGGATGTCTACGCCGGACTCCATCCGGCCCGGTGGCTGTCAATTTATTTCGGCCAGTTCAAGATCCCGAGTTCGTACGAGGCCATGGTCAACGCCCAGGATCTGGACTTCATCCTGCGCACAAACATCGCCCGCGATCTGGCCGACTATTCCCTGTCCAGGACAACTTACCGATCATCGCTCTTCTACGGGGTCAATTCCTACTACAGGGATATGGGCCTGGGTTTGAAGGGGGACATCGATACGGGCTTCTGTGCCCTGCGCTACTTTTTGATGGTGGGCAACGGGCTCGGGGCAAACCTGTTCATCAGCGGCGCTGCGAGGAGAGAGTATATCGTTACCAACAAGGGTCAGTTCTTCTACGGGGCGCGCCTGGAGATCGCCGAAATCCTGGACACGGTGTCAGTGGGCGGACACTTCAACTACAACAAGCACGACAACATCGTCTTCAACAGCGGGCGTGTGGTCTACGATCTCGATCGGCTGAGCTATTCGGGGGATCTCGAGATCGACGTGTCGCTGATCGGCCTGAGAGCGGTGGGGATGTACGGCGCCGGCCTCATTGACGACGACTACGACGATGACGGCAGAACAGATCTTTTGTATTTCGGATGGGAGTCCCGTTTGCTGTGGACGTTGAATCCTCTCATCTCCGTATTCGCGGATTCGGCTTTCTGGGAGAGGCATTTCTTCGAGATCGGCGCTCGTTTCGACAGATCTGTTGGTGATTGGAACGAAACCGGCGCCGAGGTTACTCAAAACAACTGGACCTTCGCGGTGAGCTATCTCTTCGAGGATCTCCTGAAAGTACAGCTGGAATACATGCGCAAACTGACGGACGATCCATCCATGCCCGAGCTGGACGACGATATCCTTTTCATTCAGATCCAGGGAGCGCTCTGATCTTGAAATGAGCCAAAAATGACTCTGGCACCCTCCTTCGGGTAACGGTATAACTAGTGCTCGGGGGTAAGGCCTTGGACAGATACAACCTGCTTTCAACGATGGAAGACGCCATCAACTTCATGGGCCCCAGGGCCTTTGCAGGCCGGTACGCCGGATTCTATCTGCTGGGCGAAGTACCGGACGCGAACGAAGACGACTTCGTCACCGGTGTGATAACCATCGGGAAGCTTGCGGAGATGAAGCGCAGGGGAAAGGCCTCCATACCGCCTCTTGATTACGCCGGGGACGAGTTGATCATCGAGTCGAAAGTACTCGAGGTCGGACGGTTCGTCGTGGAGTTGAAGAAGCACACAAACAACGCATGGGCCGACTGGATAAGCATCGGCCGCGCCGCCAACAACGACCTCGCCATCAAACACACTACTATCTCCAAGCTCCACGCGAGGATCCAGGTGGAGCAGATCACTGACGGAGCGGAAACTATCACCCGACACTGGTTGACCGACACCGACTCCACCGTGGGAACCGTCGTTAACAGGGAGCGGCTGGGGAATTCGACGCCACACATCATCGAAGTGGGGGACCGCATCGGTTTCGGCGATGTCGAGTGTGTTTTCGTAGACGCGCCGAGGCTATTCGAGGAGTTGGCGAAACTGTCCTGAGCGCCCTTGCTGATTCAGTACCCGTAGCCGGTCTGGTCCATCCGCGCGATCTGCTCGCGCAGGTCCAGGGTCTCCTTTTGCCAGTACTGGAGCGTCCCGAAGTAGTTGAAGGTTTTTTGGAAGATGGGATCGTACCAGCGCCTGGCGACCCAGGTGGAGTAATGGATGAACCGAAGCGCCCGCAGGGGCTCGACCAGACGCAGCCACGCAGGCTCGAAGCGCCTGAATTCCTCGTAGGCTTCGAGCAGGAGATCCCTCTGGCGCTGTCCGTAGTCGTCGAAGCTGGGCACCAGCATCCAGATGTCCTGCACCGCCGGGGCGATCACCATGTCGTCGAAATCGAGGAAGGTGTAGCCGTCGCGTGTCTCGATGAGGTTCGCCAGGTGACAATCGCCGTGGATCCGATGGGTGGGGACTCCCTTGAAGAGAGGCTCCATCCGGTCCAGCAGGATCCGGGCCGTCTGCACGTAGTTCTCCCTCGCCTCCTCGGGAATTGCCTCGGCCTCCTCAAGGTACTCCAGGTTGCGCGTTCCGTAGGTTTCGGGAGTGAGCGCGATACGATTGGGCGCGTCGTTCCTGGCACCCACGTTGTGAATGCGGGCGATCAGGCGGCCGGTGATCTTTACCTGCTCGTCGGTCATCTCCTGGGGGGAGCGTCCACCGATTCGCGGGAAGAGGGAGTACATGATGCCGTCCACCACACCGATCGTCTCTCCCTCCGATAGCTCGACAGGGCACGCCACCGGGATCTCCTCCGCCTTAAGTTCGGCCAGGAACCGGTGCTCGTCGAGGATCGTCTCCTTCGACCACCTCCCGGGACGGTAGAACTTGCCCACCACCCAGGTTTCGTCGTCCATCTCCAGCTGGTAGACCCGGTTCTCGTAACTGTTGAGAACAATGAACCGGCCCGTACACCTGCTGCCACCCTTTTCCACTGCGTCCAGGATGTGATCGGGAGAGAGATCCTTGAAGCGCTCGGAGAGGGGATGATTCTTGATATCGGCGGTCATACGATTCCTTTTGAATCCTGAAACGAAGCACCTGTGTATATTCCCCGCACGCGGACCGGTCAAATTGAGGCGGCCTCGGTAGGTTCGGAGATTCCGGATCCCCGATTCAGGGTCCGCCACGGACGCAGCGCCAACCAAGCAGCGTGCTTTTCGGAGCGGCATTCACACAACCATAACTGAAATCAACGCCATACGCATTGGATTCGAATGACAATCCTGGCAAAGAGGTCGATGTCCAAAATCCACCACCACCCTCCATTTCTGGGAAGCTCGAGGCAGGTTCAGTGAAATCCATATCCAACAAGCCGCGCAACTCGTTCACGTTGGGCAGGCGCCAATCGTCATGACCGCCGTAGTCGAGCCCTTCGCATCTGTGTATGGCGCTCGCCCATGCTCTTATGGCTTGTAGTTCTTTTTGCCACTCCAGCCCTGTGGCCTGGTCCAGCACCATTTCTTGACTTGCATTTATGATAGTCTTGAAACGAGCTGTTGAATTTACGTGGTGGTTTTGACCGCGTACGCACCTTGCAGTGGCTTTCAGTGCGTTGTCTTCTTTGCAGGCCCAACCATAGTTGAAATTAATCGCCCATGCTTCGTCTGGGCAATAATCATTGTATGTGGAAGAAAAGAAATCATCTATCGTTGCAGTTGATTCCGGTGTTCCCGGGAATGCAACAGTGTCGATCGCCGGTGAATGCTGGCCGAAATCGACAATTCCGGACAGCTCGTGGAACGAAGGCAAGCGCCAGTCGTCGTGGTCGCCGTAGTCGAGATCTTCGCAATAGTCGATCGCTTCCTGCCAGTTCAGATTTGTCCCCCACGTTCGCTGCCACTCGAGCCCGGTGAGCGAGTCGACTACCGTTTCGTCCTCGTCGGCCGCTCCGTCGCATGGAACCTGGGGCGCTCCTTCCCCGTCGTAGCAGGAAAACGTTCGCGTATTGTCCGGGTACTGGGCGTCCTGACCGCAGAAGTCCGGTGATCCGTCTGCGTTGCACGGAAACGACGTGCAGGTTATCTCCGCCGTCTCATCGTAGCAGAGAGTCTGGTTTGTGGGCTCCGTTTGCCAGCAGTCGTGTACGTCGCAGTAAGGGGCGGTGTCGCTGTCGGTGTCCGTATCAGTGTTGGTATCTGTGCTCCCTCCGTCGCCGATGCTGAGGTCCGTCTTCATGAGGGAACAACCACAAATGAGAATCGTCAGGAGTGTATTCAACTTCGCCAAACATACGACGCGAGTTATTGTTCTTGCCTTCAAAGTCATCTAAAACCTCCCTCTCAAGGCGGCGCCAACAAATCCCGGACCGGCCGATGGTGAGAAAGCGACGTCTCCGGCATCTTCTTTTTCGCCATTCTTCGCCCCGACAACGACCATTATCACACCGGCGATAACCGCCGCTCCGCCGACGGCGTAGAGGATGTCAGCCGTCAAGGCGAGGTTATCGCGTTTATCGATGGCATCCTGATCTTGAGGGTCGCAAACATCGTCGTCGCACTTCTTCACCAGGTCGCTGTCCGACGAAAGCATTGCCCCTCCGACTATCCCGCCGCCTATCAGTACCGCGCCGCCTACCGCAGTTACGGCCCAACCGGCCTTCCACAGATTTGAACGTTCCTTGGATGGCTCTTCGTCCGAAGGACCGGCCTCTTCCGGTTCCTCGACAGGTTCCTCTTCGGGTACTTCTGGTGGTGCCACTTCGGTTTCGTCGGGAGCAGGCTCGACTGGAGGTTTGTCTTTTGCCTCAATGGTCGTCTTCTGGCCGCCGCTTACAAGAACTATCCTGTCCACGAGGATCTCATCGACCTTCTTTACGACCACCCTGTGTTCAACACCGGCGGATATCATCAAGGAGCCGGAAAGAGGCGCGTGTCCCCTCTCAACATCGTCGATTATGATCAAGCATCCGCCGGGTACGATGACTTCCACCGATCCCACCATTCGGCGTAGCTTGTCTACCTCGTCGAGAATTTCTTTCTGTCGTTCGCCCTGAATATCATCGCCACCTCTGGCAAGGTACCTCTCGAAGGCCTCCAGCGCCAATCCATAACGCTTTGCCGCAGCCTCGCTCTGGCCGATGTTGTAGAGCAGCTTCCAGCTTGGGGAGAGATTGTAGGCCAGGCGGAAGGCATCGGCCGCGTCTTTGAATTCGCTCGCCTTGAACAGATCTCTACCCTCCGAGAAAGCCACCTTTGCTTTTTCGGATGCTTCGTCTGCTGAGGCTGTGCCGGTGATAAGGATTGGCAGCACCAGCACAATTATCATGGTCCATCTCATGACTACTCCATCGCCTGCTCGCGCATGCGCATCATGACGGGAAGGCCAAGGCCTGCCGTCAGCTATCCAAAACAACTTTGCCGCTTTGAGTGGCAGTATATCGCAGAAAACGGCACTTCGAAACCTCCTTTGGGTGAAACCTCCTTTGGGTGCCAGGACTCATCTGGAGGAGGACACATTTGTAGGTCCCGTAAAAGTGGTTTCATCGCTTTTTCGGGAGGCCGAGGGCTTCGGAAAGTGGTTCGATCGCTTTATTTCCGGGGTGATGCATACCACTACTATACAAATGAGCAGGCAAATCGCTCCGGGGGGCTTGGGAAAAGTGGTTTTATCGCTTTTTCGAGGAGGTCGAGGTTTCTGGAAAGTGGTTTTATCGCTTTTTGATGATGGCGGCCGGCTTTGAGAAGTGGTTTTACTCGGCGGGTTGGGGCGCGGCGGCTTCGATATCCACCTTGGAGGGCTTCTTTTTGGACGCGCTGCGGGCGTAGAGGCTGGGATAGCGCTCCAGGGATTCGCTGTCGTTGCGGAAGATATAGGCGGCGGCGTCGCGAATGTCGTCCACGGCGCGGCGCAGGTACTCACCGGCTCTGTCGCGGGTATCCTTGAGTTGGGTGATTTCGCTCGCCGGCACGGCGGTCATGGCGTCAATCAACCTGGCGCTCAAGTCCCTGGCCGCGGCCAGATCTTCTTTGACCACGTTGCAGTTGCCGTCCGCCTGCGTCCAGTGCTCCTCGAACAGGGCCGCGTAGCGGGTCAGGTCGCCCGCCTTGTCCATGTGGCCGCCGCCCGCGCGGATGTCCGCGACGATCGGGCCCAACTCCTCGTCATTGCCCCATACGTAGACCGCCGCCTTGCCGAACTTGACGTGAAGAGGGACGATCTCGGTCAGGATTCCGTCCACGTCACCCTTGGGATCGACGGCCTGCTTGAGTTGCGTGTCCAGGTGCCAGAGCGCTCCCACACGTTCGGGGAAGTCCTTGTAATCGGAAGGATTGAATGCCTTCGTGCTGAATGTTTCCGGGAATTTCCCCTCGTCCGTCCTGTACGCTTTCCATATCCGCATCGCCGTAGATATCACCGTCGGCACGCTCAAATTGAACTGCCTGATCTCCTCGGGCCGAAGTTTCTCCAGCTGCGGCACGATCTTCTTCAAGTTCTCCACGGTCCCCTGAAATCCGCTCGCATTCGTCATCACGTACTCCTTGTTGTTTTTGTCCCCGCGAAAGAGCCTTAGATCATCCGAGCAAAAAACGTCAACTGAATTTTTTGCCTTGCCTATAAACTCACCGAGCCGGGTGCGACTCTGGTGCCCTCGATCGCCAGACGAAATCGTTGCTTACGGTTTGGGCTTGTCGCAGACGACGGAATCCACTGACAGGCTGGCGTCCGGGTCGCCGGATTCGAGTGCGCCGGAAAACCGAAGCCATGGACGCTCTTTCAGGAGATGCCGGTCGGTTCGTACAAGGTAGATGAAGGTTTCCCGGTTTCCTTTCGGGCCGAGGATGCGGGAGTCGGTTCGGCCCGCGAGGTGATAGCCGATCTCTGTGGCATGCGCGACAACCGAGGCGACGGTTTCCTCCCGGACGTCCGCATCGCGTACGACGCCGCCTTTCCCGACCTTTTCCTTCCCCGCCTCGAACTGGGG
>JAUVDV010000138.1 GCA_030595125.1 Deltaproteobacteria bacterium
CGGTGTCGGAAGGAATATCTTTGTTCTAGAAGATCGCTCGGTAGGTCTGGAGCAGGTTCAGAACTTCGGCGAGGTCGGGGTCACCCGGAGACGACGCCTGGGCTGTCTGGACCTTGACGATAACGGCGTCGATGAGGTCCGTCGCGTCCGTCCCGGTCAGGGTCTTCAGCTCCTTGAGCGCTTCCGCGTAGGCGACAATGGCGTTTCCCTTCCGAATCAATGCGTTGTCGGCGGCGAGGAGGGTGCCCATGGTGGTATTCAGCGTTGTGGATGCCGGCATGAGCGAGATGGGGTTGTAATAAGTCGCAACGATTACTACCGGATCTGTGTGATCCACCACCGATGAATCGCACGACCCTATGATCTGATGGTAGATCATCGCGTCGTTGGGAGCCAGGTGCTGCGGATCGACCTCGTCGGGGTTTTCCGAGTACTCTTCTCCGTGAAATTCGATCATCTCGAAGGTCGCGGGGAGGTTCATCTCAACCTGCACGTCACGCGCGGCAACCTCGATGTTCGAAACGAACCTCGAACCAAACATGAGCTGTGCTTCGGCAGCGGTATCGATGAAGATGTACGCGCCCTTGCCCTCGTCGGTAATGGTGTCCATCAAATCATCGTTGAAGGAACCCGCGTTACCCATTCCCACTCCGATCATGTATATTCCCTCTCCGTTGGCGTCGTACGCGTGCAGCGCGATGAGATCCTTGTCGGTGACGCCCACGTTGGCGCCGCCGTCCGACATCAACACCACCCGGTTGATCCGGTTTTCGGAAAAATTGGCATCGGCGAGGTTGTAGGCAGTGACCAGCCCGGCGGAGAGATTGGTTCCTCCGCCTGCGGTGATTCCGTTGCACATGGAAACCAGCGTAGCGTCGTCAGATCCAACAACGCCGTGGGAGTTGAGCAACGTGTTCTGAGTGGTGTCCCAGGTGACCGCAGAGACGATGTCGCCGTCCTTCAGTGATCCAGCGATGGCGAGGCAGCTCTGTCTGACCATTTCGATGGCATGACCGCCCATGGATCCGGACGTGTCGAGCGACAACGTCAGGTTCACCGGCCTCCGCGCGGCGTTGGACACTGCTGGAGCCTGGACTACTATCTGGAAGTCATAGGTTTCATCGGCCAGGACCTCTTCGTTGGGCGTCATCTGGGCGGTCACGGCAACCGTGCCGGCGGGCGCCGGAGCATTATCAAAGGTGTAGTAGTTGAGGAACTCATAGGTCCGAACGGAGTTCCCGAATAGGTTGCCGGACAGGATAACCGCCCGGGCCTGCACCGGACTGGCCATCGAGTTCGAGTCGTCGGCCGAGAGATAGAGCACTACCTCGTTTACGGTGTCGCAAACATCGGTGTCGGTGTCCCACTCTTCCGGATCTTCGATTATCGTGGAACCGCTATCCGTGTCGCTGTCCGTGTCCGTGTCCATGTCACCATCCGAATCGCCGTCCGTGTCACCGTCCGTGTCACCGTCCGAGTCCGAATCGGCATAGCCTGATGATCCGAGAGCGCCATCATCGAGGCTGCTTTCACTACAGCCTATCGCCAGGAAAAGTGTCAGCAGGGCTGTAAGGAGCAGCGGGCTTCGTTTTAATGTAGTCAAAAATTTCATTGTATCCTCCTCTGTTTCCCGGAAGTAGAGCAGGATGTATGCCAACGCGGCCGGATATAAGACGAGTCAAGAAAGGTTAATAATAATAAAGAATTGGAAGGTTCGCCCCTCGCGCACCTGTGCCATGTTGTGCCGTATGAACCCGGCCGCCGTACCCAAAAGGATGGTGACGATGCTCAAATAGTTAGCCGTAATGACGAGATTCCAAAGAGACTCTGCGGTATTTCTTCCAATCCACGCCGAGCTTTCGCATCCTGGCCCGAAGCGTATGCGGATTGATTTCGAGCATCCTGGCGGCACCGTGAAGACCGTCTATACGACCGTTGGTCGCAACCAACGCCGCCTTGATGTGCTCGCGATTGACCGCGTCCAGGGATGGAAATCCAGCGGGTGCGATCGGTGAGGCGCCTACCGGATGCTCGTCTTCGACTCGTGGCGCGTGTTGGGTGTTCGTGATACCCAGGGCTTTTTCTATCTCCAGGCATTTGCCGTTCCCCAAAAGGGCGGCGCGATCGAGCACGGCGGCCAGCTCGCGGATGTTTCCCGGCCATTTGTAAGAAATCAAGGTACTCACGTCTTCGATGGAAGGGGACATGGCGTGCAGCCCGAAGCGTTTCGCCGAGCGCATCGCAAAATGGGTGGCCAGCGCATGCATATCCTCGGGGCGCTCGCGCAGTGACGGCAAGTATATTGGAAATACAGCTATTCGATACCAGAGGTCGCTGCGGAATTGACCGGCAGCCGCCATGCTTTGCAGGTCCCGGTGAGTGGCCGCGACGACGCGGACGTCAACATTTAGCTGGCGCTGGCCTCCAACCCGCTCAAATGTCCCATCCTGAAGAACCCCCAGAAGGCGAACCTGAGCAGCGAGCGGTAGCTCTCCGACCTCGTCCAGGAACAGGGTACCTCCGTCGGCCCGCTCGAACCACCCCTTTCGCATGTTCGAAGATCCGGTAAAGCTCCCGCGCTCGTGTCCGAACAGATCGGAGTCGATCAATTCCGAGGGAATAGCGCCGCAATTTACTCGCAGGAAAGGCCCGGCCGCACGATCTGAACGGGAATGGACGGCGCGGGCGATTACCTCCTTGCCCGAACCGGTTTCGCCCACGATCAACACCGGGATATCCGAGCGACTGACCATCTCGACGCGCTCCATGGTCAGACGCAGGCCGGAGTCTGCACCTACAATAATTTCACCCTGTCCGTCTTTCATCCCCATGATCCTTTCTAGTATAAACCACATTATATTAGCAAATATACATACAGGTAATCATATATCACAAATTACACAAACCGAATTCCCCCGCAATATTCTCATTTATTCTGTAATTTCACGGCAATACCGAGGTCAGGCGCAATATGGCACATATGTAGCTATGTCGGTCGGTATGGCAGGGAACAAAGCAGCAAAAAAAATGGGTTGGGAGGTCGCGCAGAAACTGGAACAGGAGAAACCCACCGTTCTGGAACGGCTCAGGCCCCACAAAAGAGAAATCAGGGCGGCCGTCTACGGGTTGATTGCCTTCGTAATCCTTTTCATGGCCGGGTGCTGGCTGGCGGGAAATCCTTTTGAATCCACCCAGAGAGTTGCATCAGAAATAGTAATCGCAAGGGGATGGCTCGGCGCGGATAGCTGGGAAATCTTCTGGTGGGTGGTGGCCATAGCCGTGGTGCTGGAGTTTTTGGACGCCTCGGCGGGGATGGGATACGGCACCGCAATCACGCCGCTTTTGCTCGTATTTGGTTTTGATCCCATACAGATCATTCCCGCGGTGATGATCCAGCAAGCCGCCGCCGGAATTACGGGCGCCTACCTGCACAATGAATTCGGAAACGTGGAATGGAAGCTCAAGCCCATGTCCGAAACGGTCAGGTTGTGGCTGATTATCGCAGTCATCGGGTGCGTGGCTGTAGCCTTTTCCATCACCGCTGTCTACGGAGTGCTCAAATTGGCGAAGGTGTGGATAAAACTTTATGTGGCGATCCTGCTCGTGGGTATGGGCCTTGTTTCCCTGTTTGTCGGCAGGAGAAATCAAGCTTACAAACCCGGAAGGATGTTCTTTTTCGGGGCCCTGGCCGGGTTGAACAAGGGCATCGGTGGTGGTGGATACGGTCCGGTGGTGACGGTGGGTGGACTTCTGTCCGGCGTGCCGGCAAAAAGCATGATGGCCGTCACCGCAATATCCGAAGGCTCCGTCTGTGTTTGCTCAATCGTCGTCTGGCTGGCGATGTTGAGCCAGGGGGTTGTCATCGATTTCTTACTGCTCCCGTCCATGCTTCTCGGCAGCATGATCGCCGCCATCGCCGCGCCCTACGCCACCAGGGTATTTCCGGAAAAAACGTGGAAGGTGTTAGTACCGATATACTGCTGCTTGCTCGCGGGCTACTGCTTCTGGAAGGTAATTCCCCAGGTAATCACAAAGCTGTCTTCCTGAAATTTACAATAGGATCAGGCGTTCACTCGATGATCGGTGCGGTGGGCTTGTCCTTGGAATCGGCCTTTTTCTCGGCTCTGGGTCGAACCTTGACATCTAACTTGGCTGCCCCGGGCTTGTTGAGAGACTGGAACAGGTCCTGCACGGCGTCACCGGGCGCCTTGGTGCCCGCGGGGGGGGGATCTCCCTTGCACATGATGGAGATGATCGCGCTGTCCGGGCAACTTCCCTTCTTGAAACCGGCGTCGGTACACGCCTTGTCGCGGGCCTTGCCCTTGAGGGGATTCTTGTCCTTGCGCTCTCCGGGTTCGTCCGAGTAGACTTTCTGGCAACTGGCAAAACCCATCTTGCTCATCACGCAGGCGCGACACCAATCGTGTTTTTTCAGCGCCTCCTTCCCCGCCTTGCCGAGGCCGACCCTCTCATATTTCTTTTCGATGACTATCGGCTTGGCATTCGGATCGGGAACACAGTCCGGTTCTTCAGCGGCTGAAGAGCAGCCGGCGAGCACCGCCGCCAAAACGAAAATCGACATATTGGTCAGTAGCAATCGACTCATTTGATATTCTCCTTCGTTCTCAATAACAATTGAACAGTCGTTCCACTTCCCTGCACCGAGTCGATTTTGAGTGTGCCGCCATGATCCTCGGCAATTCGCATCACAGTTGGAAGGCCCAATCCCGTACCCGACGGCTTGGTGGAGAAGAATGGAGTTGTGACCTTGGAGAGAACATCCGCAGGAATGCCCATGCCGTTGTCCTCGACCTCGATCACCGCGCTGCCCGGCAGGCCCTTTACAGCCAAGATCTTGACTACTATTTTCCCTCCATCTTCCTCGACCGCCCAGATAGCGTTGGAAATCAAGGCGGATACCGCGTATTGGGTCATGTCGGGATCTATGCTGATTTCGAGATCATTTACTTGCGATTCGATTCTTATCTCCACATTTTGAGGAATATCACCTCTCTCGCGAAGATCCTGCAACACACCGGACACCACTTCAAACGGTCGTCTCGTTTCAAAAGATGGTTCCCTCGGTCTCGCGAAATCGAGCAAACCCGAAACCATCTGGTTGAGCCGTGAGGCCTCTTCTTCGGCGATGTCGAGCAAGGTAGCAAACGTCCCCTCGACCTTGCCGTGCTTGCGGATCTGGGAAATCGCCGAGAAAATGGTGGCCAGCGGATTTCGGATCTCGTGGGCCATGGTGGCCGAGAGTTGGCCGACGGCGGCGAGCCGTTCGGACCTGATCAGATCTTCCTGGGTATCCAGCAGCTTGCGAAATGAGTTCTGCAGGTTAGACAGAAGCTGCGAGTTCTCTGCCGCCAGAGCCAACTGACGCCCGGCGGCGGTCAGGAGCTTGAGTATCGACGGGGTGAAGGTCCCCTCTGCACGGGTGAGGATGGCCACTCCACGCAGGTGAGCATGCGCCCACAGGGGGATCACTGCCAGCTGGCCGGGCAGATCGCCGAGCTTCGCGCGCAGGGAATCGGGCAGATCCTCCACACTGGCAAAACCCACCGCCTCGGTGCCCAGAGAGGCCACAACCGACGCGGGGATCCCCTTCTTGCCAACCGGAGAATCCCATTCCCTGCGAGCAACCGGAACGAGAACCCCTGCATCATCTCCCGCAAGCGCAACAAGCACTCTGATCGCCCCGGCCATGGCCATGAGAGAATCGAGGCTGTCGTTCACCAGGGTTTTTACATCGAGGGTCGTTCCCAGGGTACCGGAAAATCGACAGAGCTGATCAAGCTCCCTCCCGCGAAGTGCGATATCGTCCAACGAGGAACCGTTTTGACTGTCTTTCGTCAAAATAGGTTATATCCGATTACGTTACTAAAAATCCCCGAAAAGCCGCGTTATGCGAGTATCCAACGCCAAGGCTATTTTGTATAGCGACGAGATGGACGCTGAGCTCTCCGCGCGCTCGATCTGGGACAGGAGAGATACCGAAAGCGAAGTGCGCCTCGCCATCTGCTTGAGCGTAAGGGATCGCTCCTTGCGCAGCGCCCTGATGGTGCTGCCGATGACCTTGTGCAGCTCCTCTTCGGGACTGCGCGCGAGTCCTTTCCTCTTCATCACCCTATCGATCACCTCGCGAAATTCATCGTGATTGAAAGGTTTTTTAATGTAGTCAACCACGTCGAGTTTCATGGATGCGACTGCGGTCTCCAGGGATGGGTATCCGGTGAAGATAATAATGGCGATATCGGTATCTACTTTGCGAATCTGACGGAGAACTTCGATGCCGTCGGTCTTGGGCATCATCAAGTCGAGTATAACCAGATGGTATTTTCCGGTACGCACTTCCTCCACCGCATCAAGTGGGGAGGTCAGGGTCTTTACCGCGAATCCGTCCCTGGCAAGGAATGTCTCCATGTAATCACAGATTTCTTTATCATCATCTACGATGAGAATTCCTACCTGAGAGGTCAGCCTCGGCATTTGCAACTCCTTTGCCGTTTTCGGCGGTTGGACGAAAATCGGGGCGAGAGGATTTGAACCTCCGGCCTCTTGGTCCCGAACCAAGCGCGCTACCAGGCTGCGCTACGCCCCGAGTGAACGATCATACCGTTCGATGTTGGAATTACACCATGACTAGAAATCGGTCAACCCGATGATCGGTTTATTTTTATAATGATGATGGAAGCCGGCGAGAGTGCCTATTGAGATAGGCTTCTAGTGGCAGCCGCTGCCCTTGCAGAATTTGCCATTCTTGTACTTTGCGTAATCCTTACCCTCTTTGGGATTTCCGGCTTTTTTGTGGCAATACCCGCAGTTGACCTTCTGGCCGTCTTTTTCCATGCCCTTGTGCTTCTTGTTCAATGGAACGTCCGCGAACAGCATTGTGCCAATGAACATGGTGGCGATTGTGGCGGCGAAGATGATCTTTTTCATGGTTTGCTCCCTTTTTGAAATCTGTTGCACTTTTCAGAGTGCTTATCGTCGTTACTTCTTTTACGAACGTCAACAATAATTATTCACTCAGAGTAATTAAAAAATAAAATATTCTTTCGATATGAGATAGGTCATCTTTTCGTCTATTCATCAATCGATTCCGGCGAGCTGGGCAAGACGATCGATGGCCACTCTGCTCATGGGATGGAGGCCCATGCGCTGACAGTAGTCCAGGTTGGCGGCGAAAAGGGCGGTCTCCAGGTTGTCCATGTCGAACACCGCCGAATTGTGCGGCTCTATCCCAACGAAATTGAGATCGCAGATGGATGCCTCTACGCCCGGGTACTTGAGAGGCATTCCCTGGGTCCTGCAGATCAGCGGGCGATCTTGATATATCAAGCAGCGATTGTCATCGTTGAGTAACTTGCAGTAGCCGTCTTCTCGCAGTGGAGGTTGACCCGCCTGCAGGTGCACGCGCTCCGCTTCGATACCCAGCGCCCTGCCGACAACCACTGCCTCCACCATTACCAGAGTCAGGCCACCGCTACAGCATTGCCAGCATCCGGGACGACAGGCTATCTGCTCGCTGTATCGAGCGAATACAGACTCCACGAAACGATCGATCCGTGTCCTCAGCTGGTGGTAGGGGTGCAGCATCCAATACCTTGTACGCTGATGAGCAGATTAATAAAAACCGGAAATCTCCCGTCACCGGCTCACCAAGGGTTCATTTTTAAAAAACTAACTGTTACCGTCTTTTATTATTCAGGATCATCGGATCCCGATCAAGACAATACAAAGTGGATAACACAACCGACAACTTGCGGATTTCAGCCCTCGGAGGTTTCGGCGAGATCGGCATGAATTGCCTGACGTTGGAGGTTGCGGGAAAAATTCTTGTCGTAGACTGCGGGGTGACGTTTCCCTCTTTCGACCAGCCCGGAATCAATATTATCCATCCATCGTTCGAGTATCTGGTTTCAAGACGTGACGATCTGCTGGGGATCGTCCTTACCCATGGACACGAAGATCACATCGCGGGTGTTCCTTACCTCCTTGAGCAGGCGGATCTCCCCGTGTACGGATCGAGGTACACCGTCGGACTGGTCGAACAGCGCATGAGGGAGTTCGATCACCTGGGGCGCCTCAACGCCCACATCATCGATGTCGACGATGTAACGGATATCGGACCGTTCAACATCCGCTGTTTTCCCATGCCTCACTCCATAATCGACAATCGGGGACTGCTGATCGACACCCCGGCCGGGCGCGTCCTCCACACGGGAGATTTCAAGCTGGGGATGCGCGGACCGACGGAGGGCCGCGAGGTCCTGGAGCGGCTTCGCGAGATGGCGGCTGATGGCGTCGATCTCATGATCTGCGATTCCACCGGCTCACAGGAGAACGAGATCTCCGGCGACGAGTCCGAAGTGACTGATACTCTGACATCCCTTGTGGAAGAGACGGACGGACGAGTCTACATCGCGGCCTTCTCTTCCAACGTGGAACGCCTGGGCGCCCTGGGAGAGATCGCAAAAAACACCGGAAGAAAGATCGCCTTGTGCGGTCGCTCGGTCATCACCCATTCAAAGATCGCCGCGCAAACAGGTGCAATACGCCTTCCCCGACAATCGGTGATCCCGGTGGAGGAGGTTCAGAATCACCCGAGGGACCGGACCCTGGTGGTGGTGTCCGGAACTCAGGGAGAGAGTCGGTCGGCCCTGAGCCGCCTGGCGATGGAAAACCTGCGGCACCTGAACGTGGAAAGCGGCGATCTGGTGGCTCTCTCGAGCCGTTTCATTCCCGGCAACGAGGTGGCCATATCGCGCACCATCGACCGTCTCCTCCGCCTGGGGGCACGCGTGGTGCACCGGGACAACTGCCCCGGCGTACACGTGTCCGGTCACGGTTCCATCACGGAGATCGAGGAGACGATCGCTGCGGTGAAACCCAGGGCCTTCATCCCCGGGCACGGAACTTATCGGCACCTGGTGGCGTGCTCCGAGATCGCGCGGCGCGAGGGTGTACCCGCCGTTACGGTGCTCTCCAACGGCGAGGTGGCGCGCCTGGGTCCCGACGGCCTGTCCACGACGGAAGAACGGCTCCCCGTCGGCAAGATCCTGATCGACGGAGGATCCGGCGTACCCGAATCGGCAATGAGAGATCGACGGCTTTTGGGAACCAGGGGGCTCCTTGTGACCTCCTGGATCGCAACCGAAGACGGTCAGCCCGTGAGCGAGATCGATGTCATCCTGCGCGGCGTAACGTCAGACGACGCCTCCCCGTGGCTATGCGAGCAAATCCGTGCCGAAGTTCGTAGCATCCTCGCGAGGATGACGCCCGAACTGAGAGTCGATTTTCAGCGGTGCGAGGAGGCGATAAAGACGGCTATTCGCAAGTTCCTGAACAAGAGCGTCTCGCGGGAGCCCTACGTGATCGTGTCGATATACCCTGCTCCTTGAGCCATCTAAAGCTGGCCGCCATCAACTTCCCCGCGCAGAATCTGCGCGGGCTGGAGGAAACAGGAGCTCGGGCTCTCACTGATTCCGCGCAGGATCTGCGCGGGTAAGATATCCAAACCCTTTTTCTCCCTTTCCCCTCCCGGGGGAAAGGGCCGGGGATAGGGGGTTTCCGCAGGGGAAGGCCGGGATGGGGTCAAGAAACTCCGTATTGCTTGATTTTGTACAGTAACGCCCTGTGGCTGATCTCCAGGATTTTCGCGGCTTTCGTGCGGTTGCCTCCGGTCTTGGCGAGGGCTCGACGGATGAGCTCCTCCTCTATCGTGCGCACTGTTTTTT
>JAUVDV010000046.1 GCA_030595125.1 Deltaproteobacteria bacterium
TCACGGTCACGCCGTCTTGCTCAACCTCGCGCAACACCCGAACGATCTGCTCTTCTTTGAATCTCTTTCCACGCATGGGTCCTCCTGTTTCTACAGGAATACCCTCTCACTGCGGCTGGTACTAAAAATGGGAGCAACCCAGTGTACCTGTACATCTATCGCAGTCGGCAGGATGAAATCGACAATGAAAAAAGCTGCGAGGTCCTAAACCGAACGGCCACGGAACTGCGCCGTGCCAAATTACTCATGTCTGCCATTAAAGTGCAGGAAAAAATGATCGAACTGTACCCGGAATGTGAGTATTCCAACGCTGCTTTCCCCAATTATAGCTGCGACGAATTGCGACTCCAGGTTTACTCTCCAGTTACGCACTCTACATACAAACTTTACCCAGTCTTCCCTGTTTGCGGCAATTGTTACGAACAGGACCGCGAGAGGCCAAAACGGAACAAAAAGGTCTTTGATAGCGAGCTTGCAACATATGCCGATAGATGCGAGGAAGCATCCGAGATCACCGCAGAAATAATCGGTTACATAGAATATCTCGAAGCAACTGAAGAACACGAATCTGCTTTAAGAAACGCCAACGGTTTGGCCAAGCTGCTTGAAAAGACGCGTCCGGAAATTGCCGCCTTGGCTGAGATGAAAGCTGGTGAAATACTGGTTAGGATGGCGAGGGACGAGCCAAGTGATGAAAACCTGATTGGAATTCAAACTCACTTCAAGGCCTTTCTGAAACGGTACCATAAACACAAATTTATTGATCTGGAAATACGCGCATGGGTTCACCTTGGCGATTCATACAAACAGCAAAAAGAGCCAGACCTCAAAAAAGCGAACAAGGCTTACCAAAAAGCCGATAGCCTTTACGAAGCATCTCAAGCAGCCCATTGATGGTGTAAAGAAGGCAATAGGGGTCAATTGGTCCCTTCCTCGGTCTCGGTGACGTCTGTCCGCCGTTGCGCTTTGGCGAGATCTTGGACTGATGTCTTTCGTCATTGGTCCCCAATCTGGTATGGTCAGGTGTCATGGAAGACATGGAACCATGCAGAAAATGCGGCACGAAAAACCCCCGGAGCAATCAATACTGCCTGAGCTGCGGTGCGGTTCTCAACGTCTCCACGGCGATGGTCAGGGCTCAACCGAAGACCCTCTTGCCGTTCACGGATCGATTCCGCTGGCGCTGGGTTGTCCTGGGAACCCTGGCTATCCTGGGAACAACTACGTTGGCTCTGGGGGGAGTCTTCGCAACAGCGATGCTTCTCCTGAAATCGGAACTGAAGACCGGATCTATTGGCACCATCGGGGCGCGGATGCCCGGTCTGGCTGTCGCGGGGGCGGTGGTCTTCCTCGGGGCGTTTGCTCTGGGGGGATTGATAGTGGCGCGGATGTCCAGGGGAAAGACTATTGCCGAGCCGGCGCTCGCGGCCATACTCGTGCTGGGTCTCCTGGCGGCCGCGGGTTCAGCGTTGAGCCCGGACGCGCTGATGTTGGCGGCGGCGATGACGCTGCCGTGCGTTTTCATGGCAGCGCTGGGCGGCTGGTTCGGGGGGAGGCAGCGATCATGAAGGCGATGACGTCACTCCTGTGCTCCGGCTTCTTAACGCTCGCCTCCCTTTGTGCTTCAGCCCAGGAGGATCCTCCAGGGGACGAGGCAACACAACCCGCGGAGAATGAACCGGAGGTGATCGTCGATCAACAGACCGGCGAGACCATCACCGAGCCGGTGGTGTCCTGGGTGGAGGATCCCACCGAGCCGATGTTCGACGAGGAGGTCTCTCCCGTGTTCCTCAATGAGGAGGAAGGGCCGCCGGCGCCCCGGTACGGGCTTCAGAAGATCGTGATCAAGGGCAACCGAAAGACCATGCGGAGGGTGATCCTCCGATACCTGGACCTCAAGCCGGGGGAGGTGTTCTCGGTCAACGATCCCCGACTGGAGATGGCCCGGTACAGGCTCCTGGCCACCGGTTTTTTCACCAGCGTCAACATGTCCCTCAAACGCGGAGAGCGCCGGGGCTGGGCCGTGCTCGTGATCCGGGTGAAGGAACGAAATACCATCCGCATCAAGGATTTCATGTTCGGGGTCTCCGAGATCACGCCCTACGGAAGTGTCGGCATGACCGACAACTCGTTTTTGGGCACGGGCATCCAGCTATCCGGCTCGGTTGTAGCTTCGAAGAAGCAGTTCGGTTACAGGTTGGCCCTCGCGGACGATCACTTTCTCAATACCGACGTGGGTCTTCACGTCGAGGGGCTTTACGCCAACGCCAGGGACTTTTTCGGGCATGACAGCATTCAGGTAAACGCGGCCGGGGACGATATCAACGAACCTTACGCGGTGCTCAATTACAAGCGAGCCGGGATCCAGATAGGCACCGGATACACACTGCTGCTCGACTACTTCTTCTGGCTCGATTACCACATCGAGGCCATCAGCGCCGATGTGCCCACCGCAGGATCCCACTATTCCTTCGGCGAGCGCAGGCCAATCGAATTCGGCCACCTTCTTCCGGGAAACTCGGCCCTGTCCTCCATCATGTTCGGCCTGGCGAGAGATACCAGGGATCATCAGGTTCTTCCGTCTGAAGGGTCACTGACTGACTTCACGGTGGAGCTCTCCACCGAGGTGATCGGATCCGATTACGACTACTCCAAGTTCACCCTCGCTCACGACACCTATTTCCCGCTGGGCAAGGGCCACTCAATCAGGCTCGGTCTGTTCGGCGGGCTCATCATGGGCGACTCTCCGTTCTACAACCAGTTCTTCGTGGGGGACTATTCGGCGTTCATCCCGTCGCGCCTTCTGGAGCTCAACTTCTCCCACCTGCAGTCCGCTCTGCTCGGCACGTCGGTGCAGGAGATGCGATACGAGGATATGGTGGGTAACCTGAACCTCGAGTACTCCATACCGTTCTATCGCGGCGCCGGTTTGATATACGGAATAAACGGTTTCGTCGGCGCGGGCATCTTCGCCATAGCTTCCAGGGAGGACCTGCGGACTGATCCCAAGGGATATCAGGGATACGAGGTTGTTCCCATGGATCTGACCTTCGATCTCGGCGTCCGAATCGATACAAAAATCGGCGTGATCATTTTTTCCATGTCCAACCTCTTCCGCCTGATTCCAAACCTGGGATCGGAGATGGCCGAATGATCGCGAGCCGTGCCATCTTCCGGTACCTTGCCGCGGCGATCGTCATTGTACTGATCGTCGCCGTCATCCCCGCGTCCGCCGGCGCTCGCAAGCGAAAGGTCGGACTGAAGATCGGCGGGGACACGCTCTACACCACCTTCAGCTACAAGGACGCCTTCACCAAGAGCATTTTGAAAAAGCTCGACTCCGGTCTCCCGACGAAGATGGTGGCGCAAGTGGTTCTGGAGTCCAAGAAGGGCAAGTCGATAACCTACTGGGCACGATCCATCGAGATTATCTACGACCTGTGGGAAGAGCATTTCGCCATCACTGTGCAGGACAACGCGGGACGGCGGAGCACGAAGGTCAAGACCGCCGCAGAGGCAATCAGGATCGCCGGCATTCTGTGGCGCGCGCCGGTGGTCGCAAATATCTCCGGCCTCAAGAACGGGGTGTACCGCCTTCGCGTCCTGGTCGAGGTCAACCCTGTCTCCGAGGAGATGGTCCGCAACATCCAACGCTGGATCTCAAAACCCAGGGGAGGACACGGCAACATAGAAACGCGAAGCAATTTCTTCGGGTCCTTCGTCGGTCATTTTGTGGACAGGGGAATCGGACAGGCTGACAAGACCGTGTCCTTCCGCTCCCAGTGGTTCACGCTCGGAGAACAGGGCAACAAATGACCCGCCGCCTGGATGTCAAGATCGTCCTCATGCTCCTGTTCACGGCGCTGGTCCCCCTGTCCGTTTCCGTCTACCTGGTGGCCGAAGCGGTAAACACCTCCCTGGACGTGGGGCTCAACGAGGAAATCGCCGGCCAGATCGAGCGCGGCGTGGACATCCACAGGAAGTACATAGAGGAGGTCAAGGAGAAGCAGCGCGCCAGACTGGAGCATATTGTCGACTCGGCGGCGCTCCACCAGGCTGCAAGCACTTCGCAAGAGGAAAAGGTGAAGGAGGTCCTCGAAGGCTTTCTGTCCGGGGATGACGCCATACGCTCAATACGGTTGAGCGGCCCCGATGGCAGGGCCGTGAAGGTAGAGGCAGTGGATGACCCCTCCGCCGCCCCGGTGCGCACTCTCACTCGTAACGCCGAGGTGAACATCGGACCATACACGTCGGCGGAGATGGTGTTCGGAATAAAAGCATCGATCATAGACGGTTTCGCAAAGGCCGGTCAGGATATGATCACCTACAAGGCCCTTGCCAGCGCACCGCCTGCGTATCTCAATCGCCGGGTGATTTTCGTCTACCTGATACTGCTCGCCGTGATAGTGGCGGGGAGCATCACGGGAGGTGTCTTCTGGACCCGGCGCCTGGTGCGCAGGATCCATCGCCTGAGCGAGGCCACCACTGCGGTTGCGCATGGCGACATGTCGGTGCGGGTGGATCCCGGAGGAGGAGACGAGGTCGGCGCTCTCGTGGAGTCGTTCAACGGCATGGTCGCGGAGCTGTCGGTGAGCCGCACCAGGATCGAGTACCTGCAGAAGATCTCCGCATGGCAGGAGATGGCCCGCCGACTGGCTCACGAGATCAAGAACCCGCTAACGCCCATTCACCTGGCGGCCCAGCAACTCAGGGAGAAGTACCAGCAAGGCGATCCCGAGTTCGAGCGTCTCCTCGATCAATCCACCGAGATCATCGAGGAGGAAGTGGCCACCTTGCGCCGCCTCACATCGGACTTCTCGTCCTTCGCAAGGCTACCGGAGGTCAAACCCGAGATCATGAACCTGCAGGATTTCCTGGAGGAGTGTGAATCGTCCCTCAGCCACATCTCGGAGCTCGGCGACGTGGCCATGGTCTGGGAAATACCGTCCGAGCCGATCCCCGTGAGCATCGATCGCATGATGTTGAAACGGGTGATCGACAACCTCACCAGAAACGCCGCCGAGGCGCTCGTCAACGCAGATGTACTCGAACCGCAGATCCGGATCCACGCCTCGAAGCGCGAGCAATCCAAACACCCGGAGGTAATGATCCGAGTCGAGGACAACGGGCCGGGAATCATGCCCGAACATCATCCATCCATCTTCGATCCGTATTTCACGACCAAAACCGAGGGCACCGGCCTCGGACTCGCCATCTCCAAGAAGATAGTGCTCGAGCATGGGGGGCGAATATGGATCGACGAGGCCTCAAAAAACGGCGCAATATTTGTGGTCGTTCTCCCCATGCGCGATTGACGCCGGGCGATATCGTGAATATCTGTTCCGCATGAGCAACCCAGACAACAATACTGCTTCAACGCGAACGACTCGCAAGAACGGCATCGCCTCCAGGATCGGACTGGTGATCATCGCCGGGCTGGTAATCTACTTCGGCTCCATGATCTGGGGCGGTAGCCTCCTTGAGGACGGCTCCGATGCTCCCCTGTGGACCTTGCCCATAGCTGACGGCTCCGGGCAGAAGCTGTCGCTGCAGGATCTGCGGGGAAAGGTCGTGGTGCTCGATTTCTGGTCGACAACGTGCCCCCCGTGCATGAAAGAAATGAAGGAACTGGAAAAAATCTGGCGCCGGATGAAGTCGCGGGAGGTCGTGGTGGTCGGCGTCGCCTGCGGCGGGGAGACTCTGGCCGAGGTGACCGACTTCGGATCTCGAAAAAACGTGGAGTATCAGCTGGTCGTGGACAAGACCGGCACCGTATCGGACACTTACCTGGTGCGGTCCCTTCCAACAATCTACATCATCGACCGGGACGGAAAGATCGCCGACTCTCATCGGGGATTCTGGGACGGAACCAACGTCGCAAAGGCAGTGAACCGCGCCCTCGATTAGCCCTTTTCGGGTGTAACATCCCGAAATAAATAAAGAATAAAAGTGACTGGCACCGTTCCGGGGGGCTACTTTTCAAATTTGAAAATCTTACTTTCACACGTGTATTACGAATCCACATATTCTCAAATCCCGGGCCCGCCCGTTCTTTTCTCAACAAAACAAAAAATCTGCGATATCAAACAGTTACTGAGCAATATCCGCGACATCAAACAGTTACAAAATAAAGGGGATTTCTGGCACATGTCTTGCTGCAGTCTAGGGGCAATGCCCGATGCAAAGGAGACATCCATGCTCGACAATATGCAAAAAGAGACCGACGGCATTTGGGCAGGCGCGGTCAAAAATACTTCAGACATTCCCCCTGAAAAGATTCCTCTGGGAGCGCGTGAAACAGTCCGCACGACAAAGATGAGAAAATCGAAGCAGAAAACCCATTCCGGGCAATGACTCCAACCCCTGGTTAATAACCTACTCGATCCACACAGACAGTGAAAACTCCCCGGCGAACTCGTCTGCACCGCTCGCAAAGGTATCGGCCACCACCAGATAGCGACCCGGCGTGATGTCGTAAGTGAACGACTCGTGCCCACGTGCCAGACACGCGTCCGCGTCGTCGCCCTCGAGTAGATGGATGTCGATGTCCACCGGCGACACACAGTCGACCACCACGTTCAGGGTTCCCTCCTCGTCGGTGGTGAACACGTACACGATCTCATTGCCCGACTCATCGATCGTGGAACAGTTGTACACATCAAACTCATCCGCCGTGGCCGTGGAAGTATCCCCTTCCTCGTCCGCGGGAAGCTCGATCTCGAACGGGCACTCGTGGGAGCCGTCGGGTTCACACGGGTACCAGACCTGAGGGTGGATATCCCTCACGTCCACCAGGAAGTAGTTGACGTGATCCCCCTCCTCTGTCCAGGCGGCATTGATGAACTCGATCCAGCTTGCCATGCCTGGAATGACCTGGCATCCCGCCGACCACACGCTGACGTGCGCGGAGCCCAGAGGTGCGTTCACCGATCCCATGTGGATATTGTGCCCGCTGCCCTCTCGGAAGTAGTCGTCGCCGTCCGGCGGTAACCAGCCGTTGCGATCATCGTCCCAGTGGCCATTGGCGTTGGTATCGTTCCTGACTCGGTACCAGATCTCGTCGATGTGCAGCGCGTTGTAGGGAGTGGATCCGTGCCAGCCGTTTATGTAGTGGTACCTCCGGTTGGGGCGCAGACTCGACGACGACTCGAAGCCGAAGTACTGATTGCCCACGTCGGTGTGGACCGCGAACTCCCTCACGTGTTTGAAGCCGTCCCCGTCAACCCACATCAGCACCAGCGTGTCGTTGAAGAGGTCGGGGGTATTCCCGTGCCACTGGAAGGTCCCCGGGTAAGCCCCGCGCACCCCTACGACCGTCCGCACCTCCGGATCCGTGTCCACTGAGATGCCGGTGGTTTGCTCTGCGATTTCCCGGTACATGTCGTAGGCTTGATCCTGGGTGAGCAGGTGTGCACCGTAAGGCAGCTCATAACACCTGGTATCTTCTGACCAGGGAAGCCCCCGCTCGAACATGGGCATGTTGTCTTCGTAACCGGGGAGCACCAGATCCGCCTTCCCGCCTCCCTTGCCCTCGGGGATGACGTAAGTGTTCGGCGCCGGGGGTTCGATGTGGGCGGTCCAGCCGGGAGGCGCCTGGTTTTCGATGGTCCCGGGGGGGACTGTTTCAGGCCCATCCATGGCCGCAAAGGTCGCGAACTGCGCGTCGTAATCAAAGTTACAACTCTCCACCGCACTCGTATCGGTGTCCGTATCCGTATCGGTATCCGCGTCACTGCCCGTATCGGTATCTGTGTTTGAGTCTGTATCAGTGTCGGCCACCTGCCCTCCCGACTTTGACTCACAAGCTACAGTGAGCAGAACCACGGCCAGGAATCCCCAATGGATGTTCCATATTCTCATCTTGTTCCTCCAAAGGACATTCTATCGTAAGATAAGGTCAGAGTCGGGCGTATTTTCAGCTCAGTCGGCAAAGATGAAGAACAACATCAAGATAGCCGTGATCATACCAGCGCTGAACGAGGAAAAGACCATCGGCAGGGTGATCGACGCGGTGCCTTCCTGGGTAGATCGAATCCTCGTGGGGAACAACGGATCCACCGACGGTACCGCGCAAGAGGCCTTGAAACACGGCGCGGTTGTGGTGGACGAGCCTTTTCGCGGGTACGGCGCCGCGTGCCTGGCGGCCGTGGAAGCGCTTGATTCGCCTGGGTCGCCGGATGCTCCGGGGGTGGTGGTGTTCCTCGATGGAGACCTGTCGGACGATCCGAAACAGATGGACACTCTGGTGGAACCGATCCTGGAGAGAGGCTTCGATCTGGTCATCGGATCCCGCGTTATGGGCCGGTGCGAGCCCGGAGCGCTGACCGTTACCCAGCGTTTCGGCAACTGGCTCAGCTGCCGCCTCACCCGGCTTTTCTTCGGCGTGAGCTACACGGATCTCGGTCCTTTCAGGGCGGTGCGACGATCGGCCCTCGATGCCCTGGAGCTGAACAACCGGGCCTTCGGATGGACCATCCAGATGCAGGTCAGGGCCGCAAGAAAGGGTCTTTCGATCACCGAGGTTCCCGTGGACTATCGCAACAGACGCGGGGGCGATTCCAAAGTGTCCGGCACCTTGCGTGGGGTAGTGGGCGCGGGCACCACAATTCTCTATATCATCTTCGCCGAGGCGGTTGACGCCCAGCTCGAGCGCATGCGCTCAGGGACACTCGATGGGGTGCTCCGCTGATGGATCTTCGCCACCAGGTTCATCGGAGCAACCGTAATAACTCTCGGTACTGCTCCATCCACAATCGATTTCATGTTCAGAAGGGCAATCGACGCAGTAGAGCACCTCGTCCTCACACCAGATGACCTTCGCCTCCTCGTCGCAGCATCCCTCGAAGGTGACTCCGTTGCAGTCGGGTGAAGACGGCGGGTTGGGAGAGTCTCCAAAACAGGCTCCGTCTTCCCAGTAGTCTCCCACCTGCTCAGAAACCATGACGTTGATCGTGGTCGAGATTCCCATGCGTTCCCAGTAATGATTGTCGGAATCGAGTATACCGGCATACAGTTGGGCGGACAAATACGACGAACCCAGCAATTCATTTTTGTCCACGGTGGATGGGGGCTCCGGCACGGTCATCGACGTCTGACTGGGGGTACTGCCTACACCCCATACTAGTTGTTCTCCCTTTGACAGAAATAGACCGATGTTAGTCACATTGTCGTCGAACACCTCCCATTCGAGCGGGTCTTGTATGGGATACGCGTCGCCCCCCTCTTCCGGAGTCAACCACTCGGGTTTGTCCATGAGGGTGCCAAACGAATCGCCGTCATCAGGATATCCTTCGATAGAAATATACGAACCCCAGACCCATTGGTTGCCCACGAGAACATAGACGCCGCAACTCACTCTCGGATCGTCGGCATACTCGGGCTCAACCCACACGAGTGACGATTCGAATAGGCTCCCGTCCTCGCTTATATCGAGATGTGTGGACCAGCCCTGGCACCAGTATGAGCCGCTATCGCACATATTGCACACGCCGTATCCGTCGCGAATCGGGCTCTCGGACCGCGCGGGTACTTCGAAGGTAATGTCGGCGGTATGAGTCTCCATTGCGCTGACCGCGAAGTCCAGCTCGACGTCGGTCAATTCCTCGGTGGTCGCTTCGAAGCTCCTCTGCATCCACTGATAGATCGGCTGGTCGTAGCCCTGGCCCGATGGAGGCACGGGACCCACGATGTACTCCGTAACCTGAATAATGAAAGGTTCTCCGCTCGGCACTTCCAGGGAGAAGGTTCCGTCCGATGTTTTGTCGCAGCTCGACTCGGATTTCATCCCCACCACGCTGGCTTTCCACTCGTGGTCGGCATCCTGTAGGCCGACAACCGTGCCGCTGACGCCCAATGTCTCCGTCGTTTTGGATTCCAACGGGAGCATTTGCAGCGTGATCGAACCCTCGATAATCAATGCAATTCCCAAGTCGGAGGGATCAATGTTGACCAAACTGCTAAGCACGTAGTCGGGCTGATGCGCCGTGGCCGCCGCAGTGCCGAGCGACCAGTCAACACCTTCAAACGTCACCTTGCCGTCGGCGCCGGAGACCGTCTCGGTTCGTTCGCCGCCGGGAGCGTCGAAAGCCACGGTCGCGCCCTCCATCGACACCCAGTCCTCAGAATCCGTGGACCACTCCACCACAATGAATGTGATGCTCTCGCCGCCTCCGCCACCATCAAGACCGGCGTCCTGCACCTTCTTGCTATCGTCGCCGCATCCGGCGATCGAAATCGCCATCAGGCACGCTACCGCAACCGACAAATAGACATGTTGGGTTTTCATGATAATCTCCTTGCTCCCGATTGAATATCATCCACCACTTTGAAACAGATTGTCTGACCGATCCCACTCTTGCCGAACATTGGTTTTTTTTAAATATCCCCGCAGATTTGAAAACCGTAATGTGGGGCGAAATAAAAAACAAGGAAATTAAAAATGTACGCAATTACTGTAGTATTCATTGGTGGGAGTTGAAAATCGGGGGCCACTATCCCTCGAAATAGAGTTCGTCCGAGAATCTCTGAAGTTACTACTTGGCGTTGGCTCCGTTGACCGCGTTCATGATGTCCGTAATCGACATGTAATTCGTTGAGTCAACGTCGCGATCGATCACGATCATTGTTTCCAGGTCTATTACGGCGGTGAACGGCGTGTAAAGGGTGCCGTAAATCGGCGGCCTGACGCCCGTCCAGTACGAACCGTTAAAATATGGTGATATGTAAGGCGCCGCACTGCTTATCGGCGCGTCAGCGGACCCGGTTGTATAGGCCGCATAGACCACACCATTTGCTGCGTTTATCTGGCTCTCGTATCCGCCTACCGAGCTGAACCAGCTCGGACAGGAGGGTCACGACATGGTCCCGAACATGAGCACCATCGATTGCTTCCCTGAACAATGAAGATCCTCGAGAGTGAACGAAACTTCAGTCTGCTCGACCGATCCATCACCGTCTGAATCAATGTAGCCGGTCACTGACCAGTTCGCGACAGTATTGCCTACGATCAGGTCGCTGCCCCAGCTGATCGACGTACAGGCGCCGGTGTCCGTGTCACTGTCCGTGTCACTGTCTGTGTCGCTGTCTGTGTCGCTGTCTGTGTCTGAATCCGAGTCGCTGTCGGAATCACTGTCAGAATCGGAGTCGGAGTCGGAGTCCGAATCCGAGTCCGAGTCCGAACTCGATCCGTAATCTTGTCCTTGATCACAGGCGGCTTGCCCGAAAGACAAAACCGCCAACGTACAGATGCAAAGTAAAACCAAATTCCAGGATCTTGCGCTGTTCATGACTTTTCCTTTCAGTGGTGATTCTCACCGAACCACGGCAGATTTGACCATCCACAGTCTATCATTATGCCACACAATAACCCGACCATGGACGCTATTTTATCCGGAACTCCCAGCCGCAGTAGTAGTCGTCCGGGTGATCGTCCGGCGGGCAGGCGATGCACGTGGTCTCGATACGCGAGTCGATGGTCTGCGCGAAGGTCGCGTATTCAACGAGCCCCACGGGTTTGCAGGGAAAGTCGGGCAGGCCCCGACGCTTGCGGGCACTCTGGACCCGGCAGTCGTTCATGTAGAAGCGCAGGCAACCGTTGACATATTCGCTGCTCTGGCGGTTGAGAACGGCGTACATGCGGTATTCGAGCGCCTCGCGCAGGCCCTCGAGCCCGGCCTGCTCGCTCAGGCCGAGGAGACGTTTGATGCGCTTGCCCTCGATGGGCGAAAACCTCTCCCAGGCTTCGGTGTCCGCGCGGATGGCTTCTTCCATGCCGTGCACCCGCTCCACCGCCTGAAACCAGAGACCATCGTGGGCAAGCCAGTTCTTGGCGAAGTTGTTGATGACCTCTATTAGCTGCTCTCGTGAGAGATCGTTCAGGGTCGACATGGATTCTCCTGTTGAAGCCGGGATGGGGTTGTCCCTACCAACCCTTCATCTGCTCTTCGATCGTGTAGGTGGGCCGAAGGTCGGTGGGGATATCCGAGAGGCCGTCGAGGGCGGCCTTGAGATGGTCGGGCATGTCGCCGTACTTCTCGATCATCACCTTTGCCTTGTCGTAATCGCCGAACGCCTCGATCATGAGAACCTCGTGGGCGAGGGACTTGATGGCTTGCTGCATCTTCTCGGACACATATACGTACTTGCCATCTTCCAGGATGATCGCGCCCTTTTCCATGAGCCAGTTGAACTGGATGATGTTGCTCTTGCCGTGAGCCTCGGCGGCGCCGAATCGCACCGAGCGGAAAAACCCGCCGAGCAGCGATGCGTACATGTTCTCCACGAAGCTCTCCTCGTGCAGCCCCTCCTCGATGAGCAGGTAGTTGAGATACGAGCCGAGGATGTCCGCCTTGCACTCCTCGATGGCCGGGTAGAGCTCTTTCAGCTCGGCGTTGACCGTGGTCTTCACCTTCTTGCCGTCCTTCGTGACGGTGATCTTGCCCGGGCCGAGTCCGTGCGCGGTCTCGTGGACCAGGGTGTGGTTGAAGAAGGCCTTGAACGAAACGTTCTTTGCCTGATCCTCGCGCATGAGCCTGCCGGCGATGGGCACGAGTATCTTGTTGAACTTGGCGTGGGCCACGTTCTTGAGCATCACCTTCTTCGAGCCCTTCTTCTCACGGACGACCTCGTCGTTGGGAAGGTTGAAGGCCAGGGTCTGTACCCCGGCGCGTGTGTCACCCGCCGTGAAGAGTACTTCCACCACGGAGATGGGCGACTCGGAGCCTCTGCTCAGGTTCTTGTGCTCGTCGGGAATGGGAAGGAACGCCTCCATCTTGGGCATGAAAGACTTGATCCGGGCGAGGTCCCTGGAGTCCTCGGGATCGCGCAGAGCCAGGAAAGTCTCGAACGCGGCCTTGTAGCCCATCAGCTCGTCCTCGTAGACCTCGTACGGCCCGATAACAATCTCGATGTCGCCGTCGCCGAGATCCATCCAGTCCATGTCGCTTTGCCGGTACTCGTTGTCGCGAAAAGCTTTTGCCCGCGCGGTCAGGTACTTCTTCAACCGGGCGTCCTTTGCCAGTTCCGCGGCCTCGTCGAGCAGCTTCGCCGCCGGCTCCAGCCACTTCTTGTAAAACTCGGAGTAGGGCACGGCCTTCAGTCCATCGCCGTCGCGCTGGATAACGGTGAAGTAACCGGTGAATGCCTCCTTGAGATCCGGATGCGATTCGATCCAGCCCTCGAGTTCTTCCTTCTTGATATCTTCCGGATAGAAGGTGGCGCCCTTTGGCTTCTCAACCTCCCCAAAGAACGGCTTGTTGTGGTCGAGCCTGTTCCACGGACCGTACATGATGTCGAACGCCGCCAGGGTGTCGGCGTGCGAAGGGTCTCCCGCCAGTTCTTCGCGCCACTTCGGGTTCTGTGCGCTGACCTGGTTCAGGTACAGGTCGTCCATGATCTCGGCGGCCTCCACCAGCTTTGCGATGACCGTCCTGTGCTGCTCCGGGATCTTTGATTCGTCCATGCCGATATCGGTGGGCGAGAACTTGGCCACCAACTTCTTCACTCCGGTATCCACGATCGTAGCCTCCTCTTTTGAGGTTTCCTCATCCTCGATGATCGGTTTTTCGTCGACCTTGGCGGCCTTCTCCTCGGTCTTCTCCTCGCCCCCGCAGCCGATAGTCGAAGCAAGACCCGCCGCGATGAGCAATCTGATCAAAGTGTTCATGGAATGCGCTCCTTTCTTTTCGAGGAGCACATAGTAGTAAAAGTGGAAGAAAAGACCAGAGGTAGCGTCAAATGCAGTCTAGCCACTCCTCGGAGGCGTCATATCCGCATACATCGCCTTCACCATCACAATCTGCTTCTTCGTAGAAAACGCCCTGGTCTTCGCCGCAATACACGGCCGTGCCCAGATCGCCGGTGCAGCAACCGTACCACTGATCCTCTGATGACCAGTTCCACGACAGGGGATTGCAGTCGCCGGGGAGCACCTCCGGACAGCAGACCATGTTGGAGTTGGTCTGTGCTTCGACCTCGCAGTCGGTGAGGGGCGGATCCGTATCGGTGTCCGTATCGGAGTCCGTGTCGGAGTCTGTATCGGAGTCTGTGTCGGAGTCCGTGTCGGAATCCGTGTCGGAGTCCGTGTCACCATCGGAGTCACTATCGGAATCACCGTCCGTGTCGCTATCGGAGTCACTGTCCGTGCTCCCGGTATTGAAAACGGGTGACTTGTCGCTGCAACCCAGAGCAAATGAAACGCAAAGCATGAGAATGGTAAAAACAGGCAGTTTCTTCATGTAATCCTCCCATGGTGACTCGTTGTATTGGTATGGTCACCAAAGTCCATTATTATTAATAGTGTCATCATAATGACTTATGGACCAAATATCATTATAGATTTGATCATGTATTGAGGAGAAGCCCATGATCGGAAAGACACCATGGTTTGTTTTGGCGGCCTTTGTCGTGCTGGCCTGTTCCATGCCGCCCGTCCTCGGCGGCAGGATCAACTCGGCCCTGGTGCGGGACGGCGAGTACACTGGCAAGTACAGGGATTTTCCCAACTCCGCAGAGGTACGCGTGGTGGTGGAGGACGGAAAGATCGTGGCGTGCGATGTGGTCGACTTCGGAGGCGTATTGAAGAAAACCTACGCCGAGGACAGGATCCCGGATCGCATAGTCGACGGTCAGTCCACCGATGTGGACGCGGTCTCCGGCGCCACCAACTTCAGCCGCGTCATAATGAACGCCGCTCAGAAAGCACTGGACCAGGCCCTAGCCGAAGAAGATCTCCTTGAACGTGATCACCATGATCATCCCGAGCAGGAGCACGAACCCGACAGTGTTGACGGCGGCGTCCACCTTCTTGTTGACCCTCCGGCGTGAGATGACCTCGTAGAGCAGGAATACACCGCGTCCGCCGTCGAGTGCCGGGAGCGGGAACATGTTGAACATGAACAGCATGATGCTCAGATATGAAACAAACGCCAGGAAATGCGCCAGACCGGAGTCCAGAGTGCTCGCGGCCATCTTGACGATGCCTACCGGACCCACCGGCGAGACGTCCCTGGATTTGCCCGAGATCCAGCCCGCCAGCGAGGTGACTGTGAGCGAGACAGTGCTCGTACACTTTGCTAGCGCGGCGTGGGCGGCCTCGTGAATCGGAAGTCGGACGTCGGTAGTGGGTTGATGGATCCCGATCAGTCCGATCCCGTTCTTGAGCATGGGCGTGACCTTCACCGTCATCTGTTCGCCGTCGCGTTCGATCAAGAGGGAGACGTCTTTTTCGGGGTTCTCGTGAAGGTTGCCCGCAAGCTCGTCCCAGGTTGAGATCTTCACCCCGTTGAACTCGAGCACCCGGTCGTTCAATTTCAACCCGGCTGCGTCCGCCGGGGCGCCTTTCACTATCTGCCCGACCCTGGACTCGTTCACGCTCTCTGGAACTCCGGACGAGTAAAGCCCGAACAACATGGCCCACGCCAGGAGGAAGTTGGCCACAGGCCCCGCCAGGATCACCGCCATCCGCTTCCAGGCGGCCTTTGTCTGGTAGGAGCCCGGGGCCGTGTAGGCATCCTCCTCGAACGGATTCACCCCCTTGATCTGCACGAACCCACCCAGTGGGATTATGCCGATCTGATACACGATGCCGGTCTTTTTGGAGGTCCACTTGATGATGGGATGCAGGAAGCCAATGGAGTAGCGGAGGACCTTCATCCCCGTCCAGCGCGCCACCCAGAAATGCCCCGCCTCGTGAATCGCGATGAGTATACCGATAACCAGAATTGCTATCAGAATGTTCATGGAGGGGTATTAACCGTCATCAGCAAAAAAGTCGAGTTGGAGAATTTCAGGTCCAGCAATCGTAGTTGTATGTGCTAAATTGGTCGGTCTTTCCGTCGACGGGCGTCGAGGTATACTGATCCCCATCCCCCTCCACCATCAACAGGTTGCCCGAGGCATCGTAGGTGTACGTACGGCGTTCGTCCAGGAAATCATCGTCGAGTTGCTCATCCGTGGTGAATTCGGTGATGTTTCCATTTTCGTCAAAGGAGTATGTTTTTATCGTGTCGATGATCCCGTCGGCCTCAATGTCCATCTCCTCGAGAACGACATTTCCGTCTTCATCATACGTAAACCAGGCGCGGTGATCGGGATCGCCATCCGCCGGGTCTTCCCAGGAACCGTCTGTTTCCGTGAGAACGACATTTCCGTCTTCATTATATGTAAACCAAACGCGGTATTCGGGATCACCGTCCGCCGGGTCTTCCTGGGAACCGTCTGTTTCCGTCATGAGGTTGTTCCCGTCGGAGTCATAAGTCCAGGTGGTTCGTGTCTCCACCACCCCGTCGGCGCAGTAGTAATCGGCACCCCAGCTATCGATTTCCCTGCTGAGCATGTTTCCATTTTTATCATATGTGTATTCGATAACATCGTAGAAGCAACCTTGCTTTTTATACGGTTGGTAGAACCGTTCCCTGAGGACATTTCCATCGCTGTCATTGATGTAATCGCGCTCTGTCTCGATGCTACCGTTAATGCCCTCGTCGAATTCCACGCGAACCAGAAACTCATTTTCATCATAGTAGAAAGTTGAAAAACTGGTCTCCTGGTTGTCTTCGTAGTCCCCGCCCTTGTGCGTTTCTTGCGTGAGGATTTTTCCCGGCGCAAGGTAGGTGTAAAAAGACGTGGTGCAGATCACTCCAATGTCCGTACCGCAACAGGATTTACGGGAAAGCACATCACCGTCGGCGTTATGTGTGGCGTTTCCCCAGGTGTCGGAGTCGGACTCGCCCGAATCAGAATGGCTCCAGGAGGATAAATACCCGTACGTGTCGTACGTCCATGTCCATCTCTCTGTTGCACTTCCGTTGTTATTCCTATCAAACTCCTCCAGGATAACCCTGCCCGCATAGTCATACTCAAATGAAGTGCGCTGTATCATTGTTCCATCGCCGTTGATGTCGTGCTCGATGTAGCAGGGTCCGGGCACTTCCCCGTAGTCGATCGTGCCGCCTTCATCTTCATTGTCGGATTCGAAGTCAATATCGCGATAGTCGGAATCGTCGCAACCGGAAGACAGCAAGCAAACCAGCAGGAGCAACCCCGCTATTCTCGTAATTTCAATCTGCATCGAATCTCCCTCCTTGATATCGGCCACCGCAACGGATGCTAACTTGCATGCGCCATGCCATCTGTCGCACGAACCGATCCGGGTGGAAAATCCAATGATTACGAGGTGGATGGCTCAACGATTGTGCCATCTGTGCCGGAAAAGAAGCCCGAATACCGCACCAATTTACTTCTTTTCTCCGTGGATTCGCGCGCTCTTGAGATGAAACTCGGGGGACTTTCAATCGGCAATTCTTCGTCAATGAAACCGACTCAGGAAAAACCTGTTATAGTTTGTCTTCACTTCAAGAAAAGAGAGCAAGGTAAATGAACAAACATATGTTGCCGGTGATGTTGCCTGTCCTTCTTTGCGTGGTCGGCTGTTCGAGTGATGGGCCAAAAGGCAGCGCGGACTCAGGATCGGACACCGACACGGACGTCGATTCCGACACGGACACAGACTCGGACTCCGATACCGACACGGATTCTGATTCCGACACCGACACGGATTCTGATACGGACACGGACTCCGATACTGACGCCGTTGAATGTGAGAACTGGCAGACGGCGCACCCCGAGTGGATTTTCTGCGATGACTTCGAGAGCACCGATCCCATGGTGGGAAGCGGTCGCTATTTTGAGTACGGGGACGACGACGGCGACTGTGTTGTAGAAGATGGTGTCGGGCTTGGAGGAACCCGTGGACTCAGTACCCTGTGGCAGGCCACAGAAGTTGGAGCCGGCGGTATGAAGCTGGCCTTTGGGAGAAACCCGCAATCGTATATGGACACGGGCATTCGACCCGGGGAGGACTTCCCGGAAATCTATTACAGGATGTACCTGAAAAACGAGGCCGGCTGGCAGGGCAACCCGGCAAAGCTGTCCAGGGCAACGGTGTTTTCGTCGTCCAGTGATTGGTCCCAGGCGATGATCGCCCACCTGTGGAGCGACGGTGACGAACATCTACTGGTAGATCCCGCCTCGTGTGTCGACGGGAGCGGCAATGTGGAATGCCAGGGTTATAATGATTTCACGCAACTCGATTGGCTGGGCAATCAAGCCGGTGTCACACCCATCTTCGCCACCGATCATTCCGACATCTGGTTTTGCATAGAAGCCCATGTCATCTTGAACGACCCCGGCTCCTCCAACGGGGTTCAGGAATTCTGGATAGATGGAAATCTTGAGGCTCGGCGCGACGGACTGGATTTTGTTGGAACCTATACCGAGTACGCGATCAACGCGGTTTTCTTTGAAAACTACTGGAACAGCGGATCACCCGTTGAACAGGCGCGATACTTCGACAACATCGTTGTCTCCACCGAACCCATAGGATGTCTGTGAACACCATGAAAACAGCTCTTTTTATTTTACTTGGGGCTTTGATGTGCCTTTCTTCCTGCTCGAAAGACAGCGCGGGCAAGAGCGCGGACTCTGGATCGGATACGGATTCAGATTCGGATTCGGATGTCGACACGGATAGTGACACCGATACTGATACAGACAGCGACACGGATACCGACGCCGAGCCGGGGACAGTGTTGTTCACCGAAGATTTCGAAGACACGGATTTCGCGTCGCGCGGCTGGTACGACGCTCTCCAGGGCGAACTCTCGACCACCGAACATATTCCGGGTAGCTCTAGCTCCCTTGAATGCGAGTTCGAGTCAGGGGCGACCGGATGTTCGGGCGGCACCCCCGGGCGCCATCTCTTCGATGAAACCGAGTCCGTTTATTTGAGTTACTGGGTGAAGTACTCTGATAACTACGTCGGGTCCGGACAACCGTACCATCCACATGAATTTCATTTCATTACTAACGAAGACGACATTTACATCGGCCCGGCCGGAACACACCTGACAGCATATGTGGAACAGGTTGGAGGCGTCGCCCGATTGGCGCTTCAGGATTTACTCAACGTGGACACCGACTGCATCTTGCTCAACAACGACAGCTTTGTCGGCTGCGACGGATCCTTCGATACATATCAATTCACCGAAGAGCGTTCGGCCTGCTCATGCAACGGGTTGATGGGCGATTACGATTTGCGAGATTGTTTCTCGGTCGGCGGCGGACAATACTACAGCGCCAAGGGTTGGGACGCCGGGAGCCAGACTTTCTCGGATACCCCCGGTGCCAACTACAAGGGCGACTGGCACTTCGTCGAGACGTATTTCGAACTCAACAGCATCTCGGGCGGCGTGGGTGTCCCCGACGGCGTTGTACGCTACTGGCTTGACGAGAGCATTGTCATCGACTCCGACAACGTCCTCCTGCGCACCGGCGCCCATCCGGATATGCGGTTCAATCAATTCCTGATCGCCCCCTATATCGGCGACGGCTCCCCGGTGAATCAAACCATGTGGATAGACGATCTGACAGTGGCCACCGCGCCGCTATAGTTGAGAAAGGATGGGGTGACACCATGAAGACAGCACTTTTTATTATCCTTGGGGTATTGACGTGCATCTCCTCCTGCTCGGAAGACGGCGCGGACAAAAGCGCGGACCCGGGATCGGACACCGACACGGACTCGGACACAGATTCCGACTCGGACACTGATTCCGACACGGACTCGGATTCCGATTCCGACTTCTCTTGCGACGATCCCGACCCGGCATGGCTTCTTTGCGAGGGCTTCGAGAACGGAGGAGGTGACTTTGATACCTGGCTATCCGGCTCCGACTTCATCAGCGGTGTGGGAGACGATGATCGGGATCGGTTGGATCTCGCAACCGACATGGTTAGAAGCGGCAACTACTCCATTCACATGCCGGCCGCGCCCGAATCCGGGTACCGTGGCGCGAGCCTCGATTGGCGGGACTGCGACGGCGAACAAGTTTCCAACTGCAATATGGAAGAACATGAACAGCTGTACTTCCGCGCATGGATACGGTTCGCCGATGACCACGAACTGGTCCATCATTTCCTGAACATCGGGGGAAGCCAGAGCGACGACTACTGGTATCACGGCACCGCGGGATGTCTTCCGAACGGAGAGATATCCATGGGTACCACCGTCGATTTCAAGGAAAGCTCACACGAGAGCCACTTCTATACATACACCCCGGATATGTCCTGTGACACCAACTGCGACAACTACATGGACGCGCAGGCGGTCTGCGATGAGTGCCTGTCAAAGGGGCTGCCCACCTGTGAAGAGCAACTCCAATGTTGTTGGGGCAACCATTACGAATCAGATACACCTCACTATTTTCCGGTAGGTGAGTGGTTCTGCTTCGAGATGATGATGAAAGCAAACACTCCGGGCGAGCACGACGGCGAAATGGCGTACTGGGTAAACGAGGACCTCATCCACTCTGAACTCGCCATGATGTGGCGCCTCGTTCCGAGCCTGTCGCTCAATCGCGTCAGGCTGCAGCACTACATCGAGACGAGTGACGCGGACGGGCACAGCAATAAAGTATGGTTCGATGATGTTGTAGTGAGCACCGAACCCGTGGGATGCCAATAGAAAGAGGTGCGGTTGTGACAATAACAGCGAAGATCTTCCCAATTCTGATCGCGGCTTGTGTCTGCTTCTGTTCCTGTTCCAGGGATAGCACGAGCAGCAACGCTGATTCAGGCGCGGACTCGGACACTGATTCAGACACTGATTCGGACACTGACTCGGACTCGGACACTGACACCGATTCCGACACAGACACGGATTCGGATACGGACTCGGAGTACGATACCGATGTCGACACTACCCGTTGCCTCACCGACGAAACTGTTCATGTGGATCTGGCCGGTACCGATGATAGTACGTGCGGAGACGAGGGTTCGCCCTGCAGGACGATTGACCATGCTCTCGGCAGAGCAGCTTATGGTGACGCGGTGTGTGTTCACGCCGGAACCTACAATGAGGCGTATCTGCAAGTTCCCGACGGCGTAACACTGATCTCTGCAGACGGCGCGCTGGAAGCGGTAATCTTCTCCGATACTCAGAGCGCCGTCAGGTTTGAGGGGGTTGACGAGGCCGGGATCGACGGCTTTGAGGTGTACGGTTCCTGGAACCAGGGCAGCGCTGGAGACGGACTGATTCGCGTATACGACGCCACCAATATCACCGTCAGAAACACCATGGCTCATGATGCGCCCTTCGACCAGGACGTGGTGAAGGTGTCGGGGCAGGTCAGCGGATTGCTGCTGGAAGGTATTGTGGCCTGGAATCCCGCTATACGGGAAAGCAGCGGCATGTATCAGGAGGTTATCGATATTTTCGGGAGTGGAGCCGTATCGGGGGATCCTCCTCCCGTCAGCAACGTCATCGTCCGGAGGTGCTGGCTGTTTCAGATAGAGGACAAGGGGGATTGGCTCATCTACAGCAAGATCTACGCAGAGAACATCCTGTACGAGAATAACGTATTTGGCCCCTCGGTATTCGGAGGGTTTGGAAACCCTGCCGTCGGCATAGGCACGGGAGAAGCCGGGATTCCTGACCCATCGGCTGCGGTTGTGGAAAACGCCATAGTCAGAAACAACATCTTTGTCGGACTCAAGGGAGACGGGGCGTTGTCAATATTGAACGCTGACAACACCTGGGTCTACAACAATACTTTCTACGGCAACTCCGGTTCAGAACTGCGTTCGGTCATCATGCTTCGAGGCAATAGCCACGACCTTGGCTATACCAGTGTTTTCAACAACGTATTTGTCGACAATCATCCTGCAAAAGATGGAGACGGCCTCTTCTACTGGGTGCGTGACGCGATGCCTTCAACCTGGAGCCACCACAACAATCTCTACTACGACAACCTTGCCGACTCTGACACTCCGTACACAGCGGAAACCGGTAGCATCTACGACACCGATCCCGACCTTGCCGCCCCCCAGATACCCGATACTTCCAACCCGAGCCTGGCTTCTGTGGCTCAGATAAAGGCCGACTTTGCCATCCCTTCATCCTCGGCGGCAGTGAACGCGGGAGTTGACGCTATACAGATTACAGATCATCCCAACTGGATGCCCGGCGAAACAGACCGGAGATGGGACTATCTGGGCAATTCGCGCCCCTCAGCGGACACTTGGGATCTGGGTGTGGATGAGGTGAACTGATAAACAACTGAAACCGCTGTTTGGGTAGTCAGCCCTGCTCTACTGGCTCTGGTCCCAGCAGCCATACCAGTAGTCAGTGAGTTCGAGCGCGCCGCTTGTGAAGTTGTCGTTGGTATACGACAGGGTGAGCACGTTCTTGAACGTGTCGTAGGTGTAAGTGTCGGTAATGCAAAATCCGTTGGTGCAATACCGGTGCTCCAGCAGGTATCCCTGTTCGTCGTAGGTGTTCTCCGTGTGGAAGTTGTCCACATCAAGAAACCACACCTCGCTCAATGTGAGCACGTTGCCCATCGAGTCGTACGTGTAGACGATGCGCATATCCAGATTGTCATCGGCGCTGAGATCCAGCTCCTGCATTGTCATGTTCCCGCTCGAATCGTATTCGTAGGCAAAGGTGTCCAGCTTGTCGACGGTCCCATCGGAAATCTCCCACGCTGTGCCGTCGGTTTCTCTGGTCAGGGGGTTTCCGTGCTCGTCGTGGGTGTACGTGATGATGATATCCGATACATCGTCCGCGTCGAGGTCCTCCACGGACTCGATCATGTTGTCGGAGCTGTCGTGAGTAAACGTGACCCGTCGATCCACGGATCCATCGGCGACCGCATCGGGCCCGTAACCGTCCTGCTCGAGCTTCGTCACGTTACCGTTGCTGTCGTAAGTGTAAAGGTAACTGATGTCGATGGAGCCGTCGGCCCCGTTCTGGGGGTGCGCCGCGCTCCATTCGATGCCGTCCCGCGCTTCGGTGAGGACGTTGCCGTCACTGTCGTAGGTGTATTCTGTCAACCTGTCGACAGTCTCGTCCGCGTTGCCGTCGAATTCTTCTTTCACCATGTAATCACCGTCATAAGTGAAGAAGGTCCGTTCATCCACAGTTTCGTCCGGCCCGAGCTCTCCGCGATCCAGCTCCGTCACGCACGGACCGGCGTACTTGTCGTTGGCAACGAACGTGTTCGTATCTGTGTCGTTTCCGAAGGCGGGGCCGGGCTCCGACGTGCATCCCGCCGAACAGAAAACTGCAAGAGTGAACGCCGCTCGCGATAGAATTGAAATGTGATGACGCTTCATGCAACCCTCCAGGCTCTAATTTTCCAAGGCCACTGAACTACAATATATTATAGTTAGAAACAGGTCGAACGCATGGGTTTTTCTCGGCAGGCTCTAAGATGTGTAGGGTTTGAAGAGGGCTTCGAACTCCCCGAGGATGTCCTCGAGCTGCATGGGAAGTATCTGCGCGAACACGTCCAGAAGGACCACGGCATTGAGCGAGGAGTCCTTCGTGCAGACCTCTCGCAACCGCTCGGTGACATTCCGATTCACGACGTTGATGACGGAGTAGATCCGTGTGAGGCCTTCGAAGTCGGTTTCACGATCCAGTCCACTCAAATTGCGCATGTACTGGGCGAGCATGTACATGGAAGTGACCCGGTACAGGGTTTCATCCTGGGTGGAGACGGGCAGGTGAAAACGGGCCATGGGCCTGAAGAACGCCGTGTGGGGACAGCCGCTCGTGGGGATGATGAGGCCCATCAGTGACCGCAGCGCGTCCTGGGCGGTGGTGTCCATGGACACGGTCCTGTTGGGGAAGGTCACCTCCAGGGTGACCCGCTCATGGGATACCAGCTGGGTCGTAGCCTCGATCACCTCGACCAGGCTCAGGGCAAGGGGACATCGTGGTGTCTCGTCCGGCGTAAAGGGGCAGTTGTCGCACTGGTGGTACTCGAGCCGCGTCCAGTCGGGTCGGCCCTCTTCGTCGCCCATGATGAGGGAGAAATTCTCCAGGTCGAATTCAAGGGAAAAATCGAACTTCGGCCCGTTGGCGACCCCGAAACGATACCTCACCGTGTAACATTCTGTGCATTCCATCTTGAATGAAATAATAGCCAACTGGGCGGGCAAACACAAAAAGCCGGTCGTGCGCTACGAAATACGGGCGGCAAACTGCTCGATGGCGTCCTTCTTCACATTGCTGACGGTCTCGGACACGCCGGACACCTTCTTGACAATGGCCCGCTCCACGAAATTCATCTTGTCGAAGTCGACCACCCCACCGAACAGCCCGACGGCGACCGCGTGTTCCCGAAGCTTTTCGGGAAAGGCGCCCTCGAACTGGGCGGTGGCCTTTTCGCCCTCGTACATGCAGCAAAGGTAGAGACCCAGGCGCTTCTTTTCCAGGACGGCCAGGTTCTCCTCGCAGAATTTCTTGATTCGCCCTTGCACGCGGCCCGCGTGGATGGATCCGCCCACAATAACGACATCGAAAGTATTCAGATCAAGCCCGGATCTCTCCTTGACATGCACCACCGTGACATCGTCGCGCAGCAAGCTTTTGAGGGTGGCCGCCGCGCTTTGCGTACAGCCGTGCTTTGTGTCGTAAACTATCAGGGTCTTCATGTTTGACAGGTTAGCCTAATTGGCGTTGTCCATGAAGAAATTCCACAGGTCGTCGTTGGTCTGGCCGTACTGGGACCTCCACAGCCAGGTGTGTGCGACACCGCTCACGGGTGTGAAGGTCACGTCCCATCCGGCGGCGTTCAGATCGTTGTAGAACTCCTCGCCCATGCTGTACGGCACTCCAGTATCGCTGGTGCCGTGAATGATCCAGACGGGGCCTTTCGGGTCCGCCTGCGTGAGGTCCACGGTTCCCCCCGAGGGGTCGTAGCCCGCATTGATCCCGTAGGCGGCAAACGGCGATACCCAGGTTCCCGAAGCGATTTCAGTTTCACCGGAGAACATGGCCATGAGGCCGGTGCACCCGGCTCCCCGGGAGTGACCCACGACGAAGATGGCGCCCGCGTCGATGTAGTAGGACGCGCTCGTAACGGCGATCATCTGCAGCATTAACTCCATGTCGTTCTCCAGAGAAGAGCTGTAGCCGTCGGTGCCGGGCCAGCCTTCGTCGCTCTGAACGAACCAGCCGTTGTTGTAGCCATCGGGTGCGATCACGATAAACCCGTGGGCGGCGGCCGTGGCTGGAAGCCCCACAGCAGCGATGAAGTTATCCGCCGTGTCCCCGGCGCCGTGCAGGGCGATGAGCAGACCGACCGGGCCTTCGTCCATGGCCGCGATCGCCGATTCGGGAATATGGATCTGGTAATGCCTGCTAAAGCCGTCCACCAGGATGGTCTCGTCAAACACGCCCGCCGGGCCTATCTCGTCGGGGGGACCGGTATCAGTATCCGAATCGGTATCTGTATCCGAACTGGCGTCCGCGCCGGCATCGGTGTCGTCGTCCGAACTGTCTTCGTCGACACACGCAGGAGATCCGAATGCCAGAATCAGGGCCACGGCCGTCAGCACCAGCCAGAATCCCGCAAGTCGCGGATTTTCGTCTCGTTTTTTCATCTCAATTCACCTTGTCGGTTGGGTCGGTTGCCTCGGAGCCGCAGCTTGATTGCAGTGCCCCATTAATTGTTTCACAAACATAGAGGATGATGGCAATGAAATAAGCTCGCTTTGCCGGGCATCTCTTCTTAATTCTTGCCACCGTCGACAATCGGGATGTCATCCAGATCATCATTCAGATCCAGCCCACCCCCGAGGCCGATGTCGTCAAGGGAAACGGGAACGCCCTTGACGGAGGCCTTCGGTGGTTCGGGCAGCTCGCGGAGGGGCGCGCGGGACTGGCGTACCAGGATAGTCTCTCGTTGACTGCCGCCAAGCACCCACATATCGTCGCCCACCTTCCACAGGAGCATGTCTGCGGACGATTCGCCGATGGCTGATATCTGTTTGATCTTCCGCGCAGTTCCCCGATCGAAGCGCTTCTCTATTTCCTTTGAGAGGCTGTGATGTCCATCCGACGGAAACCGGAATGTGATGGAGACGAGCCGCCCGTCCATGAACTCCCCACGGACCGAGGCCAGATTCGATGACTGCCCCACAGATCCGATCTGGCGAAATGTGCAGTTGGACAGTGAATGATCTCCCGCCCCGCGCTCACTCATGGAGCCGGCCTTCGGATCGATGACATCGATGGTGATCTGAGGGTTGCACGTGATGCCTGCGAAGGCGGATTCTTCCGAAAGACCCGCCAGCGCGGTGACAGCCTTCTTGAACTCATTCTCGTCTACCCCCAGGGAGACCTTTTCCCACGGCAACTCGGATGATCCCTCGACCTCTTTTGTTTCAACAATGTCCTCTTCCCCGCAACACCTGGTACAGCCGCCCGAAGACAGCGCGAGAAACAGGCTTCCTATTACGATAAAAATGCGAATTTTCACGGTGTCACTAAATCGAAAAATCGATGACTATTACACCACGCTTTTCCGACTCGCTGTCCTCGTCGGTTTGGGGTGATTCGAGGCTTGAATCGCCAGGCGGAGGATTTATGAACAGCTCCTTCGAGCGTTCCTTGTTCCATCGCCGCTCTCGCTCCAGAATATCGTGGACAATGTACGCAGGTAACATATTTCCAAGGCCTCCTGAAGGATCCATACTACTAATACTTGGACGAGCAAACCCGCCTCATGCTTCAATATTATTGTAACACCGGGAAAATAGAGGTCAACCAAACGACCTCTTTCTGGGTGTCTGCCATGGGGTGTCTGCCATGGGGGTCAGGCCTCCTTTCCGTGGCGTGGGAGTCCTTATTCGCGGCCACCTTGCGCTTGACATGACGGAGGCTCCGTGTAAATCTCCCGCCTCGCGTCGACGGGTTATCCGGGGGCGCGGTTAATATCGGAGTCAGCGATGTATCTGTACAGAAAACGCCACGTCAAAAAGAACCGGAAGCGCTGCTCGCGCAAGAACTCCAAGCTCAAGGCCAAGAACCGCAACCGCATGATGCGGGCCGCACGCGTCAAACGTAAATCCTCTCTTTCTCTTTAAGATCAACACTTGGGGTCTCCCACTTCGTTTCGACCCCACTTCTCGTTTTATCAGGTTGGCACGGTCGAAGTGTCCTCGTCTTCCTGTTCGGTGGCGGGGACCTCGCTGCCCTGGGCGCGAATGGCCGGCAGCAGAACGAACGTCGCGGTAGCGCTCAGGAGCATAGTCATGGCCACGAGCAGGCCGAATCTCTGCATGGGAATCATGTCCGAGAAGCTCAAGACCGCGAAACCGGCCGCCACCTGAATCGCGTTGGCTGCTATTGACGGCCCCACCTGAGCTGTGGTCTTCCCCAGGCTCTCGCCCCGCCGTCGCCGTCGCCACAGGAAATGTATGGAGTAGTCCACACCTATCCCCAGTGCGATGGCCGCGATCATGCTGGTGGTAACGTCCAGGGGGATTTTTGCAGCCCCCATCACGCCCACCGCCACCGCAAGCATAAATACTGCGGGGGTCAGGCCCTTGATAGCGGAAATAACCGAGCGGAAGAAGAGGGACATGATCAGCGCGAGCACTACCAGCGCCAGGGCCAGAGATCTGAGCTGGTTCCTGATGGTGCTGTTGCAGAAGGCCACGTTTATTACCGGTTGACCCGTGACCCGCGCAAGCACCGTTGTCGCGTTCTTGCCGGTCTTTGGAAAACCGTGAACTATCAAATCGATATCTGTTATCGCCCACGCCACGCGCTCGTTCAGATCGGTGGAGGGGTTATCGACGGCGGCGGCCGCGAGGGCCGGTCCCGAAAGTCGTCGGGCCCTGATGGCGGCCTGAGCCTGAAAGAGGCCCGCGACCAGGGCCTGCGCGGTGAGGGTCAACCCTTCCGGATCTCGCGCGGCGGTGAGTGGCAGCGCCTTTTCGATGAACCCTGTCATTGTCGCGAGATCGGTCCTCTTGCCCGAAAAGCTCTTGAGGGCGGCCGTCATGAGATCTTCCCGAGACTTCCACTCGGCAAGTTCCTCATCCGAAGCTCCGTCGAGGGGATTCTCGAAGACCGGAGCATCTCCACCCACGTGCTCCGCAACCAGATCCGCGATAGCTTTGTCGATATCCGGGCCGGCCTCGAGGTCTCCCTTCGCCCCTTCACCCTCGAGAACCTCCAGCACCTCGCGCGCGGCCTCGTCCGTTATTTGCGGACCACCGTGTATCCTCGCAATGCGGACCACCCGTTGCGCAACCTCCTGCAGGAGTTGAGCGCGCCGCAGCTTTGCCTCACTTGGACCATTGATCACCGCGATATCGACCAGCCTGGAGGGCCTGATCACTTCTCCGTCGCCGTTGACTTCCTCAAAAGTCACGAACTCGTTGCGGTCCTGCGGGTCGAGAAAGGGCGCCATCTGAACCGGCATAATCCCCCGGGGAATCTCTTTTTCGATGAAGGCCCGCAGATTCTTGACCGCCGCGTCTACCTGTTGCGGGCCGATGTCCCGAAGCCTTATCTGAACCAGGCAGGCGTCTTTTTCAGGAGCGATTATCTGGTCTATTGCGGCGGTCCCGTCGAGGAACGGATACAGGTATCCGGTGCGCCGATTGTTGATGGGAAGATCCGCGCGTCCTCCCATGGCCTCGGATAACATGGTGAGCGGGTCGATTATGGAGTTCACCTGAACGACCTCTTCCATACCCTTCGTAAACTCGACGATCTTTCGCAGCTGGGCGAGCACGAACGGTGAACGCATGTCGCCCTCGAAATAAACCTGCAGGTAAACCGAGCCACCGAAATTGCGTTCGAGAAACTTGTTGGCCTTGTCCGGCTCGGAACCTTTTTTGAAAAAGGTCTCCAGGGTTGGATCCGGCGCGATACGCAGCACCCCGAATACACCGGCCACCGCCATGATCACCGCAATTGAAAGGGCCCACGAGCGGTGTCGCTCGGCCCAATGTCCCAGCTTGCCCAGAGGCTTTGCCATCATGCTGGAGCCGAGTTTCGTGGGAACGCGCCTGGAGAAGGACAGGATGGCCGGGATCGCCGTGATCGCCAGCAGCGCCGTGAAGGCCACTCCCGCCGCAGCGTACAAGCCGAACTCGCGCAACGGAGCAATATCCATGGCGAGGAAAGACATGAACCCGGCGCATGTTGTGGCCGCCGACGCGATCACCGGAGCGCCCACGTTTTTCATTGCCTCAATTATTCGTTCCCTTACCGTCGGCGCATTCCCCGCGAAGTAAGCCGCGAGAATGTGGATTCCGTACGCGCCGCCTATGGCCATCCCAATGGTGGGGAGTGACGATCCCACCAGCGTGAGCCCCTTTCCGCGCAAGGCGATGATCCCCATCAGCCATACCAACCCCACGCCAACCGTTCCGAGCGCGAGCAATACGCCGATGGGTTTTCGAAAGATCAGAAAGGTGACCAGCAGGACCACTATTGCGACAATGGGCGTGAGCCAGGCCAGGTCCTTCTTGGTGCCCCCGGCGATATGAAGTCTGATGAACGGCGAGCCTCCGAAGTAGATCGGGTCGCCGGTCCAGATACCGGCGGCCGCTTCTTTGATTTCGGTGGCGATGTGAATAGGGGGACGGTCTCCTCCGAGGAAACACAGGATCATCGCCGCCTTGCCGTCGGGGGAGATCATATTTCCCACGGCGTTCTCGTTGGAGAGCACACGCTTCTTCAGGGCCTGTAGCTCGTCCGCCTCGGTGGGAACCTTGTCCATTACGAGAGGCTCCACTCTCAAACCCTCCGCAGACGGCTGGGGATCCGGAACTTCGGTAAAGGACAGGACATCGAACACTCCATCGACCTGACCTATCTTCTTGGTGAGCGCCCTGATCTTTTCGAGGGTCGCGGCGGTGAACATGGAATCGGACTCTATGCCCACGATGGCCACGTCGAGGCCGCCGAACCGCTGGTTTACCCTGCGAAACAACTCTACATCCGGGTCCTTCTGAGGAAGGAACTGCATGACGTCGTCGTCCGCGTAAATGGTGGGCAGCCACATGCCGAGCCCAATGGAAACAACGACGATTAGCGAGAGAATCAACACTCTGAATCTGATCACGAGTTTTGAAAATCGTTCCATAATAATCAATTCATATCAAAAACGCCGGTTGATATCACGAGAAGGACACATCGAAAGATTATCAAGTGTCGTGAAAAAGTGTTCATTTAAGAATAATAATCCACTCGACGTTGAGCTATACTCACAAAAATCCAGAGCCCATCGCATGGGCTCGACAACAAAGGAGTGACGAATGAAGGCTTCCCTTTTCATTGCAATAGTATTCATCACCTCGCTAGTCGCGGTCTGTGGATGCGACGCGCTCCCGTTCGGTCAACAGCAACCGCCGCCGATGCCGCCACCTACCCTGGTGCCGCCGCCGCCGATGCCCGGAGTCGTCCCGCCGCCCGTGATGCCGGTAGCTCCGCCGCCCGCGGTAGCGCCATTGCCGGTGCCAGTTGCTGCGGTGGCCGTTCCGCCGTACCAGTGGACCGATAAGCCGGTGATAGACACCGTGCCCCAGGCTCCTTTGGGCGGCATGGCCAACGGAAGACCCTTCGCCACCCAGGCCATCATCATCGAGCCGATCGGCGACAAGTGGAAGATGAAGATTCACGACAAGCCCCTCGAGGCCCCGACGTCGCTCATCATGGGCGGGCAGGCGCTCACCATCGATCTGCCGTTCCATCCCGGCGTCGGCGCGAAATTCACCCGCGAGATGGCCTACGGCGACGGCTACTTCCAGATCAGCAACGATCCTGCAAACCTGGAGGCCACCACCAGTTGGAACGCGGAAAACGCGTGGGCCATCGAGATAACCAAATGGGAAGTCGCGGATTACGATCCCGATGGAGATCTGTACCAGGTAGCCGGCACGGCCTCGGGGCGCATCGCCGTATGTTACAAGGGCAACCCCACCGGCATCCAGAACTCCTGGATGGCGGGCAACTTCGAGGACGTGACCGTTCGCTACATGGGCAAGCCCTACTTCATGGAGAAGGGAAAGTCCTCGAGCGGCAAATCGTCCGGCAAGCCCGGCAAGAAGATCACGGCCCCCACGCTTCCCGATCCCAAGAAGCTTCCCGATCCCAAGAAGGAGCCCGAGCCCAAAAAGGATCCCGTGAAGGAACCCGCGCCCAAGAAAGATCCCCCAAAGAAGGACAAGGGCGAAACCGACATCGACAAGGCGAAGAAAACCCTTACACCGATGTTCAAGTCGCTGAAGGACAGCTACAACAAGTCCAAAAAGAAAGACACGGAGTAGACTCCGGCGTGATCAGTTACGCAACATGCGCGGCCAATTGTGAGGACACGCGTGTGACTACTCTACTGTGACCGTCTTCGCCAGATTGCGAGGCTGGTCCACGTCGGTGCCCTTGAAGTCAGCCACATAGTAAGCCAGCAACTGCAGCGGAATCACCGCCAGAATGGGATATAGCTCCTCCAGACAGGCGGGTATCTCTATCCGCTTGACATCGAGGGCATCCAGGGTCTTCTCCCCCCGTGTGCCCACGGCGAGCACCTGACCACCCCGGGCGAGCACCTCCTGTACGTTTCCCGAGATCCGGTCGAAGGACGAATCGGTGGGCATGACCACCACCACCGGCATATTTTCGTCGATGAGGGCTATGGGCCCGTGCTTCATCTCCCCGGCGGCGTAGCCCTCTGCGTGGATGTAGGCGATCTCCTTTAGCTTGAGCGCGCCCTCGAGAGCTATGGGGAACAAAAGCCTCCGGCCCAGGAACAGACAACTCGAGTACGATGCGATCTCTCGAGCCAGTTTGTCGATATGGTCGGAGTCGGTGAGGATCTCCCGCATCAGGGCCGGTATCTTGAGTAGACCCTCGAGCAACTCCCGGGCGCGGGGCTTTTCGAGAACGCCGCGCCTGCGGCCCAGGTGGATCGAGAGCATGAACAGGGCTGTGAGCTGGGCTGTGAAACACTTTGTTGAAGCGACTCCGATCTCCGGCCCCGCGTGGGTGTACAAAGATCCGTCCGAAGCCCTCGGTATGGCAGAGTCGAGCACGTTTGCGATGGCCAGGATCGACGCGCCGCCCGCCTTGGCGACCTTTACCGCCTCCAGAGTGTCGATGGTCTCCCCTGACTGAGAGACCGGAATGACGAGATCGTTGGGATCCACCAGCGGGCTGCGGGCCCTGTACTCGCTGGCCAGCTCCACTTCCGTGGGAACCTTCGCCAGATTTTCGAGCCAGTATTTCCCTACGAGGGACGCGTGGTACGAGGTGCCGCAAGCCACCAGCACGACCCGTCTCACCCGTCGAGCGGAGAGATCGTCGAGCCCCATCAACTCAGTGGCGACCCCCGACCCCTCGATGGAGACACGCCCGCGCATGGTATCCTCCATCACCCTCGGTTGCTCGTGGATCTCCTTGAGCATGAAGTGCCGGTACCCGCCCTTCTCGGCCTGGGTCGCGGACCAGTCAATTGTTTTGGGTTCCCTCGTGATCTTGGGGCCGTCGATCTCATGAATACTGAAGCCGTCCGCGGTCAGCACGGCCAGCTCACGGTCTTCCATGAAGACCATCCGGTTGGTGTGTTTCAGAATGGCCGGGATGTCGGAGGCTGCGAATGTCTCCCCGTCGCCCACACCGATCACCAGCGGGGAGGAGTTCTTGGCCACCACCACTTTATCCGGATCGCTCTTTGCGATGACGGCGATGGCATAGGAGCCGGTTACCCTGGAGAGGACGTGTCGAACCGCCGCCACCAGGTCCGGATTTTTCTCGAGCGCTGCGGAGATAAGGTGGGCGAAGATCTCAGTATCGGTTTCGGAGGAGAACGTGGCGCCTGCCTGCTCGATCTCCCGACGGAGCTCGAGGTGATTCTCCAGGATTCCGTTGTGAACCACCGCCACTCCGTTGACCATGTGTGGATGGGCGTTGTTCTCCGACGGGCGTCCGTGGGTGGCCCAGCGGGTGTGGCCCATTCCGAGCTTGCCGGCGAGGGGAGTCTTTTCGAGGGCGGTCCCGAGGTTGACGAGTTTGCCCTGCGCCCTCACTACCTTCAGCGTTTCACCGTCGTGCACGGCGATGCCCGCCGAATCGTAGCCCCGATACTCGAGCCTGGTCAGCCCCTGCTGAATGATGTCGACACATTGTCTGGAACCTATATAGCAAACGATGCCGCACATAACGCGATCAACTCCTTGTGAAAACGGTTGGTTGCAGAGTACAGGAAATCTGTTTCGCGACAAGACCCCACCCCAACCCCTCATCACTGCGCGGAGGGGGAAGAAATGTGGATATTGAGCGATTGTGATATTGTTCAGGGCGAGGAAAAAAGATGAGCGCTCATATCGAAAAGCATACGGATGATTTTACCGTACCCCGGGAACTGCTCTGGGACGTGCATGCTGCGGACGTGTCGTGGAACTCCCATCGGGAATTCATAATCGGTCGGATCCTCGCGCGGGGCGACGTAGAGCACATCCGGATGCTCGGGAAATTCGCCGGCGACGAGGCGCTACGGGCGCATCTGAGAAGAACGCGCGGAAGGGCAATGGAACGAAAGAGGCTGCGTTTTTTTGAGAACATCCTGCGACTGTCATCCCGAGAAGTGGACGATTGGCTCGCCGATCCGGTGAGGCGGATCTGGGACAACAGATAGGATGACCGGGTTTCACGAAGAGGTGCTGCCAATCGAGCAGCGCCGTGTTCTGAATGTAATCGGAGACTGGTGTCGGCAGCGAGATTTCTACCTCGGAGGCGGAACCGCCGTCGCGATCCAGTTGGGGCATCGCCGCTCCCTTGACCTCGACTGGTTCTTTCCTTCGGAGCGATTCGATTCGGACGCGTTGGCGCAAGAACTGCGCATGGACGGTATACCCATTGACGTGAGAGAAGTCGGCAGGGGCGCGTTGCACGGCCTCATCGATGGAGTTCGGGTTTCCTTTATTCGATACAGGTACCCGCTGCTTGGAGATTTTATCGAATGGCCCGAGTACCGATGTCGCATGGCCTGTCTCGAAGATCTGGCGTGTATGAAACTCGCGGCAGCAGCACAACGTGGAGACAAGAAAGATTTTTTCGATGTCGTCGCGATTTGTTCCGGACCCGTTCCCTTTGATCGCGCGCTCGAATTGTATTTGAAAAAGTTCGCCGTCAAGAGCATCGGACATGTCCTCATGTCGTTATGTTATTTCGACGATGCGCAAGCGCAGGAGTCTCCCGAGCTTCTCTCAGAGATGAGTTGGGACGAGGTTCAAAAGACCTTGAGGACATGGGTCAGGGAAAAAGCGGGGTAGAGGTTTCCCCATTTCTTTAAAAAAGGAGTTGAAAGTGGGTCGATTCATAACGGAATGGAAAAAAAGCCACGGGGCCGGCGAGCTACGGATAGAAAATGCGGGGCAGACCGCAGTCCTCATGGGGTGGGTGGACGCGGTGAGAAATCACGGGGGTACGATCTTCATCGACCTGCGGGATCGCTTCGGAGTAGCTCAGGTCGTGTTCGACGGGGCAAGCCTCGGCGAGGCCGACATGGAAGTGGCCGGGGGGTTGCGTCAGGAGTACGTGGTGGCGGTTCGCGGCACAGTCCGCAAGCGCGCGGGCAAGCCCAACCCCAAGCTGGCCACCGGTGAAGTAGAGGTGGTGACCACCGAACTCGAACTCTTCAACAAGTCATTGCCCATGCCGTTCCAGGTGGCCGATGAGGTGGACGCCAGGGAGGAAACCAGGCTCAAGTACAGGTTCCTGGACCTTCGGCGCCCGCCGTTGCGCAAGGCGATGATTCTCAGATCCGAGGCCGCCCGATTGGCGCGTGAGTATTTCGCGTCGCAGGGTTTTGTAGAGTTCGATACCCCCATCCTCACCAAATCGACACCGGAAGGGGCCAGGGATTATCTGGTGCCGTCGCGGGTCAACCCCGGAACGTTCTTCGCGCTCCCCCAGTCGCCCCAGCTGTTCAAGCAACTCCTGCAGGTGTCGGGCTACGAGCGTTACTACCAGATCTGCAGGTGCTTTCGGGACGAGGATCTGCGCTCGGACAGACAACCGGAGTTTACACAGATCGACCTGGAGATGAGCTTCGTCGACCCCGACGACGTGATGACCGTCGCCGATGGAATGATCGCCTCCATGTTCGCGGGCTTGAGGAACGTGGAGGTTCCGCTCCCGATCCCGCGGATCACATACGATCAGGCGATGGCGCGCTTCGGAGTGGACAACCCGGACGTCCGTTTCGGCATGGAGCTGATCGATCTAACGGATCTGGCAAAGACCTCCGGGTTCCAGGTGTTTTCCAGCGTGGCGGGCGAAGGCGGAGTGGTGACGGGCATGGTGGCTTCAGGCGGCGCCGCGTTCTCGCGCAAGGAAGTGGACGCCCTCACCGAGTTCGTCAAGACTTACGGCGCGGGCGGTCTCGCCTGGACCAAGCGCGCGGACGGAAAGTTCACCGGCCCCCTGGCCAAGTTCGTCGACGAGGCACTCGAGAAGGCGCTTCTCGGTGACGCGGGAATGAAGGACGGCGACCTGGCACTTTTCGTGGCGGATCGGGACGCGAGCGTTGCCCGCACGGCGGCGGGCAGACTTCGCGGTCACCTCGGAAACAAGTTGAGCCTGGTGAACCCCGACAAGTTCGGTTTCATATGGGTGACCGACTTTCCCATGTTCGAGCGGGACGAGGAGACCGGGAAGCTCGTGGCAATGCATCACCCGTTCACGTCCCCCAATTCCGAGGATCTCGATCTGCTCTCGACCGACCCTCTGAAGGTCAAGACCCGCGCCTACGACATTGTCATCAACGGCCAGGAGGTGGGAGGGGGGTCCATCCGTATTCACGACCGCAAGGTGCAATCACTGGTGTTCGAGGCGCTGGGCATCGGCGAGGAAGAAGCCGGGCGGAAGTTCGGATTCCTGCTGGAGGCCCTGTCATACGGAGCGCCTCCCCACGGCGGGCTGGCGTTCGGCTTCGATCGGCTGGTGTCCATCCTCGTGGGCACGGACTCCATCCGGGACGTAATCGCCTTCCCCAAGACGACACGGGCCGCATGCCTGATGACGGAGGCGCCGTCGCAAGTGGATACGGAGCAGCTCGCCGAGCTGGGAATAGGGCTCATCGAGAAATAGCGGGCGCGGTAATGCTGGACGAACGCAATGTATGTGGAATAGGCTTAAATACATAAGTCGAAATGACAGTCTCTAGTGTGTTGCCCTTTTTTTCGCGGGAGAATAATGAAAATGAAAAAGACATTTATTATCGGGCTCATGATGGCGGCGGTTTCAGTCGTTTTCTACACCCTCGCCGGGTGCGAGATCGAGAACGAGGACGGCGAGACCGAACAGGTCGTCATCTCCGCCGAGTGTAACTGGTACGGGGGCGTCGAATGCGATCTCCAGTGCGACGATTTCGAGTTCTGGGTCTCCTGCGAGGGGGAAATGGACATCGATTGCTACCCCAACTGCGACGAGTTCGACTTCACCGTCGAGTGCTCGGCGAGCTGCGAGGCGGATTGCGGTCTCGAGTGCACCGGCGACTGGAGCGTGACGGACTGCGAGCTCTACTGCCAGGGCGATTGCTCGGCATCCTGCGAGGCCGAGTGTTCCGCGTCCGCCGACGAGGCCGAGTGCGCAGGCCACTGCGAGGGTTACTGCGAGGGTCACTGCTCGGCGGGCTGTGAAATCGAAGCGCCCGATTGCGACGGATGGTGCGAGGCGTCCTGCGAGGGCGAGTGCAAAGCGGAGGCCAACATCGACTGCCACCTGTGCAACGTGGATGTCTACGTCGACTGCGAGAGCGAGATGAACATCGACTGCCACGGCGGGTGCGACTCCGACGGTGTCCTCGAGTGCAACGGCGAGTTCATCGACAAGAAGGATCTCGAGGCCGCCGTGGATTGGGTACAGGCCAACATGACCGCCGAGGTCACCTTCGATGGAGACGCCGAGTGTTACGGTAATACATGCACCGCCGAGGGTAGCTGCGCCTTCGAATGCGCCGTCGGATCCACCGGCAGGGGCAAAAACGCCCTGGGCACCGGCCTGTTCGTCCTTCTCCTTTGCGCCATCCTGGTCATCCGCCGCAAGCGGGGATAGCTCACACCAGATCTCGTCCGAGATAAATCAATCTGTGGCGTAGGGCTGGGGCGGAATCTCCGTCTTCGATGAGTCGGCCGGCTTCTTCTTGCAGTCGTTGTCCTTCAAACACTTTTGATACCCCTGGTCCCGGGCCTTCTCGACAAGGCGAGGATAGAACGGGCACTCGGTGAACCGGCCGTAGATGTCCCTGCAACTCTCAACCTTTGGCTGTTCCTTTGGGGGGAGCACCGACGGAGGCGGGTCATCCCAGGCGAATACGAGCCCTCCTCCGAAGAAGACGCTGACAGGCCCGTTGAACTTGTGCCCGATGTGGGTGACCATGCCGTTGAGCTGCAGGTCAACCCTGTCCCCCAGGTGAAACACGAGGGCCAGCCCGCCCCGAAATCGTGCCGCGAAGGACAACTCTGTTTTTACCGAGTTACCGAGGATCATGGCCACCTCTTCTTCGGTCAGTTCCATATCCCCACTGTCGGGATCGATCCACCCCTCGATGTCTTCCTCGGATGCGCTGAAGGGTTGGGTCTTGGTGTCCACGTTGATGCTTGGGGCCACCTCGACCCAGGGGACGAACGAGATGTGCCTCGAAGCGGAAACGGGCAGGCCGATACCCAGCGGAATGGCGAAGGTAAACTGGTTGCTCTGTTTGCTCAGCAGGGCTGCCGGCGCGCCGCCCAGAAAGAAGGTGAACGCTGCTCCTGGAAGCCCGTTGTCGTAGCGATCGGCCACCGGGATACCGTAGACCGCCATTGCAGTGGCGCCCAGGCCGTGGTTGACGGCGCTCTGCGGATCCGCCTGGTAGTTGAGATAGTGGAGGCCAAATTGAGCCGAGAGCTTGCCGGTGGTGGACGTAAAGTTGGAGACGTATGAACCGACGTGCAGATGTCCGCCTTCGAAAAAGCCTGCGTTGAAGGCAAACATGATTGTGGACAAAGTGGTGTCCCAGGTGGAGACCGCCGGCCCGTGTGTGCCGGGGAGAGCGTCCGCATCCACGGAGAAGAAAGAAACTGCCAGGCAGGTTGCCAGGGCAACGACCGGCAGGATAGCCCCGGTGCGGGGACGGCGATCGCATTCGCAAATGCAACGGCCTGATATTCTTTCTGTCTCTTTCATCGAAATCTGGTTCCCTCGATTGGTGGTTCCAACAAGTGTACTCCGCGTTTCCCGCGCTACAGAAAAAATGTTATGGTTTAATTGTAAAAAAGAATGCTGGAGGGCTCTCGATGATCAGACTTTTTCACTGCTTGATACTTGGATTGATGCTTATATCAACGGGGTGCGCGGAGGGTGACACAACTGTAATAAGCGGCCCGGATTCCGATGTTGACTCCGACAGCGACTCCGACAGCGACAGCGACTCCGACAGTGACAGTGACGGGGACAGCGATTCCGATTCGGACACTGATTCCGACTCCGATTCGGACACAGACGACCCGTCATGTGGAGACTATGAGCAGTTTTGCTGCGAAACGAGTAGCTCTCAGGCCACTCCCTGCGACAATAACAATCTTGGTTGTTTGTACGACTGGCCCTCGAGCGGCACGTCGTTCTGTCTGGAAAAATGCGCGCCCGTATCCTGCACCACGGTGGAAGGAGAGGCGGGGGGTATTTGCCGGATGGCAGGGGACGACGTTTCCTCGATTGGCATCTGCATCGGCTCGGAGGCCGAGCAGTGCAACAATACTACCGAGTGTCAGACGTACTTCGGGGTCACCGACGTGGAGTGCGTCGCCGGCATCGCCTCCGTGCCCATTTGTGTGGCCACCGGTTGCAATTTCTGGTCGTCATGCGCGGCGGCTCATTACTGCTCGGCCGTGGACGGCAACCTCTGCCTGAATATCAACATGCTCTGAATCAGAGTGGCGGCATCACCTGAAGGTCGATTGACATCCATGTCCGCGCGCGGATAAATTCCCTAGCATGCCACAAAACCCCAAATTGAAATATGTCGACAGGGACAGGATGAACCTCATCGGGCTCATGCTGGGAGGGATACTCGAGGAGAGTATCGCCAGCCCTCGCGGATCGGCCCTCGTTCGAAAGCTTCGAGGCGCTGTCGGTGTGACGGCCGGCAAGATGCGGATCACCCTGCGGTTTGACGAAGACGGAGTGACCGTGATCCGCGGGATCGAGCCGGGCACAAGGGCCCGCGTGAAGGGCTCCCTCGACGGGTTGCTGCAGGTCAGCCTGGGTCGCGGGGCGATTCGCTCGTTCATGACCGGCGAGGTTTCGTTCTCGGGAAATCCGTTCTTCGTGCTCAAGATGCTGCCGCTCCTGAGGGTGGATCGATCGAGGAGGGCAAAATGAAGATGACGCCGCAGCAGACGAAGAAGCTCTTTGAAAAAGTCATCCCCGAAGATCGGCTGACAATCGACGAGGATACCCTGGACAGGTACTCGCGGGATCAAACCGAGTGCGAACCGGGGCGTCCGGATCTGGTGGCGTTCGTCGAGACCGACACCGAGATGGTGGAGATAGTCAAGATCGCTTCGAAGTACCGGATACCCCTGATACCCCGGGTCGCGGGAACCAATCTCGGGGGGCTCTCATTGGCCACCAGAGGCGGCGTGATCCTCGATCTCACCGGGATGAACAAGATCCTGGCCGTCAACGAGACCGACATGCTGGTCGTCATCGAACCGGGGGTCACCTTCCAGCAGCTGGTGGACGAGCTCAAGGCCCGGGATCTGCCATTGACCATCGGCATCCCCCTGTCCCCTCCGGAAACCTCGGTCATGGCAAACTGCCTCATGGACGGACTGGGCAATCTCTCCTTGCTCCACGGCACCATGGGCGAATGGATCGCGGGGCTGGAGGTGGTGTTGGCCTCCGGAGAAGTGATCCGGACCGGCGCCTGGGCCGTCTCCGACGTGCCGTTCTCCCGCGCTCCGCTTCCGGATCTCACGGGCCTGTTCGTCTCCTGGCAGGGCGCCACCGGTCTGGTCACCAGGATGGCAGTCCAGCTCAAACCGAACCCTCCGCTTCGAAAGAAACTGTTTGTCCTCACCTACGACCGGCACCACACCTACGACATGATGCGCAGGTTCGCCAGGCTCAAGATCTTCGACGACATCGGCGGTCTGTCCTGGCCCACGGGCAAGATGCTCTACGGCGTGGAAAAACCCCTGCAAAGAGATCCCGACGAGCCGGAGTTCTTCACCTACCTGGATGTCTCCGCGTTCAGTCCGGCCGAGCTTCGGTTGAAACTCGAGATGGTGGTGGCCGAACTGAAAGACCTGCGCGAGAAGGGCGCCGTGATAGAAGATCCCTTCGATCTGGACACCATCTGCGCCATCAGCCCCAAGTTCGAAAAATTCGCAGTGTTCCCTACGGATCTGGACTTCCTGACCGACAACCCCGGCGGCGGGCTCACCTGGGTGGGAACCTACGGACCCATGAGCAGGTTCGACAAGGCGGCCGATCTGGGCATCGAGATCATGGATCGACACGGCTTCCCGCCGATCATCGTTTCGAGGCCCATGAAGAGCGGGCACTTCGGCGTGCTGCGCTTCATATCCACCTTCAAGCGAGACGATGAGGAGGACACGGCCAGAGTGGGGCGCTGCAACCGGGAGCTGACCGACATGGTGCTCGAGCAGGGGTTCATCCCGTACAAGACCCCCGGCTGGGCGGTGGAAAAGGTGCTGCCCGGGATGTGGCCCGGGACCCACGATCTCATGAGGCGCGTCAAGGCGCTGCTCGATCCGAAGGGGATCATGAATCCCGGCCGCTGGCAGCTGGATCCATAGTCAAAGCTGGCTTCCTTCTACTTCCCCGCGCAGGATCTGCGCGGGCTGGAGTCAAATCAGAAGACCATCGTCGCGTGGATTCCGGTGTTGAAGAAGAAGCTGTCGTGTTTGCCGGAGAATTTCGAACATGAAGAGGACGACTCGGCGATCACTTCCAGATTGGTAGTCGGATCGACAGTTCCGGTCTCCCCGCCATCGATATCGTTGCAGGTAGTTAAGAAGAACGGCTCGTAGACGGTCACCACTATCCCCAGGGAGAATCGGTCGGCGAGCTTGAAGTCCAGACCCAGGGAGTAGTCCAGGCCGATCCCGTGATTGGTCGATTTCGTACCCAGACCATCTTCGTTGTCCCATGACGTGGACCAGATAAAATAACCCAGGTGCGCACCGAGCACCGGCTCCACGACGCTCTGCCTTCCGAGGGGAAAGAATCGCGCCCCCAGTCTTATCGCGTTGAACCTGCCGGAGAGGTCAAACACATCCGGGTTTGTGTTCTTGAGGATCTGCCCGGTGAACGTATAACCGACTTCCAGCACCAGCCAGGGCAAGATCCCGTAGCCCACCAGGACGTGCCCACCCAACCCGAAGTCCCCGTCCGGGGTGGTCTTGCAGCCTCCGGACGACGCGCACTCGGAGGTTTCGAAGCCCAGGCTCACGAAGATCCCCATCGGTACGTAGGGGTCCTCTTCCACGGCGGCTTCTTCCTCCTCCACGATGACAATATCCGGCTGCGATGAGGTTATGGGAGGCGACACGGGCACAACGACCGCAGGAGGCGTCTGTGCGGATTTGAGGACACACTCGCCTTCCAACGTGCATTTCTCATCGCTGTCGCACGGCGGGTTGCACATGCTGATGCACTTGCCCTCGTGGCAGAAGTATCCGGACCGGCACTTGGGGAAACACTTTGCGCCATCGTCGGATTTGCTCTCGTCGGGCTTGCTTTCGGCCTTTGCAGTCGCTTCAGGCTTCGAAGCGGAATCCTCTGCCCAGGTCTTGTACGGATCTTCCTCCACCTGCGCCGCCACTGCCGTGGACATGAAAACCGAGCACGCGAAAGCGACCCCTGCAATAAATATTGATTTATGAATCATCATTCATGAGTACCAGAACATGCATCTTTTGGGTTAATGATTTTGCTGCCGGCAGGCTGATGATATGATCGTTCCTGTTGATGGAGGTGGGCGATGAATTTACAAGTCATAGTCGTTGTTCTTTCTTTTTTTGCCATGGTTTCGCTGCCCCGAGCGGTATCCGCAGAGAATCTGGCGGAACAGGAAGATTCCGCAAATAAAATGGAGACCGGGGACTTCTGTCTGAAGAAATACCAACCATCTCGCGCGATGTGGTTGTCCGGGGCGACGACTCTGGTGGGAACGGTTGTCGGTTTCGGCGTGGCGGGTATCGGTTTCGCCACGGAAGAGGTGGGGCTGTTCGCATTTGGAGCATTTACAGGAGCTTTTTTTCTGGTTGTGGGACCGAGCACGGGTCATTTCTACGCGGACAACAAGCTACAGGCATGGATAGGCATTTCTCTGCGGACGGTACTGATTTCGGCTGCCGTTTACGGGACGTTTGTATCCTTTGCTAAAATGTTGGGAGGTTCGGAATGCGATAACGACCCGCGTATTGAATGTAGCGAGCGGCATGACAGGATGGCGGTATTCTGGCCCGTTTTTGCGGCATCGACGGCTGCAACGGCGTTGGGGCTTGCGTTGTTTGATATCTTCACCGCCAAGAGAGCGGCAAGAAAAGCAAATGAAAAGGCGTGTGAAGGCCTGAATGTGATGTTTGTACCGACAATCGTGCCGGAAAAGGGAGATGGAACACGACTTGGGCTTTCGGTAACAATCGGATTCTGAATCCAGAATTTTCCACGGTTCACTCATGTACCGTTCAGGTGCTATACTCCGGGGCTTCGAGATACCGTTAGACAATGCAACCAAGATACGAGGAGAAACATAATGTCGTGCATAATTGCCGTTAAAGGCAGAGAGATCCTGGATTCCCGTGGCAATCCGACCGTGGAAGTGGACGTTGTTCTGGAGTCGGGATACGCGGCGTCCGCCAAGGTCCCGTCGGGCGCGTCGACCGGTAAACACGAGGCCGTCGAGCTTCGCGATGGAGACAAGAAGAGGTACGGCGGCAAGGGAGTTTTGAAGGCCGTTACCGCGATCAACGAGGAGATCGCAATGAGGGTGATAGGAATCGACGCCATGAACCAGCGGGAACTCGACCTCATGATGATCGAGCTGGACGGCACCGAGAACAAGGGACGATTGGGCGCAAACTCCATTCTCGGCGTCTCCATGGCCGCGGCGAGGGCTCAGGCCGCTGAAATAGGCATAGAGTTGTACCGACATGTTGGCGGATTGGGAGCGTACCATCTCCCGGTCCCGATGATGAACATCCTGAACGGCGGCTCCCACGCGGACACGAACGTGCAGGTGCAGGAGTTCATGATAGTGCCCACGGGCGCGCCCAACATGGCTGAAGCCGTGCGCATGGGGTCGGAGGTTTTTCACGAGCTCGGCCGCATGCTCAAGGACAAGGGGCTCTCCACAGGCAAGGGCGACGAAGGCGGTTACGCCCCCAACCTTCCGAGCAACGAGGCGACCATCGAGTTGATCCTCCAGGCCGTCGAGGGAGCCGGGTACAAGCCCGGTGAGGAGATCTCACTCGCCCTCGACTGCGCTGCCTCCGAGTTCTACGAGTCGGACAAGGGCTACTTCCTGGACGCAAAGGACGGGGAGGCGCTCGACTCGGGCGCCGTGATCGATCGGTACTCCAAATGGATAGAGAATTATCCCATCATCTCCATCGAGGATGGGCTCGACGAGGATGACTGGGAGGGCTGGACCGCGCTCACCGAGGCCATCGGCGACAAGATACAGCTGGTGGGCGACGATCTCCTGGTCACCCAGGTGACGCGGATCAAAAAAGCCATGGACCTGAAAGCCGGCAACGCTTCGCTGATCAAGCTCAACCAGGTCGGCTCCCTCACGGAGACCCTCGACGCCATCTATCTGTCACAGCGCGTGGGATGGGGCGTGGTGATCTCGCATCGCTCGGGAGAAACGGCCGACGATTTTATCGCCGACCTCGCAGTGGCCACCAACGCCGGTCAAATCAAGACGGGATCCCTGTCGCGATCCGAGCGCGTCACCAAGTATAATCGCCTCATCCGCATCGAGGAAGAGCTCGGAAACGCCGCAGTATTCGGCTTGTAGGAGACCCCATCTCCGGCCTGAAGATTCAACATACCTTCAACGATACATTTCGCCTTGCCCTGTCCCGCGGAAAAAAATCCCGCGGCCAGAAATAAAGAACACAAAAGGCCCGAGGCCTACGAAAAGACACTTCAGAAACAGCCCTTGTAGCTTTCAGTGCTTCAGGGCGAAGCCCTTTCCGACACGAAGTGGCGCATTTCTGGCCGCGGGATTTATTTCCGCGGTGCCGCCGCAGGGAGGGGCACAACCTACCGCTGTCAACTTAAGGCGGCGAAAAACAGAGATCTTTTTCGTCGAGCCCTTGAAGTGTCGCCTTGTCGCGGTGTGCGGGTTTTCAGTGTGCTGAGATCTGGAGCGGCAGGCGGTGGCAGACATTCTGAAACAATATC
>JAUVDV010000005.1 GCA_030595125.1 Deltaproteobacteria bacterium
TCACGAATAACCGAACGTTTCTCATCCACGATGCAGAAATTGCTCGACTTCTTTCCCAGATCCAATCCACAGTAATGCATGGTCGGTCCCCTTCTGTGCCTTTTTGAGCACGTTTTGGTCTTGTAACCATGCGGCTATCACGATGTGGTAGCCCTCGAAAGGGGCCGGCCGCTTTATCCCATCAGACACATTTTTTCTCAGGTGCCTTTTCGCGAACATTGGTAGAATATTCCAATGTGCGAGATGAGAGGTAGGGCATGAGGTATTTAGTTCTTATCGGGCTGGCGACCGTGCTGGTTTTCAGTGGGTGCTCGCACGTTTCGCCCATAGGAGACGGTGGGACGAACGATACCGACACGGATACGGACACGGACACCGATGCCGACACAGACATCGATACAGACCCGGTAGAGTGCAATCTGGGAGAGTATAGCGGCGATTTCGAGATCAATACACAATCGGATATCGCGAACCTCGCGGGATACACCTCGATCTCGGGAAACCTTACAATCAACTGTCCGTCATGTACCGACTTGAGCGAGTTATTTTGTCTCACCTCGGTGGGCGGGGCCCTGGTTCTCAGAGGCAACGCCGCCCTCACTACGTTGGATGGTTTTGGCGCCCTAATCTTCGTTGGTGGGAGCTTGCAAATCGGGAGCGTTGTGTTCGAAGGAAATGACGATCTCACCAGTTTGGACGGTTTGGGTTCCCTCACTTCGGTGGGTGGCCTGGAAGTACATGAAAATGCCGCCCTCACCAGTTTGGACGGTTTGGACGCCCTCACCTCGGCGGGCTGGTGCCTGTACATTGTGGACAACGCCGCGCTCACCAGCCTGGACGGTCTGAGCGGCATCACCGGCTCGGTGGGAGGGTACTTTTCAATCTCCAGGAACGGAGCGCTCACCAGCCTGGACGGCCTGAGCGGGATCACCTCGGTGGATGGGAGTTTGGTGGTTGAAGGCAACGATGCCCTCACCAACGTGGACGGGCTGAGTGGGATCACCTCGGTGGACGGGAGCTTGGTGGTTGAAGGCAACGATGCCCTCACCAACGTGGACGGGCTGAATGGGATCACCTCGGTGGGGGGGGATTTACGGATTGCCAATAGTATGCTCACCAGCTTGGACGGCTTTGGCGCCCTCACTACGGTGGGTGGGGACATGAATATCAACGACAATGATGCCCTCACGAGCCTTGACGGCTTTGGCGCCCTCACCACGGTGGATAATGAAATGACGATTGAAAACAATGACGTCCTAACCAACCTTGACGGCCTTGGCGCCCTCACCTCGGTGGGTCCCCTCACTGGGACAGGGGATTCTTGGGGCGCTGATTTTCGTGTCGATTACAACGCCGTTCTTCCCGACTGTGAAGTGTGCGATCTTCTGGATCAGTTCATGAGTGGCTACATCGCAGAATATGTCCATGACAACCTCGACGATTCCTGTACGCCGGTTCCCGACAACTGTCCTTGAACTTTTAAAAAGAGGCTTTTCAGCAGCCGATGTAGCGGGAGATTACCATGCGCTGAATTTCGGAGGTGCCCTCGCCGATCTCGAGCAGCTTCTGATCGCGGAAGAAGCGCTCCACGTCGTACTCTTTCATGAGGCCGTAGCCGCCGTGGATCTGGACCGCTTCGGTGGCGACGTACTTGAAGATCTCCGAGCAGAACAGCTTGGACATCGCCGCGAGCTTCTGGAACGGCTGTTTCTGCTCGCGCTGCCAGCAGGCCTTGTAGAGCATGTTGCGCGCCGCCTCGATCTGTGTGGCCATGTTGGCCAGCTTGAACGCGATCGCCTGATTCTTGCAGATGGGCCTGCCGAATTGCTTGCGTTCCTGGGAGTATGCCAGGGCTTTCTCGTAGGCTCCCTGCGCTCCTCCCAGACCCATCGCGGCGATGGAGAGTCTTCCGCCGTCAAGGGTCTCGAGCATCTGATGGAAGCCCTCTCCCTGTTTGCCCAGCAGAGCGTTGCCCGGAACCCTCATGTCGTCGAAGAACAGCTCGGCTGTGTTGGATGAGCGCCACATCAGCTTGCCGTGCATCTCGTTGGCGGTAAGGCCGGGAGTCTTGGCGGGTACCAGGAAGCAGGAGTATTCCTTGCGCCCCTTGTCGTTCTTTCCGGTGACCGCCTGAACGACGGTGACCGAGGTGAGGGGATTTGCTGCGTTTGTGATGAAAATTTTGGAGCCGTTGATGATCCAGTCATCACCGTCCTTCACTGCGGTGGTCTTGGAGCCCCCGGCGTCCGAACCGGCGTCCGGCTCGGTGAGGCCGAAGCCCGCCAGTGTGTTACCCTCGCAGAGATCGGGCAGGTAATTTTTTTTCTGATCTTCGCTCCCGAAGTAGTAGATGGGTCCTATCCCCAGTGAGTTGCCCGCGGCGATCGTGGCCGCGTGGGATCCGTCCACCCTGGCGATCTCCTCCACCGCGATGACATAGGCGATGTAACCCATCTCGGTTCCGCCGTACTCTTCGGAGACGAACATGCCAAAGAGCCCCAGCTCGCCCATCTTTTTGGTCAACTCTACGGAGAACTGCTCCTTTTCGTCGAGTTCCTGCGCAACGGGCGCGATCTCGTTTTGCGCAAAATCGCGGACCGTATCTCTCAAGATCTTCTGTTCCTCGGTCAGTTCAAAACTCAGCACAGTAAGCTACCTTTCCTATTTGGGTGCGCGTTCGGGACCCATTTTGTAGTCGAATACATCGAGATAGAAAGTGTTTTTGTCGGGGACCTTGACCTCCAACCGAAACGGGCGCTCGAAACGCTGTCTCGGGAAGACCAGCTTCCCCGAAACGCTCGAGCCGGAGGCGATGGATTCCGATGTGTCGATCTGCCCCAGCGCCTTGGTAACCGGTTTTTGCCACTTGCCAGGAGAGGTTTCCATCCGTGTGGCGAATCCCTTGAGAGATCCCTCTTCTTCTCCCAAAAAGGCGACAGAGATATCCACGATGGCCAGAAACTGGTCCTCGCCCTTGTGCGCGTAACCGCCGAACTCCTTGGCGTGGGAAATTCCGGACACCTCCACCTTCCACTTATCGGAGGAGGCGTTCACCGGGAACGCAGCAGACGGACCCTTCGCGATATCTCCGGCCTGCGCTGTGGACGAGCGCTTCAGCCACTCGGTCTTGCCCGTCAGGCGGGTGACGAGAACCTTGCCCAGCTGGCTATAGAGCGCGTCGGCGGGCTCCTCGACGGTCTCCTTTTTCTGCTTCTTGAGAACGTTTATTTGCTGGCGCAGCGCCATTCCGATGACTTCTTCCCAGTGCAGGGCCTCGAACACGATCGGATAGTCATTGCGTCCCTTGTTGATTCCCCAGGTTGCCAACTCCACGAACGCCTTCGCCTCGTCCGGCATGACCTCGCAGAACGCCTCGCTCAGGGAGCGGGACTCCCAGTGGAAATTGCGTGACTCACCCTTGACCCAGGGGTCGGCTCCCCTTATTTCCCGCTCGAAGCGCGATACCGGCTTCGACCGTCCGTAGTAGCCGCCGTAACTTACTTCTTTTACGTGGGCCTCGGCGAAACGATCCGCTCCGAAGCGAAGATACATCTCACCATCGAGCTTGGCCGCGTAGAGCATGTCCTCTCCCGTGTAGGTCATGGTTCCCTCTACGATCGCGCGTATTCCGGAGGAACTCTTGCGTTTTCCAGGGTCGTCGCCTCGCGCGCACGATCCGTCCACGTAAGAGTGAAGGATTTTGACCTCGAATGGAGAGCCGGCGATCTTTTGCTCCTTGGCCTTGAAATAGGCGGCACGACTGCGTTCCTCGTTGATGCATTCGCCGACACATCGTTTTTCGCAGTACGCGAGTATCCTGCATTCTTTTTCCGGATCTTCGTTCGATCCGGCTGTCGGGTTTGCCACGGTTTTTTGCAGGAGTGTCGCGGCCTTCTCGACAAGTGTGGCCTTGCCCTTTTGAGCAGGCGCGCCGGTGGCGTCTGCCGGCGGGGTCGCATCGTCGTCGCCGCAGGCGGCGAGGAGAAGATTAATGGACAGGAACACAAGGCAAGGCAGTCTCTTAATCATGGGGAACCTCCTTGAACTTTTGCTCCTTTTAACCCAGGAGCATTGATGTCGTCCAGAGTGGACGTTCAACTGAGGGTTTTCTTTCCCACAGCGACGCTCAGCAGGTGATTTCCGGCGGGAACGATCCGATTGACGGAAACATCGTTGATCAGACCGTGATTCAGGAGTGTGCGGCATGGGCAGTGGACAGGAGCGCCGGCCGGATGTCCGCCGGACATGGGCTCGACGGAAAGGCAATATCGGCGTCTCTTTGCGTTGTCGAGAAGAACCCACAGCCGATCTTCCGCGTCGCCCTCGGGGCCGAGGGTGCACCGGGCCAGTTCTTCCAGTTGCTCGTGTTCGTCAGTAACCTGCATCCGGAAAAGCAATGAATCCAGCCCCGGTTCCGCCTCGATCACTGCGCGGTATCCGGGGAGATCGGCCACCGATGATTCGGGATCGGGAAAGGAGAGGACGCACACATGGGACAGGGCGAGCAGTGGATCGCCCGCCGGACGAGCCGGGTAGGGCAATAATCCACCCGATCCGTTGGGAGAGTATGTGATCAGCAGATCGCACTCGTTGTGTATCGCTTTGACTTGTTCGGAATCCAGTTCGAGGCCCTCGGCCGGGCGGTTGTACGAAACCACGTCGACCAGAACACCGTGCTCCGCCCCCGATCTGGTCAGATTGCCTCGCAGCAGGGAGCCCAGTCCGCGAGAAGGGGTGGCGAAGGAAGCGTGGATGAAAGACGCCCCCCTGAAACGCTTGCCGAGGGTGTCTATGATCGGCAGGGCCGCACGGGCGCCGTCGCCTCCGCCCTGCCTGTCCATGAAGAGGACCACGGGTTTGTCGGGTAGACGGCGTCGCTCCAGGTGGGCTTTGAGGGCTTCCAGGAGGAGCCTGGCCGGAACGAAACGGTCAAAGGGATCGGCTCCGCGAAGGAGTTGTCGGGCGATTCGCTGTTTCTCGGTGCAACTGGAGGGCACATTTTGTAGAGCGTTGGACAGGAGCCTGGCCGTCAGGGTGGCCGGATCGGTCATACAGTGAGCTTCTTGGTCCAGAGAATCTGATCTACCGGCCCCTCCTTGGTCATCAGCTGACGATGCATCCAGCCACTGTTGCGAAAGCCGGCGCTGAAGAAAAGAGCGTTGGTCTCCAGGTCGTCCGCTCTGACGAGCGAGAATATCGCAACGGCGCCGATGACCTCGAGCCAGTCGACAAACGAATTCAGGCCGTGCCGGGCTATGGCGAGATCGGCCTTTGTTTTGGGCTTGAAAAACAGGTCCATCTTGGCGTTTCCGAAGCACCCCTGATACTCGGCGCCGAAGAGGTTGAGTTGCTTTGTGCGACGGTTGCTGCAGATAAAGAAATGGCTGTCCGTTTCCCTGCTGAACTGGGGGAACACCGGATCTTCGATGACCTGGCTGAAGGACGTTTTCTTGGTCTCCTTGCCGCCCGCCGTCTTTGCGCCCTTGGTCTTCTTGGTCGTCGCAGCCTTTTTTGCCAGGCGCGCAAACTCGGTCTTGAGGAGACCAGAAATCTCCTCTGCTGCAACGTGCTCGGCCCTGAGTCCGGAGGCCTTGAGATCGGTCAGTTCATCGCCCAGAATCTTTGCATCGTTGAGGATGTTCTTTCTTTCCGGCTGATCCTCGATTTCGCGAATTCCCTCCCAATCATCGTCATAGATCCGTGCCATGATGTAGGCGTCGGACCTCTTGTAATAGCCGGGAATCGTTCCTTCCCTGTGGTAACCAACACGGCTCCAGCCGCTCATGTCGTCGCGTTCGATGAGCGTGAAGATCTTGCGCATTCCATCGGACAGGAGGACCCGCTCCAGGTAATTGTGCTTCAGCTGGAAATTGCCACCGCGAAAGTCGATAACCCTGATCGACTTGTTCGTCTGGTTGATCAGCAGGCTGCAGAATATGTCGTTGTTGCGAACCATTCGCTGTGACAACTGGTTAGTATTGTTCTTTTTTCGTTCAGCCATCGACAAAAACCCTCCTTTGAGGAGTTTGAAAGGGCGGCATACTACCATCCAGGAAATCTTGATTCAACGTCCGTGAGAAAATCCTTTTAAAAATTTACTTTTTGTCGCCATGCAATGCGAGCATGTCTTCCACGAGGGCAATCAGCTCCGTTTTCATGCGGGAAGCGCCGACTTTTCTTCCGTTCACGAATAACGAGGGTGTTCCGGTGAGTTTGAGAGATCGTGCGAGCTTCCGGTTTTTCCTGACGCTATTCGCATGTAATTCCTGATCGAGGGCAATTCGCATCTTGTCGGCATCCAGCCCGGCTGTGCCGGCCAGGTTAATCAGGTTCTCATGCGACAGATTTTCCCGGTTGTCCATCAGAACCCCGTGAAAATCCCAGAAATGTCCCTGCTCGGCCGCTTCGACCGCCGCCTGTGCCGCGACGAAAGCGTGTTCGTGGCCCGCCAAAGGATAGTGGATCCAGGCGATCCTCACGCGGTCCGCGTAGCGCTCACGAATCTTTTCGAGTAAAGCGCCGGCCCGGGCGCAAGCTCCGCATTGATAGTCACCGAACTCCACCACGGTGACCGGGGCATCCGATGGCCCGAGCATTGGTGTGTCGTCCGCTAGGTCGAGGTCGTACACCCGGTGCTTCCCGTCGCTCACGATCTCCGGGTCGTAAATGGCGGAGCCGAGTTCCTGGTATACCGGCTTGGTGGCACCCTTTTCTATGAGCCGGGTATACAGGTCACCGGGACCGCCGTCCGAGGGACTCAGTTGCGACGCGTGCCGGATCCGGGGAAGGGAAAGGGCTACCAGCTGGTCAAAGGAGCGGGAGCCCCTCTCCATGATTCCATTGAAGAAGAAGTACGGTGTTCCCTTGAGATCCAGGGAGGCGGCCAGCTTTCTGTCGCGTTCGATTTGCGCCTGGTGACGTCCATCGGCCAGAGCAGCCTCAAGAGCGTTCATGTCCAATTTTGCGATTCTTGCGGCGTCGAGAATCTTTTCCCTGTCGAGACCGTCCCAGTCTTCGAAGACCGCCTTGCAATACTCCCAGAAGAGACCCTGCGACTGTGCCTCCAGTGACGCCTGTGCCGCGATATCCGCGTTGGGATGGGAGGATTGGGGGAAATGTTTGATGACCATGCGCACATCCGGAGCCAATTCTGCGACCAATCTCACGATGGCGCGGTAGTTGCGCGCGCAAAAAGGGCTTTCGAAATCAATGAAGGCGACCACAGTCAGCGGTGCATCGGAGGGTCCGATGACCGGGTCGTCCGGCGAGACCGGGATCCGGTATCGGGTGTCAGGATCGAGTAGCTTGCGGCTCAGGTTTTGAGTTCTGGGAAGGTGTTTCTTCGCGCCCAGGATGAGCGTTTCGTAGACGTCTTTCTTCGCCTTGCCATCGGCTACCAGCGCTCTCGCTAGCCGAATTTCGTCGTCTACCAGGGAGTAGGCATCCTCGGGGAATCGTATGGGGTCAAGTGGCCTTCCGTTGATGAAATTGAACGGGGCGTTGTCGACGCCTATCTCCAGGGCCGCCTGCCGATCCGCTGCCGCCTGCTCCATCAACCGTGGGTCGTCCATGTCCTTCAAGAGCCTGCCTGTGTCGCAACCAGCCTTTTTTGCGGCCGCGAGCAGATCGGGCTCCCGGATCTCCGTGCGCTCGAACAGCGCGTCGTGAAACTCCCAGAACCTGCCCTGGCGATGGGCGGCGCGGGCCGCAGCCTCAGCTCTGCTGGCGTCCGGGTGCTTGGGGAGGGGGTTCGCTCGATAGACGATCCTCACCGCGTCTCCGAACTTCTTCGCGATCTTTCTCAGGGAACGGGCGTTTCGAGATCCTTTTGCTGCCTGAAAATCCGAGAAGCAGACTACGGTTACCTCGGCGTCCCTTGGACCGATGGAGGGCGCGCCGGTCGGAGCGTCAACGGCATATCGCTTCGGAGCCGGACCCTCCTTCGTGGCGGATGATTTCGACGGTTCCTTTTCTGAGCCGCAGGCGGCGAGCAGCGCCATGAGTCCGGTGACGATCAGTGCCCGTGCAGCTGATGAGTCGATCTTCATTTCGCCTCCACTTTATCGAAGAACTCGGCAGCGACCTCGATGATCCTGTTTGCTGTTGGATCGATCCACTCGAGTCCGGGCTCGCGATTGAACCATTTGCGTTGTCGCCGCGCCAGACGCCGGGTATCGGTTTTTGTCTTCTCTATGGCTTCGTCCATGGACAGATCCCCGGCCATATGCTCGCACAGTCGTTTGTATCCCAGCGCCTGCATGGGTTTGAGCGATGATGGGTAGCCGGCCTCGATGAGGCTCTCGACCTCCGAGGCAAAGCCGCCCCGAATCATTCCGTCCACCCGGTCGTTGATCCTGGCGTGGAGCAAATCCCTCGGTTGGTCCAGACCCACGATGGCGGCCTGGTAGCGGTCCTCTTCGAATGCGTGATCATCCTGCCACCTGGAAATCGGCACGCCGCTTTGTCGAACCACCTCCAGTGCCCGGAGAATTCTCACGCCGTCGTTGGGGTGAAGCCTCCGGGCCGTCTCGGGATCCAGGTCGGCAAGCTCCATGTGCAGCGCGGGCCATCCCAGCTCCTTTGCCTTCGCAGTGATCTCGTCGCGAAGAACCGGATCGGGTGGCGGACCTGCCTGCAGGCCATGCAGCAGCACTCTGATATACAGCCCCGTTCCTCCGACGAGAAGAACGCGCCTGCCCCCTGCCGCGATCCGGGTAATGACCCTGTCCGCCTGCGCGATGTATGCGGCGACGTCGTAGGTTTCATCCGGGTTCACGATATCGATCATGTGATGGGGGATACCTCGCAGTTCGTCCAGTGTCGGTGTTGCCGTGCCGATGTTCATGTGACGGTACACCTGCATGGAGTCGGCGCCCACGATCTCCGCGTCGAGAGCCTGCGCAGCCGCGACGGCGAGATCGGTCTTGCCAGTAGCGGTGGGCCCGGCGATCACAAAGATCGGTATGCGCCTTTTTGGAGCCTCTGAACGTTCGTCGGTCACCGATCCCGCCCGACCCGATGTTCGAGATCCGACCACTTGAGGCGTGTCAGGACGGGGCGACCGTGTGGGCAATGACCGGCAAAATCGACCATATCCATTTCTCGAAGGAGTGCCGTCACCTCGTCGTCCAGGATGATCCTTCCGGCCCGGATGGAGCCGTGGCAGGCCATCGTCGACAAAACAAGCTCTTCTGTGGTTCCCCTCGAGTCGTTCCGCCCTTCCTCGAGGGCGATTACAAGATCCGCCAGGAGTCTGTCGGGTGATGTTCCGGAGATCTCGGCGGGGACCGCGCGAATGGCGATCCTGTCCGGACCGGCGCGGGACACCTCCAGACCGAGATCATTGAGTCTGTCCTCGTGGCCGACGATCCGCTCGACCTGCGAGGGACCAAGGTCGACCATGTGAGGGACCAGGAGGCGCTGAGACGAGATCCGACCGGACGCCAGCTGGCTCTTCAGTCGCTCGTAGGTGACGCGCTCGTGAGCGGCGTGCTGATCGATCACGACAAGATCCCGATCGTCCTCCAGCAGAAGAAACATGCCCCGGGCCTGGCCGATGTACTTCATGGATGAGAAACGACCGGCGCCGGGATCGTGGGCGACGGGCGTCAACTGCGTCTGTACGGGAGCTGTCGGTACCGGACCTCCGACGGGCCTGTCGCCCCCTGTGACCACGCTCGATGGGCGCGCCTTGCCCGCGGGGTTCAGGTGGGATGGCGGCGGCACGAACCTTCCGGCCGGGATCTCCCCGTATGTGTACTCGTTGCTCTCGGAGATTTTATTCGGGCCGGTCTCGGGCTTGACGTTGACGGGTGCCTCGCCGAGCGCCCACACAGATCTTGCGGCCATCTCCCCCACGACTCGAGTTACGGCGCGAAACACCGAGTTTCGATCGGCGAAGCGAACTTCGGTTTTCTGTGGATGGACGTTTACGTCGAAGGCCTGCGGCGGCACGGTCAGGGCGATGAATCCCACCGGGTACCTGCCCGGATCCAGTGTGCCTGCGAATGCTCCGGTGACGGCCTTGAGGAGGGTCCTGTCGCGGATGAAGCGGCCGTTGACATAGGTATACAAGGAACCGGCTCCAGCCCTTGCGCGTTCGGGAGGACCGAGGATTGCCCTGACGTCGACTCCGCTGTGCGAGCCTTGCGCCACCGCGAGTACCTCGTCCGGGAAGAGGGCGGCGACACGTTCTTGTGGGTCCTCCACGCGGACAAGCTCCCTGGTCTTGCGGCCGTTGGAGATCATGGCGAATGAGACCTCGGGCCTGACCAGAGCCAGTCTGACCAGCGCCTCGGCGCAGTGTCCCGTCTCGGTGTTCTCCTTCTTGAGAAACTTGAGACGGGCGGGTGTGTTGAAGAAGAGATTGGCGACCTCGAAGTCGGTGCCCTGCGGACAGCCCACCTCCCTGCGCTCGATCACCTCGCCACCCTTCAGGACCAGCCGGTGTCCCTCCACCGCGTCGGCTATTCGCGTCTGAACCGTGACTTGCGAGACGGAAGCGATGGACGGGAGAGCCTCGCCCCGGAAGCCGAAGGTGACCACCTTTTCGAGATCGTCGATGGAGGATATCTTGCTGGTGGCGTGCCTTGTGAACGCCAGATCGAGTTCGTCCTCGGTGAGACCGTATCCGTTGTCCAGGACGCGGATGCGGATAGACCCGCCGCCGTCCACCTCTACCCGGATACTGGTGGCGCCGGCGTCGATGCTGTTTTCAAGCAGCTCCTTGACGACCGATGCGGGGCGTTCCACCACCTCCCCGGCGGCTATTTGATCGGCGACGATGCGGTCGAGGACTCTGATTTTCGCTTCGGTCATGGGGCCTCCGGGGGTCAATCTGGTTTCCCACGGACCGGAATGCTGCGCAAGAGGTTGTTTGGATAGGGCTAAACCTTCACCTTCTTTGCCACGGCCATGAAGAAGTCCCGCGACCAGATCTCTACCAGGGATGTGTCGGGGAGAAACCTCGCAACGTCAGCCCTGGCCCTGTCCACGTTCAGCGAGGCAATCTTCTCCATCAGGATCTTCCGGAACCTGTCCTCCGTGAGGATCCCCTTCTCGGAGTAGTGGCCACTGCGGCGCATGCGGGTCTCGAGGTGGTGCAAATCGAGTTTCGTACCACGCCCGACGTACCAGATGAAATCGTACCAGTCTCTGCCCTTGATCCTGCTTTTCCAGCTACGGCAGAGAAGCGCGTGCATCTTCCCGGCAAAGAGGCAGGGAGGTGTGTAGGCGCGCACGGAGAAGGGGATGGGTTGTAGACAGAACCTGGTCTCAGTGTCGAAATCTGGTGGCGGATCCGTATCGACTTCAAACTTGATCTTGAGCACCTGGTTGGCAGGAATGCCGGCGGCGACCTCCTCGCCGGCCTCTATGATCAGAAGCTGTTCCCTCGTGTTTGCCTTCAAGAATGCGGACTCGATGGCGCTCCGTGTGGACTTTTTTTTTGTTTCTATCTTTGCCGTGAAACCCCAGGAGGAGAGTTCCTTTTCCACGTAAGGGTGGTATCGCTCAAGGTTGAAGGAGTCATCAGGGGAGAGCGTGGAGAAGTCCATGTCCTCGCTGAAGCGGTCCAGCCCATAGAGGATGCGAAGCGCCGTGCCGCCGTAGAAGGCTGCATTTTCGAAGAACTTCCCGCGCCAGAGGCCGAGCAGGGCTATCTCCTGAAGAACTTCGCGAAGGGCGTTGAGGTTTTCGTCTGCGCTTCTTCGGGGATACCTGGCAAGCATATCCGCAAGTGCCGGGTTCATTGTCTCCTCCTGATCTTGTGCAAGAGCTTCGCGCAGTAGGCGACCTTGCGGGAGCCGAGCGCATCGGCGAGTTGATGAAGGAATCCAGGGTCCAGTTCCCGAAAAGCCGATTCGTTCACGCGGAGATCTTCGAAGAGATAACTCTCGGCGTCGCCCAGGGAGCTTATGCTTGCCGACCTGTCCTCCCTCACCTTATCAGCGAGAGCTCGCTCTGGAGACGCAATAAGGAAGGAGGAGTCTCCCTGTTCGACCCGGCTCATTCCGAGATGGAAGGAGCCCCGAGGCGCGCGGCGGTATACGAAAGTACCCACCGGGGTCTTGAACTCCCTTGCGCGTCCCGTGGTCACCGAAGTCAATTGCTCAACGCGTTCGGGGATGAGGCCATGGTAGGAGAGGGCGTAATCCAGGGAGAGGAAGGAGGGGCCGTAGACCAGGTTGGCCAGGAGTTCTCGGGAATAGGGGCGGAGTCGATAATCCTCACCGAATACGTAAATGCCCTTTTTCACGCGGACGATGACGCCCTTTCGCAGGAGCGACGTGACCTTTCCACTCGCGTTCGCATACTCCCCAAGCGCCGCCATGAGCGCCGGGTAATCGAACTCCTCTCTGCCGATATGCCTGCGAAGCCGGATATCCATACCACCATTTGAACATAGTATACCCTAGAAAACAAGGGTTACTATGTCAAAATGGTAGAAAAAGCAGATGAAAATGGCGTCGGATGAAAGTCGGATGAAAGTGACTGGCACCCATGCGGGCCTTGGCTCTGGAGGACCTTCGCTCTAATTTGATCTAAAAGGGTTCTAATCCGTACTGGTTCGCTATCTGGTCGAACGCCTCTTCTGTCTGGCAGCGGTATTTGGAGAATGATTGGTCGAGCATGGTTAGCCAACGAGTTACGTCGTCTACTAGTTTCGGGTTCAAGGCTGAATTTTCCGAGGGCACGATCTCGACCCTTGATCCGGGTATCAGCCTGAATGTCATCCACGCACAATGGAGAGGGTTGTTTCGCAGGCAAGCCCGTGCCTCAATTGACCGGCTATCGCCATCGACGAGTCCTATCTTCCATTCTCGCTCCTGCAACGCCGCCAATATCCCTGCGAAGGAACGGTAATCCAGACTACCTCGTCCTTTCGGATTGGCACATGGTAAAAAGACCTCCCTGACCTTGAGAGCTTGCCCGAAGTCGAGTTCGTGGTTGGCTTTCTCGGCCCAAACAGGCTGTCGGACACCGGCTTGAGGGTAACAGCCGGAGAGAAGAACGAACTGAACCGCTGCCAGGAAGTGCACCAAAATAGAGAACGGTACTCGCATCATTTCACCGTCTACTCCCTTGGGTTTTCCCCGACAAAATTGCCCCTCCAGAGGGAACTATATCGCAAGATGAGGTAAGAGACAGCCGAATTGTCGACTCAGTCAGCTGGGAAATAATGACTTCCAAAAGGGAAGGCACTCATCCGGGGATTCAGGGAACCTCTGCGTGAAACGTCGCTTCCAAGTGGGCTGTGACATCGCCCTTTTGCAGGGTGGCGTCCAGGTCGCCCTCTACCAGGCCGCCGGATGACAAATTCACTGTGGTAAGGGTCACTGTGCCGTTGTTGGTGTCGCCATAATAAAATCCCTGTGCGTCCGCCGGGAGGGATGAGTCGTTTTCAGAGAGGGTCACGTATGCGCCGGTGTAGTCGGGGGTGAGATTGTGCACGCCGGTTGTCATGGCATTTGGGATGTAGAGTGCCCAGATGGTGTAGCCTCCGCCTTGCTGGTAGCGGATCATGGTGTGGGTGCCCACGTCGTTGATGTCGCAAAAGTAGCAGTTGTTCAGATTGACGGTTTCATCGACGGTTGTGCTCTGGTAGTGGATTGTGGTGTCGGCCCACAGGGGGTCCGTGTCGCTGTCGGTATCCGTATCCGTGTCGGAGTCGGTATCGGAGTCGGTATCGGAATCGGTGTCCGTGTCGGAGTCGATGTCTGTGTCCGAATCGGTATCGGAGTCGCTGTCGGAGTCGCTATCGGAATCACTGTCGGAGTCGCTATCCGAATCGCTGTCGGCATCCCCGCCGCCGACGCTGCTATCGTCCGAGCACCCGCCACAAACCAGCACGGTTGCAAGCAACATTAAAAGCAAACACTTCATTGCCCTACCTTTCGATACGCACGTGAAAATATTCTACCAGTGATCGCGGAAAGTCGCCCAATCAAAATGAATCAGCACCCGGTTACGAACGTTCGACGCAGTACTAGTTATCCAGCGGGTTGACTTTGCTCTGGGCCTTCCAGATGGGCGCTCTGGGTCGGATGGGAGGGGGCGGGACGCTGAGGCCGGCCTTTTTACGGGCGTGTTGGGCGTGTATCTCGTAGGCGAAGTTGTCCAGAACCTCCGGATCCACGGGATCTCCGTTGAGGTGGAGAGTGAGCGAACGCAACCCCTCCTTTTCGGCCACGTGGAAGAACTGGGTTTCTGCGATCTTATTGGGCATGCACTCCAGCGGGCCCACGCTTACCACGCCGTCGATGATGCCCTCCCTCCATTCGTGGAGAGGGCCGCCCAATGTGAGCACCGCCTCACCGGAGAGCTGCTCTCTGATATACGGCTTTGCCGCCAGCAGGGAATCCTGCACCGTGGTCCTTTTGTGCCATCCCATGATCCTGGCCATCGCGAAGTACAGTTGGTGCTGTATGGAGGCCTGCATATAGCCGGTTACGTACTCCGGGATATTGTTCTTTCGGGTGTCCTGGTAGTCGGTGTACTCGAGCCATTCGTTGAACGGGGCGAATCGGCACCGGATTCCGCGCTTCTCCAGCTTGTCCACGACAAAGTTGTTGGAGAATGGATCGCAGCGCACGTAGATCTCTCCGACCACGAGCACCTCCGGCATGTCCTTCTCGCCGGTGATGTCCTGATACGCCACGCCGGCGCGTTTGAGCAGATCCACGACGCCGAAAATGTTACCTCCCATGACCTGCGCCACCACGGCCCCCGCAGATAGATTTCCCCGGGCCGAGCGCTCCGACAGATCGACGAGCTCCTTCATGTAGTAGCTCCAGATCTCATGAGCGGCGCCGGGTCGGGTCTCTGTCGGGCGGGAGTGGTAGAGACCTTCGAGCAGGAGATCCGAGGCCGTCAGCACGGCGTACACCAGCGCCGCGAAGCCGTCCGGGACGGTCTCGAAATAGTCGGCGTCCACCGGCGCCCAGATGGAAACACGGTCTTTCCAGCCGAGCCGCTCCAGGACTATCCGGTCCAGAGTGACGTAGGCGCCGAAGCGGCAAGGTCCATTGGCGGTGGGCATGAAGAAGGAGAATTTCTTGTCCGGATCCTTCTCGTGCTCGAGACGTTTCAAGAGGCTTCCAAGAGTGATCACCATGGGGAAGCACTCCTTGCCCGACGTGTACCGACGGCCCAGGGAAAGGGCCTCCTGATCGGGTATGGGCAGAGCCTCGGCGTCCAGATCGATACCCCTCAAACAAGCCGCCAGGGCATCCGCACCGGCGCCCATGCGCGGGATGAGGACGACGGCGTTGCGTGACTGGATCTCTGCCACGCTGTCGGTTCGACTCTGCAGCTTGAGCAGGTCCCTCACGCCGTTGTGCGTCGAGTCCTCCATGCTCTTGTCCTCGTGGACGCAGTACAGGAACGCCTCGATCCGCGTCTTGGTACCCGCGTCCCCGGAGTGTCCGTCAGTCTCGATGATGGCGAAGGGTTTCCCCTCCATCACATAGGCGTAAAAGTGCACGTTGAAGCTGTCCGGTCCGCACGCGTAGTTGCTTGCGTAGAGACTGTATATTCCGGGTGTGCGCCGGATCTGGTGGGCCGCCCTGATGTTGCGGTGTCCGTACCCCCAGTACGCTCGATCATAGATCGGGATTTCGTCCGAGACGGGGTAACAGTCGACCGGGACAGCGATTACACCCTGTTCCCGCAGGAGAGTGGGCACGTTGGAATTCAGCACGGTATTGTAGATTGTGTAGGTTCTGCCGAGCACCACAACCGGAGTGACATCGTTTTCGTTGCAGAAATCGAGGGCGCGTTGTCCGATGACCAGACATTCGGCGTCGAATTCCTCCTGCACCCCGACAGCGGCCTCGTAGACGGGTAGCCACGTCTCCTGATCGACATTCAGCTCGTCCGCAAGCGCGGTGATGCTGTCCATGAATAGTTTGGAGCGGAAATTGTCCTTGCCGATGTTGATGACAGGCGAAACGATCACGCTGGGTGTTCCCTCAAGATCAGCCTTGAGAACGTCCGCGCTGCCCTGGATGATCGGGCACAGGCGGGCCCACGGTTCGTTTTCGAGTCGCGGTATGCCGCGTAACATCGGAAAGAAGAGGTAGTCCGGTTTCCCCTCGGCCATGGCGCTGGCAAGGCCGTGGTACTGCTGCATCGGCGCGCAGAAGGGCACGTTGGCGTCCTCAATGCCGCGCTTGAGGGTGGCCTGGTCTGCATCGAAATGAAACACGGGATCGAAGCCGATTCCGTGCAGGAAAGTGGCGAAGAACGGGAACAAGCCCTTGAGCACGACCTCGTCGGTGATGGCGATGGTCTTGTTGCCCCGGGGCGTCTTGAGCCTGTCTCGGATAGCGGCCACAAGGTTCTCGCGCTCTCTGAACGGGTCCGGGGCGAGGTCGGGCAGCTTCTTTTTTCCGGTTCCCTTGTCGTACAGGGAGCACGAGCCGCCCCATGTGAACTTCCGGCGCACGCCGCCGACGAGGGTGGTGATCCTATCAATTCGACAGTGGTTACCCGAGCCGCCGCAGCCCTTGGTGGACTTGCATATGAAAACGTCTTTCTTTTCGACGACGGCCTCAAGGAAATGGCCGATGTCCAGGCCCTTCGCCTTTTTCAGGTTCAGTTCCTTGAGGGTAAGCAGGGCTATCCCCAGCGCGCCCACGGTTCCCGGGTTGGGTGGAACGATTACCTGGGATCCGGTCTGCCTCGCCACCGCAGCGGCGAGCGCGTTTGATGAGAAGGGCATTCCCTGGCAGAAGATCACCTGCCCCACGGATCGGCTTCCCTTTACCCTGTTGAGATAGTTCTGGATGATCGAGTCGTAGATGCCGGCGATGATCGCCCGCCGGGGAATGTCGGCGGCCACCGCCTCGTCGATGATCTCCGCCATGAAGACACTGCAGTGCTGTCCGAGAGAGACGCCGCTCTTTGCCTCCTGCGCTTCTTCTCCGAGCTGCACGACGCTCTCGATGCCCGAGAACTTGCGCCCCTGTTCCTCGATGAAAGAACCCGTGCCCGCGCTGCAGGCTTCGTTCATCGCCGCGTCGATCACGCGCCCGTCGGAGAGCCTGATATACTTGGCGTCCTGGCCTCCAATCTCGAATATCGTATCGACTCGCGGATCAAAATGGAGCGCCCCTTCCGCGTGGGCGGCGATCTCGTTGAGCACGAAGACGGAGTCCGTACCGTAACATGTTGACATGAGAGATCCGACGATCTCTCGGCCGCTTCCGGTGGCTCCCACCGCCATGACAGTGGACTTCGCGTGGGAGCTGTCCGCAAATTTCTTCATGAGCGCCTGGGCAGCCTTGACCGGCGCGCCGTTGGTGTTGACATAAGTGTCCCACACCTCTTCTCTCGTCTTCATGTCGAGGGCGATGAGCTTGGATCCCGTGGAACCGATGTCGAAGCCAAGGATGAGCGATGACGTGCTTTTTTTTGTGGGCTTCTTCCTGGGTTTCAGTCGTTTGACCTGCGAAAGGTACTCTGCGAGCGGTGGGAGTCTGTCCAGATCGTGATCCCCGGGCGGTCCGATAAGATCAGCGATAGATGACACCGGGGCAGGGTTCCTCGCCGCGATGACTGCGCAACCGAGTGCCTCGAAAAAGAGCCCGTCGTCGTCCGCAGGTAGAACCAACTCCATGTCGTGCCGCTTCGCGAACTGCGCGAAGTTATTCTTTATCCGGTCGGCTCTGGCTACCCCGCCTATCAGGGTCATCTTCTTCGGGCTGAGTCGCGGTTTGATGAGCACCTGAACGTTTTCGCAGACCGCATCGTACAGTCCCGCGAGGATCCGCTCCTTTGGTTCTCCCTTGTTCGCCAGGTGGGTCATGTCGGTCTTGAGGATCACCGGACAGCGGCCGGAAAGTGGGGCCGGGTCCGAGACACCTTTGCAGAGAGCTGAGGCCTCCTCGATGCTCATGTCGAATCGTTCAACAAGCTGCCGCAGGAAGTTACCCGTACCCTGGGAGCAACGATGGTTTTCACGGAACATCTCCAGTTGAGACGAGCGAAGCTCGAGCACGGAGAATCCGTGGCTCCCGATGGAAACCACCGCAGCGGGCTCGTCCCCGAAGAGGAACCGGAACCCGGAGAGCTGAGCTTGCTTGAGGGGGATTCTTTCGAGCCTGATGTTTCGGCTCAGTCGTCCCGTGATCGCCGCGCCGTCGATGCCATCCCACCCCCAACTTTCCAGCATATCGATCAGCACCACGCCGGGCTCCTTGTGGTGCTCGCGCAGGGCTCTTCTCGTCCAGGCAGGCTTGCCGTCCTCGCCGAGGGTAAGCTCCGCGATTTTTACTGTCTCGGCTCCGACATCAATTCCAATTGTTCTCATAACCATCATTAACCTCATTAAGAGCAGGAAGCACTATAACCAGACTGAGGGGTCCGTCCAGTTTCAAAACCGTGAATCTTTTTCTGTTTTCCTATATTCTGTTCAAATTCTGATTGTTAATGTGGAGGAATAAATGACGTCTCGGGTTCCCAAAAGTGATCATCGGCTCACCGATGTAAAGCGCGAATTTTTTGATGGAGTGGCCGATAATTACCTCACACCGGGGCCGTTCAAGAGCTACTACTACGAGAGGCTGCGCAAGCTGGTGGGTTTCAACGTGCCGAAGGGCTCGTCGGTGGTGGAGCTCGGTTGCGGCGTGGGAGATCTGCTGGCCTTCCTCCAGCCGAAACGCGGGCTCGGCATCGACTTCAGCACGGAGATGATCAACCTTGCGAAGGAACGTCATCCCGATCTCGAGTTCATGGCGGCTGACATCCAGCACCTCGATATCGACGAGCATTTCGATTTTATTTTGCTCTCCAATGTGGTCGGCGATGTGGTGGATGTGCAGCGAGTGGTAGCCGGTATCAAGCGCCTTTGCCACGAGCGTACCCGCATCATCATTATCGATTTCAACTACCTGTGGGGTCCGCTGGTCAAGATGGCCGAACTCATGGGTATCAAGCCACGTCAACGGGACCAGAACTGGCTGGAGCTCGCCGATCTGGAGAACCTGCTTTCCCTCGAGGGAATCGAGCCGGTCAAGCGTGGCCGCGACATGGTCTGTCCGGTGAAGATTCCGGTGATCTCCGATCTCATAAACGACTTTTTCGGCACTGTTCCGGGGTTGAGTCGGCTGTCGATAAACGAGCTGCTCGTGGCCAGGAAATCACCGGATGGCCCCCGCAAGGACTACACGGTTTCGGTGATCGTGGCCTGCAAGGACGAACGGGGCAACATCGAGGAGTTATTCCGGACCGTTCCCAAAATGGGGCTCGGTACGGAAATGATCTTTGTTGATGGTAATTCGCAGGACGGCACGGTGGAGGAGATCGAGCGCTGCATGAAAATAAGGGGCGAACTCAACCCCGATCTCGATAACGTGCGGGTGTTTGTCCAGCCGGGCAAGGGAAAGGGCGACGCGGTTCGGATGGGCTTCGATGAGGCCGTTGGCGATGTGCTGATGATCCTGGACGCGGATATCACGGTCCGGCCCGAAGACCTGCCCAAATTCTACGAGGCCCTCGTGGAGGGCACAGGGGAGTTCATCAACGGTTCACGCCTGGTCTATCCCATGGAAGATCAGGCGATGCGATTTCTAAACATGCTCGGCAACCACTTCTTCGGATGGGTGTTCAGTTGGCTTCTGGACCAGCGGCTCACAGACACGCTGTGCGGCACCAAGGTTCTATTCAAGCGGGACTACGAGGCCATCGAGCGGGGTCGTTCGTTCTTTGGGGAGTTCGATCCGTTCGGAGACTTCGACCTGCTGTTCGGGGCCGCCAAGCAGAACCTCAAGATCCGCGAGGTTCCCATTCGATACCGTAACCGCGAGTATGGCGAAATCAAGATCAGCAGATTCCGCCACGGCCTGCTGCTACTCAAGATGTCGGCCCTGGCGTTCAGGAGATTCAAGTTGTACCGGGGATTGGATTGAAACGGTCGCGATCGATGAGCATTGCGAGGTGGGTCCTCGCGGGTCTCGCTGCGGTTGGTTTTGCGCTCTGGGCGGGCGCGTTTATTTACAAGACGTCGTTTGTGTCGTTTGACGGCGTTCGCCGGTACTGTCTCTTCGACGACGCAATGATATCGATGCGGTACGCCTGGAACCTGTCCCACGGGTACGGCCTGGTGTGGAACGTCGCGGAGCGCGTGGAGGGAATCACCAATCTTCTGATGACGCTCTACATGTCCATATGGACCCTTGCCCTCGACAAGCATCTGGCCGTGCTCGCCGTTCAGATCTCCGGGGTGGCCTTCCTGTTGGCGGCGGGATTCGCCACCATGCGGACGGGTGAAGCCATGCTGGACAAGAGCGGGATAAAGGGCGGCCCCGTGCTCTCCGTTCTCTTCTTCTCGAGCGCGCTTCTCTACTATCCGCTGGACTACTGGACCCTCATGGGCATGGAGAACGGCCTGCTGTGCGTGCTGGTCTTCGCCGCAGTGTGGCGGGCGATAGCCATGAGCGGGGAGGTGAGGTTTCATCCTGCGCTTCCCGTCCTGCTGGGCCTGGCTTACATGACCCGTCCGGACACAGCGGTATTCGCGGCGTTGATAATGCTCCACAGACTCCTTGGGGTTGTCAGGAAGAAGGGCGGGATCAAGCTGATCGCGTCGGAGGCGTTGCTGCTCGCTGCTATCGTTGGAGCGGTTACCATTTTTCGTCTGGCATACTACGGGAGCATAGTTCCCAACACCTTCACGCTCAGGCTCACGGGGTCCACCCTCGGGTTCAGGGTCGAGAACGGGATCATTTTCGTCAAACCGTTCCTCGAGGTCATGGCGCTGCCCCTGGCGTTGGGCATCGGCGCTGTGGCGCTGCTTCGCAATCGACACGCGGCTCTCCTCCTGGGGTTGTTTCTTTCGTCGGTGGGATATCAGGTCTACGTGGGGGGCGGCGCGTGGACTTGCTGGAGGCTGATGTCCACAATGGTCCCGATCCTCATGGTGCTCGTCGTTATCGGTGTTGCAAAGGCGTTCACGATCCGCAGATGGCTCGACCGGGTGCTCGGGGAAGCGAAGGGATGGCGGTTTAATCCGGCGGGAGCAATAGTCGCGGCGACAGCTTTTTGTGTGTGGTCATACGCCTATCTGGAGGCGAACGATCGTTTCGTCGAAAATATAGTCTTCGACAAGCCACCGCTGTACCTGAAGTACAGCAAGATCAACACAGACACCGGGCTGGCGCTCAAGTCGTTGCTTCATCCCGACGCCACCATCGGCGTGACATGGGCCGGGAGTATTCCGTACTACTCCGGCCTGCCTGCCATCGATTTTCTCGGCAAGAACGACCGATACATCGCCGGTCTTCCTCCGGATCATTCGGGGAAGCTCAAGATGTTCGGCATGAAGACCCTCCCGGGGCACGACAAGTACGACCTGCGGTATTCCATTATCAAGCTGAAGCCCACTTACTTGCAGGTGTTCCGCTGGGGCCGTCACAACATGTCCAAGTATTTCAGAGCGAACTATCGGCGGATACGGCACAAGGGCGTATGGGTTCATGTGATGAAGGAATCCTCCGACGTGCGCTGGGAACTTGTCAATCCGAGGTATCGGGCAAAGTGGTGGAAAGAGGGTAAATAGACTCTACGGGGGACAGTTCGCCGGAACGGGCGTGCAAGTGTCGTCGAGGTTGTCGACGACATTGATCGACGAGGGTAGGCTGGTGAACTGGTCCAGCAGGTCACATGCCTCGCAATCGGGCAGGACGTCGTTTTCCACAACGTATAACCATCCCGCCGAGGTGATTCCGCTCAAACCATCAAGGGTGGTGAGGGCGTTGTTCGTTTCGATGTATAATATCCAACCCACCGAGGTGATGTTGTTCAGTCCGTCCATGTCGGTAAGAGCCATGTTGTGGATGATGCGTAAATCCCCAACCACGGAGGTTATCCCGCTCAGGCCGTCCAGGTTGGTGAGGGCGGCGTTGTACTCGATCCTCAAGTCCCAGCCCACGGAGTTGATCCCGCTCAGGCCGTCCAGGTTTGTAAGGGTGGAGTTAATGCCGACAAGCAGGTACCCGCCCAGTGAGGTTAACCCGCTCAGTGCATTCAGGTCTGCAAGGTCGTAATTGGCCCACAGATGCAAGGCGCCGGCTATCGAGGTGAGGCCGTCAAGCCCGTCCAGGGTTGTAAGGGAGGTGCAATACCTTATCTTCAAGTCCCCGCCCACCGAGGTGAGACAATCCAACTCGCTCAGGTCGGTGCATGTATCGCAATAGATGTCCAGGGTTCCCGAGATAGAGGTGTATCCCGCGAGGGTTGTGACATCCCATTGCGTGCCGATAGTGAAATTTCCGCTGTACGTCCCGAGATTGCATTCGAGCGGACCGGTGTCGGTGTCTGGGCCGGTATCGGTGTCACTGTTGGTGTCTGTATCGGTATCAGTGTCTGTATCGGTGTCAGTATCTGTATCGATGTCACTGTCAGTGTCGGCATCGGAGTCGCTATCCGCATCCGAATCGCTATCCGCATCCGAATCGATGTCCGTATCTATATCCGTGTCACTGTCGGAGTCCGCACCGGTATCAGGCTCAACGTCTGGTACGACTTCTTGCTGGGACCAGCATCCCACCGAGATTGCGGCTGCCAATCCGACAATGATGAATTGTCTCATCACCCCGCCTTTCACCTCGTGCCCAACATCATTCTAACAGGATAATGATTTTTATTGACACGTTGACCCGACATAAGTATGTTTCTGCCCGTAGAAACGTTTCTACGCATAGAAACATCGAGTCCGGGAGGAGAAATTGCCCAAACACCTCAAAGAGCTATCCGAGCTGCTGTGCAAGATCGATGATCCGAATCTCATCGAAAAGTTTTTGGCGCGTCTGTTCACCCCCCGGGAGGTGCTGGACGTAGCCTCTCGCTGGGAGCTGGTAAAGTTGCTCGACCAGGGGTTGAGCCAGCGGCAGATCTCCGCGCAGCTGGGGATAAGCCTGTGCAAGATCACCAGAGGCTCCAGGGAACTCAAACAGAAGAACTCTGTCTTTCGGAAAATACTCAGCCTGCGAGAAGACGGCAATCTGCCGTAGTGCTCCGGGCTGCTTGAAAGGAGTGACCATAGTGACAACGAAAGTATTTCTCACCGAAGAGGAGATGCCTCGCAGCTGGTACAACCTGGCCGCCGATCTCCCGAGCCCTCCCTTGCCGCCCCTCGGGCCCGACGGGAATCCGATCACTCCGGACATGCTGGCGCCGGTTTTTCCCATGAACCTGATCGAGCAGGAGGTCTCAACGGAGCGGTGGATCGACATCCCCGTCGGTATTCTGGAAATGCTTCATCGTTGGCGTCCCTCGCCGCTGCACAGGGCAGTTCACCTGGAGAAAGCCCTTGGTACACCGGCGAAGATCTATTTCAAAAACGAGAGCCTTTCACCCGCGGGTAGCCACAAGCCCAACACCGCCGTGGCCCAGGCCTGGTACAATAAGGAGTTCGGAATCAAGCGACTGACCACCGAAACCGGGGCCGGCCAGTGGGGGAGCGCGCTTTCCTTCGCCTGCTCTCTCCTCGGAATGGAGTGCAAGGTCTTCATGGTTCGAATCAGCTTTGACCAGAAGCCGTTTCGAAAGGTCATGATGCAGACCTGGGGAGGGGAGTGTGTCGCGAGCCCCAGCTCGGAGACCAATATTGGCAGGGAGATCCTCGAGAAGATGCCGGACACACCCGGTAGTCTGGGAATCGCCATCAGTGAGGCGGTGGAGGCCGCTGTCTCCGACGAGTCCGGGCAGACCCGCTACTCCCTGGGCAGCGTCCTCAACCACGTGATGTTGCACCAGACGATCATCGGTCAGGAGGCGAAGATGCAGCTCGCGAAGTTTGGCGAAAAGAAGGTCGATTCGGTCATCGCCTGCGCGGGGGGAGGGAGCAACTTTGCGGGTCTGGCGTTCCCGTTTGTGAACGACAAGATAAACGGGGCGGACATCGACATCATTCCCGTCGAGCCGGCCTCTTGCCCCACTCTCACCCGCGCTCCTTACGCGTATGACCACGGTGACGTGGCCAGGATGACACCGCTGTTGGCTATGTACTCCCTGGGTCACGGCTTTATTCCGCCGGCCATACACGCGGGTGGCCTGCGCTACCACGGGATGTCCCCGTTGGTCTCCCAGACGGTGGCGGAAGGGCTCTGCAACCCTCGCTCCATCAACCAACTCGAGTGCTACAAGGCCGCCGTGACGTTCGCAAGAACCGAGGGCATCATACCCGCCCCGGAAACGAGCCACGCCATTGCGGCGGTAATTCAGGAGGCCGAAAAAGCCAGGGAGGAGGGCGTGGAGAAGACCATCCTCTTCGGTTTCAGCGGTCACGGTTTGATGGATCTCAAGGGTTACCAGCTATACTTCGCCAACGAGCTGAAAGACCACGAACTCTCCGAGGAAGATCTGATCGCCTCCCTCGAAAGCATCAAAGATCTCCCGCAAATTCCTCATCGGTGAAACGGTCAGCTGTTCTCACGCAGCTTCATCACCCACGCCTGCCAATCCTCCTGAAACTGCGCGATGTCGTCGATCTGAAGGAGCTTCATCAGGGTGTCAATCCCGGTGGGGTCGTCGTGGCGGTTTTCGTAGAAGGCGTGGTAGTAGTCGACCAGCAATCCCTTCTCCTGCAGGTAGTAGCAGAGGTAGCGCGACTGTGCGTAGTTGCTGCCGGGATCTTCGCCGTAGAACTGGTCCTCCGTCTGGGAGAAGAGCCACTCGAACGCGGGAAGACGATCGGTGATGATCGCTGTTTTGAGGTAGGGCAGGCGCCAGTTGACGAGGCCGCGAATGTGACCGTTCACCGCCGCAGGATACTCGTAGAGTGACGCCAGCCCCTCGTCGAACCAGGCCGGACATTGCGGAAAATTGGAGTGGATGAACGGGTGGACGATCTCGTGAACCAGCGTGCCGCCGCCGGTGGAGATGTTCATTACCAGGGCCTTGTGCCGGTTGGAGTAGTAGCCGTATGGGGTATCCGGGGAATGTCCGAAGATGGTTTGCGTGTGGTGCCTGTAACTGACGTCGTCCTTGAACAGCCAGATGTTGATGATATCTTCCGGATTTTTGACGAAGAAATCTTTCTTGAGCAGCTCCACCGCCCGTCTTACGAGCCCCGTGGAATGACCGGTCACCTCCACCTGGTGGGCGTCGCCTATCACGACGAACGGTTTCTCCACGACAACCGTGAAACCATCGGGGATGGTCTCTTTGAGCTTCAATACGTGCTGAGCGAAGTCTGCGCCGGTGAGCCCGTCCGAGGCGTCGCCGTAATCCAGGTCCTCCGCGTCCAGGCGCATCCGGATCACCCCCCACTGAAACTGACCCTGCAGCGCCCACAGCTCCATGAACTCGTCCCTGGGCATTCGCAGGTACGATCCCTCCGGCTCGGAGGACTCGTGATAAATCACCGCATCTTCCCGGGCGTCATATCCCAGCACGAGTCGGAAGTGCTCGTCGTCGTCTTCTTTCGAGAAGTGCATGCACACGATAGAAGGGATCTTGTTGACCAGATCGCGGTGGAGTGCGGAGAACTGTTCCTCGAGCTCCGCCTCGTTTTCGAGGGGACTCCATACGTTGCCCACGTTGAAACCGATCTCTTCGAGGGCGGCCGCCAGCTCGGCCGCGTGGGCTCCCCGCCCCTCGGAGGGGTTGGCCCCGGAACGATCGAAAACGTAGTCCTGGTCCATGTTCTCGCCGAGCTTGCGCAAGAACATCTCCGCGCTCGCCTCCCCGCAGAAGTCGGGTTTCTGCAGTACGTGTGGGACGCCCTGGAACAGGACGCTTCGATATTTTGGGATGGTGTCCTGGGCCTGGGTGGTGATCACCACGGTCAAGATGGCGAGCTGCAGTAGCTTTTTATGCATCGCGCTCTTCCTGTGGGCTTCCGTTTTTCCAGACCATTAATTGTTTGACTCTAATAGAAACGAATAAGTTCCTTCATTGATCTAAAAAATGTGTAAATTAATTGTAAAAGTAATGAGAAACCCCATCCCGGCCTTCCCCTGCGAGGGGAAGGGGAAGATGATGGCGGCCTCTTTAACAAGGGAGGGACAATCATGTGGAAAAACGCGCTAGCTGTGATCGTGTTGGTTTTCTTCGCAACCGCGTGCGGTAACGATGCCGCTCCGGTTATATCGGACGGCGGCACCGCCGATACGGACACGGACACCGACACAGACGCGGATGGAGACACAGACGCGGACTCTGACACCGATGCCGACACTGACACGGATTCGGACGGCGGCGTCAATCCCGGTGAGCTCATCGGGACGATTCGCGACTTTCACGACACGCACCCGGATTTCGAGGCGGAGCTGGGCGCGGAGACCGGCATTGTCGAGGATGTGTTGGGGAGTGACGGCAAGCCCGTGTACGCGGGAGGAGCCGGCACCGTCACCACACACGGGGAGGCCGCGTTCGACCAGTGGTACAACGACACGGTGGACGTGAACATGTCAACGCAGTGGACCATCCAGCTCGTGGAGGGCACGGACGGGGTGTGGGTGTTCGACGACCAGGAGTTCTTCCCCATCGACGGGATGCTCTTCGGAGAGGAGGGTAATCCGCACAACTATCACTTCACCTACGAGCTTCACACGCAGTTCACCTACAATGGCGGTGAGGTCTTCCGCTTTACGGGCGACGACGATCTGTGGGTGTTCATCAACAACCGCCTGGCCATCGATCTCGGCGGGGTTCACGGTCAGCTCACGCAGGAAGCGGATCTCGACGACCAGGCCGCGGATCTGGGTATTTCAACAGGAAACGTTTACACCCTGGATTTCTTCTTCGCCGAGCGCCACCTTGTCGAGTCCCATTTCAGGATCGACACCACGATAAGCGACCTGGCCCCCCCCATCGATTAGACCGCAGCGGATCCTTCTTCGTGGCAGAGTCTACGGAAATAGAGTATCTTTTGCATCGAACGCCGAACCGCTTGAGGGGTTTTGAATGACCGGTCTGTTTGCAAAGGACGCTCGGGGGATACTCGATCTGGACGGGACACTCCTGTTCAACGCCATGGCCGAGGCGAATCGGTTGCGAGAACTGCGACACGGGCAATCGATCAACCTGTGCTGGATAGTCAACGCCAAGAGCGGCGGGTGCGATCAGAACTGCAATTTCTGTTCTCAATCCACTCAATCCACGGCCGATATCTCCGAGTACGACCTCATCGGCGCGGACGAGATCGTCGCGGCTGCCGAGGAGGCATCCAGGAACGGGGCGGTGAGGTTCAGCATCGTCACATCGGGCGGGGCAGTGGAAGAAGGGCGCGAACTCGCCACGATACTGGAATCCGTGGGTCGCATCGCGGACGAAACGGCTTTAAACGTCTGCGTGTCCCTGGGCTGCGTCGATCGTTACGTGCTTGCCGCCCTGCGCAAGGCGGGAGTCAAGCGTTATCATCACAATATGGAAACGGCGGAGTCCTACTGGTCCAGGGTGTGCACCACCCGCACGTACGAGGAGTCCCGCCGGGTCATTCGGGAGGCCCAGGAAGAGGGGTTGGAAGTTTGCAGCGGGGGTATTTTCGGAATGGGTGAAAGCCTGGACCAGCGCATCGAGCTCCTCGATGAGGTCAAGAGCCTCGGGGTCGAGTCAGTGGCCATCAACTTTTTTGTTCCAATCCCCGGGACGCCGTTCGCCGAGATACAACCCATCGCGCCCCTGGAGTGTCTGAAGATTGTGATTGCGGCCCGGATGATGATGCCCAGGCGGGATATCCGTGTATGCGGAGGGCGTGAGAAAAACGTCCGGGACCTGCAGTCCATGCTGGTTACTTCGGGTGTGTCCGGGTTGATGATCGGCGGATATCTGACTACCCCGGGGCGTTCCGCGCAAGAAGATCTGGCCATGATTCGTGATCTGGGGCTCACCCCGGACACCATTCCCCAGGGCAGAACTACAATTACTATGAATCCCGACAGGCGATGACGGAGAGCAGATACAATCGCCAGGAGCTGGTCAGGGGCGTCGGGGTCGACGGGCAGCGGCGCCTGCGGGAGGCAAGGGTTGCCGTTGTGGGAGTGGGCGCGCTCGGTTGCGCCATCAGTGACCAGATCGTCCGGGGCGGGGTGGGCTATCTGAGGCTCATCGATCCGGATATTCCGGAGATCTCCAACCTCCAGCGCCAGGTGCTCATAGACGAGCGCGATGTGGAGCAACACACTCCCAAGGCCCGCGCAGCCGCAGCGAAACTCGTTGTAGCGAACAGCGAGGTGGAGATCGAGGCTCACGTGGATCTTCTCGACGAGGAGAACGCTGCGTCCCTGCTCGACGGCGTGGATCTCGTGCTCGACGGAACCGACAACTTTTCGGCTCGCTACCTGATCAACCGTACCTGTCGACAGGCGGGCATACCGTGGATCTTCGGCGGTGTTCTGGGATCTTCCGGGATGTCCTTTCCTGTGCTCACGAACGGGCCTTGCCTTCACTGTGCGCTGGGACCGCAGCCGCCTGTGGGCAAGACGCCTACCACTGCGCAGATGGGGGTGCTGTGCTCCATTGTGGCGACCATCGCGTCCCTGGAGGTGGTTCGCGCGCTCAAGTTGCTATGCGGTCACGAGATTTTACCGGAGCTGGCAGTGGTGGATCTCTGGAACGAGACCATGCGCACGGTCGCCGTGGATCGCGATCCCCGGTGCCCCGTATGTGCGAAGTAGCCGCCCCTATTTTTTCTTGCGTTTGACCTTGCGCACTTCGGGCTTCGCTGGTTCGGTTTCGGTCGGCGGCGCGGCGCCTTCACCCAGAAACATGGCGCCCTCAGGGTCTGTCTTTGCCCGTCTGGAAAGAAAATACCAGGCCACGGCGGCTGCCGCGAAGGTGAGGATGCCCACAATCTGGGACGTGGAGAGGATCCATATTCCCCCGCGTTGCGTGTCGCCCCGGATGATCTCCATGAGGGCGCGGGTTACACCGTAGTACGCCATGAAGATCAGAAATATCTGACCCCGGAACCGTGTCCTGCGCCGGGCGATCATGAGTATGGCGAAGGCTATCCAGCCGTTGGCCACCGCCATGAGCTGGGTCGGATAGACCAGGGCGGAGTATTCGGCGCCGGCTGATATCAGGTGGTCGTGGACGTGGTGCTGGAAAGCGGGAGATCCATCGATGGAAGCCAGAGAGCCGGTGAGCCCATCCGAGACCTTTTCGCGCATGCCGGCAAAATGGATGTCCCAGTTGGGAAATCGCAGACCGACGGCTTTGATCCACCCGGGGGCGTCCGAAGGTATGGGTTTGCCGTAGTCGCAGCCGTAGAGGAAGCAGCCGATTCTGGTGATGCCCAGGCCCGTGGCCAGGGTTGGAACCACCACGTCCGCCCAGGGTAGAAGCCGGATCTTTACCCTGCGCAGGTAGAGCCAGGATCCCACAAACCCTCCCAGGAATCCGCCGTATGCCACCAGCCCGCCCTTGCGCACGTTGATCAGATCAATCAACCCGCCGGATGTGAACTCGTGCAAGTTGGTTGCGATGTACAGAAGTCGCGCTCCGATCATCGCCGCCACCGCTGTCCAGACGTAGCAGGAGGCCATCTTGTCTCCCGGCAGGCCGTCGGCGCCCCCGAGCCTCATCACCAGGTACCAGCCCACCACCAGGGACAGGCCGAGCATCACCCCGTACGAGTAAATTGGCAGATCTATAAACGGAATCGTGAACAGAATGGGATACATGCTCGAACCGTATTACCGGAGGAAGGGATGTGCAACCGAACCTTGAATGAATATTGTTCCGGCTGGTAACGTAGAACTCACGGAGGTGATTCATGTCCAGACTGATTTTACTGATGGGGGTTGTGGTTTTGTTTGCAGCGCCGGGTTGTAGCGGGGAGGGCAGTTCTACTGTCGAGGGTGAGATCGGACCGCAAGGGGAAATCGGGCCGCAAGGAGTGGAAGGGCCCGCCGGACCGCAAGGGGAAATCGGGCCACAGGGAGTGGAAGGGCCTGCCGGATCGGAGGGGCCTGCCGGTGCTTCCGGAGTAGACGGAGCGGACGGCTTGCCTGGCCCCCAGGGGATTCAGGGTGTTCCCGGAACAGCCGGAGTGGACGGAGTAAACGGAGTAGACGGGGTTGACGGAGTGAACGGTCTTGGCCTCGTGTGGCTCGGGACCTTTGCGGCTCCTCCGGGGGCGCCTTCGGAAAACGACGCTTATTACAATTCGACTGATGGCATCGCGTATGTTTTTGATAGCGTCACCTGGCAAATCCTGGCCAAAGATGGATTGGACGGATTGGACGGAGTGGACGGAGTCCAGGGACCGCAGGGGATTCAGGGTGTTCCTGGAACTGCCGGAGTAGACGGCGCCGACGGGGCAGACGGGTCCGACGGCTTGCCGGGGCCACAGGGGGCTGCGGGGCCGGCCGGGCCTCCTGGGAGCGTGTGGGGCGAGCCAGCCGCCGTCTTCGCCGGGTTTACCACTGGATTGTACGACGGAAATCAAAGCGGTCATTCAGGTATGAACGCTGTCTGCGACTCGGAGTTCGTCGGCAGTCATTTGTGTCACGTGTCGGAGTACCTCCTTTGCAACTCGGCCACCCCGGCGCCCGCGCTGGGCGCGTGGGTTGCCGACAGTTGCGGGGTGTCGGGCTTTGGAACGGAGACTACCTTGATAGGCAATCACCTGGCGGGCAAGAGCATCTCCGTATCCACCTACCGGAATTGTTACAATTGGACCATCAACGACGCCACCTACACTGGTAATGCAATCACCACTGAGCGGACCACGTACACCGGCAAGAACTGCGATGTTCCGAGACCTCTGGCGTGCTGTAGCACACCTTATCGGGAGGTCTTTTCAGGCTTCACGAGCACATCGTACACAGGCGACATGGGCGGGCAAGCGGGAGTACATTTCCTTTGCGGGCTCGATTTTCCCGGGAGTCACATGTGCCACATGGCGGAATACTATCGGGCAAATACAACCAATTTGCCGCCGGCCGACGGCGCCTGGATCGACAAGAGCGCCGGCTTCAAGATGGGCGCGGGCGGCACCTTCACCACCACCGTCTGCGCCAGCTCCGAGCTGGGACGCTCCATTGCATGCAGTACCTACAATAACTGCTATAACTGGACCACCAGCGACAACACCTACAGTGGCAACACGGTGACAGAGTTGAATGTCACCTACACCGGCAAGAACTGCGACACCCCGCGCCCCATCGCCTGCTGCGAGTAGAGGTATTGGGGTCGCAAACAGTTGGCTATCAAGACGTTTTCTTATCCCCCTCTTCCTTGTCATTTTCGGGATTTCATCGTCTACTTTCGCAAGGAGGCCGGCTTTCATGCCGCCGAAAAAGAAGATGTCAAAGAGTTTTCACGAGCTGTCGCACTGGATACTGCTCTGCGCCAACCGGGGGCGTCCCAATATCGATTTTCTCATCGAGATCGCCGGGGAGTTGATCTCATTTCTGGAATGCGACTCTCTTGAAATATGGCTGAATGAGGGGAGCAGGTGCTCTCGCTGGGGCGGTACGCGAAAACCCAGGCGCCTCTATCGGATGACTGATGTTTCGACTTCTGTGCTTCAGTCGATTCTGGAGGGCGGGATTGTCTGGACCAATGACGCCGGAAATACTGCGGCTGGTCAATTGGAAAAAGCTCGAACCATGATGCCTGATGATGAGTGTTCGAATGGTCAGTTCCTGTCCCTGGCGTGTTTCCCTACGACGATCGGTGATGATGACACCGGTTTGATGGTCATAAAGAACAAACAGCGGGATTTTTTTCGCGAAGAAACGCTCACCCTGTATGAGGATCTGGCCCAGATCCTGGCCATCGCTGTGACCTTTCAGCGAGTGCGCCTCGCGCAAAGAGAGCGAGTCAAAGAGTTGACTTGTCTTTACAAGATCGGCAAGGCGAGCTCTGCGCCCGGTGATGGAATCGATATTATCCTGCAGCGTATCGCGGACTGCCTTCCCCCCGCCTGGCAATATCCCGAGCTTACCTGGGCGAGGATAGTTATCGACGGCAAGACCTACTCGACAAAGGAAAATGGAAAGAAAAGACATTCAATGCGGACCGATGTTCTCGTGGGGGGGAAGCGGCGCGGTGTCATCGAGGTGATATACGCGGAAGAAAAACCCGATATCGATGAAGGACCTTTCTTGCAAGAGGAACGGAAACTGATCGATCTGATAGGGCGGGAAGTGGCGATAGCTATCGAGCAAAAGGAAGCCGAGGCCGACCGCTCCAGACTTCAAGAACAGCTCCGACATGCGGATCGCCTGGCCACCATCGGTCAACTTGCGGCCGGCGTAGCCCATGAGCTGAACGAGCCCCTCGGAAGCAGCCTCGGCTTTGCTCAGCTGGCTCGCAAGCACCCGGATCTTCCCGCGCAGGTCGACGAGGATCTTCAGAGAATTGAAGCTTCTTCCCTGCACGCGCGCGAGGTTATTCGCAAGCTCATGCTGTTCGCCAGGCAGGCGCCGCCTGCCAAGACACGCGTCAACCTGAACCGAGTAGTCGAAGACGGTATCTTCTTTTTGGAAGCGCGTTGCGCCAAGATGGACATCAAGCTGGAATGTCTCCTCGCCCCGGATCTGCCCGAAATCGTGGCCGACCCGGCGCAGATAAACCAGGTGTTGATCAACCTTGTGGTCAACTCGATCCAGGCCATGCCCGATGGCGGCGAGCTGACGATAAGAACAGCGAAAACCGGCGAGGATATCTCTCTTTTCATTTCCGATACCGGCATCGGGATGTCCAGGGACGTTATGCAAAAGATATTCGATCCGTTTTTCACCACAAAGGACATAGGAGAAGGCACCGGACTCGGCCTGGCTGTTGTCCATGGGATCGTAATTTCTCACGGTGGTCTAATAAAATTCGACAGCGAGATCGGACATGGTACGAAGTGTGAAGTAAAGCTCCCAATAACGGACCCAAATAATGACGCAGAAGAAATCAAATAAGAATCAGGTCGCTGAAAAGGAGTGCATACTCGCGGTTGATGACTCGCTCGATGCCCTGGAGATTGTCAGGAGAAACTTGACCTCCGGGGGGTATCGGGTCGTCACCGCACGCGGGGTGGCCGAAGCAATAGAAACTTTGGGGGCGGAGCGTATCGACCTCGTGATCACAGATCTCAAGATGCCCAAGACCAGTGGGATGGATCTCGTCCGCCATGTCAGGGAGAACTTCAAAGACACCGAAGTGATGATGATCACAGGATACGCCACCATCGAAGGCGCGGTCGAGGCGATGAAGATGGGCGCCGAGGAGTACTTGTCGAAGCCGTTTACCGACGACGAACTTTTCACGGCCGTGAAGCGGGCGCTCGACAAGTTGCATACACTCAGGATTGCGAGGTCCAGAGCCATTGCCACGCCCAGGACGCCGCAGGGCTTTATCGGCGACTCCGGGGCAATGGATCGAGTCTACCGCGCCGTAGCAAAGGCCGCCAACTCCAGGGCGACCGTGTTGATCTCGGGCGAGAGCGGCACAGGGAAGGAGCTCGTGGCCCGGGCGATCCATTACAGCTCCCCGCGCGCGGCTGCGCCGTTCATCGCGGTCAACTGCGGAGGAATCCCGGAAAACCTGCTGGAAAGCGAGATGTTTGGGCATATCAAGGGGGCATTCACCGGCGCGATTGAGACCAGGGCGGGGTTCTTCCAGACAGCGGATGGCGGGACGATCTTTCTCGACGAGGTGAGCGAGATGAGCCTCGCGATGCAGGTCAAGTTGCTCCGCGTGCTTCAGGAGCGGGAGATCTGCATGGTCGGAACCAACCGCGTGAGCAAGGTGGATGTGCGGGTCCTCGCGGCAACAAACAAGGACCTGGCCGCCATGGTCGCAAAGGGCTCGTTTCGGGAGGATCTCTACTACCGGCTGAACGTCATCGCCCTCGAACTGCCGCCTCTTCGCGAACGGGACGACGATATCCTCAAGCTCATCACTCAGTTTTCCGAAGAGTACGCGACCGAGGCAGGGCGAAAGACTCCCCGGTTCTCGGACAAGGCCCTCGATATGCTCCGAAAGTACCACTGGCCCGGCAATGTCCGCGAGCTTCAAAACGTGATCAATCGGCTGGTCGTGATGACCGACAGTAATATCATCGACATGCCGGATTTGCCTTCCCTGATGCGCGGCAATCACATCAAGCAGACCGGCTTCAACCGCCCCCTTGCCGAGGTAGAGGCCGAGCACATTCAGAACGTCCTGGCGAGTGTGGACGGAAACAAGACCCGGGCCGCCGAGATCCTGGGTATCGATCGCAAGACCCTCCGCAAGAAACTCTGACGTCCCAGGCCGGGAAAATTCTCCCCGGTGGGTCGAAATTCCCCGGCCGATCGGTCTTTCTATTTCGTGGCGGTTCGCTCCTGGAGTGTTTTTTTTAACTAAAGTTCAATGAATTCGGGGCCTCGCTCCTTCGCGCAATTGCTGGCACGCGGGCTGCATAGCTCACCAGCGGAAGTTGACCAGGAAAACCTTTGAAATATAACTATCAAAACGTGCATCAATCGAAAAGACCGGGAGGGGGGGGTGATGTTCTGTGAAGAGTTCGACGATCGTGCCCCTGTTGATAAGAATGGGAAAAAGTTGGAAAGCGAAAAGAGCGATACGGCGATCGCCTTGCCGGAAAAGACGAAAGATGCGAGTAAGCGCCGGGGGCTTTGTGTGAGCTGCCTGCACCGCGAAACGTGCACTTTCCCGATCGTCGAAGGCGGCGTCTGGCATTGCGAAAAATACGAGTAGGGAGGTCAATCGAATGGTTGAACGGGCTGTACAACCGCTCAAAGAAAACGATGAAGTGACTCCGGAACGGATCCGGAAGATCATCGACAAGCACGAAGGCGCCCTGGGTGGTCTGATCGCTATTCTGGAAGGGGTCCAGGCGCAATTCGGATATCTTTCCGAGAAGGCGTTGGGGATAGTGGCGCAAGAGACCGGTCGTTCCCTCGTCGATATATACGGCGCGGCGACCTTCTATCATTCGTTCACCCTGAAGCCACGGGGCAAGCACGTCGTTTCCGTATGCGTGGGCACGGCCTGTCACGTGCGTGGCGCGCCCGCTATCGTGAGCGAGTTTCAGCAGCGGCTTGGAATAGAAGTGGACGAAACCACGGAAGACAAGGAGTTCACTCTGAAGACGGTGAACTGCCTCGGGGCATGCGCGCTCGGGCCTGTCGCCGTGATCGACGGCCGGTATTTTTCCAAGCTGAAAAAATCCGACGTCGAGAAGCTGCGCCACGATGCCCAGGAGGGCTATGACAAGGCTGAAGGCGAAGAAGACCCGAGAATCTTCCCGGTCGATGTCGGCTGTCCGTTTTGCAATCACAGCTTCATGGACAGTGGTTTCTACATCAACGGCCGCCCGTCTATTCGGGTAACAGTGTCGTTTGGTGACAAGCACGGCTGGTTCAGGATGTCCTCGCTGTACGGCAGGTACGACATCTTCTCCGAATACGATATTCCCGTTGACACGGTATCCCACTTTTTCTGCCCGCATTGCCATGCGGAGTTGATCGGCTCCTGGGAATGTTCATCGTGCGAGGCGCCGATGGTGCCGATGCTTGTTCGTGGAGGAGGAACGATTCGGATTTGCTCTCGCAGCGGATGTACAGGATCGGACGGCCACATGTTGGATTTGAGGTGAGCGGCGCGGTTTCGTGATTTTTAGAAACAATTGCGAAAAAAACAGCGCGTGCCGAAAAACAGAGAAGCGGAAGTTGAAGACATGAAGCAAATTCAATCAATCGACGATTTTGGAATGCTGAGTAGTCGTTTGCACGGAGACAGGGATATGGAGATCCCTACAATAGTCATCTCGGCCGGTACGTGCGGGCAAGCATGCGGCGCCAATGACTTAATACGGATAGTCAAACGTGAAATTATTTCAAACGGGCTACTGGGAAAGGTCGGGTTGCGAGTTACGGGGTGTCACGGATTTTGTCAGATAGAGCCGTTGATGTTGATAGAGCCGGCGGGGACGCTATATCCAAATGTTGAGATGGATGATGTGGCGAGAATTGTCGAGGCCGTTGTCAACAACGACATAGTTGAGGAGCTTCTTCCCAGAGATCCGGAAAGCGGGAACCCCATAACACAGGAAAGCGATCTGCCTTTTTATAGAAATCAAAGAATGACGATATTGGAGCGAAATAAGAAAATAGATCCAATCAAGATATATGATTACGTCGTGTGGGATGGGTACAAGGGGCTGGCTTCATTGCTGGCCAAATCCGAGCCGAAAGAGGTGGTCGAGGAGGTCAAACGTTCCGGTATAAGAGGTCGCGGCGGCGCCGGGTTTTCCACCGGAATGAAGTGGGAGTTCCTGTCCAGACAGCCCGGCGACAAGGGCAAATTTCTGGTATGCAATGCGGATGAAGGCGATCCCGGCGCCTACATGGATCGCAGCATCCTCGAGGGAAATCCGCACAGCATTATCGAGGGGATGATCATCGGGGCGTACGGCACAGGTGCCACCAGGGGCGTCATATATGCGCGTGCCGAATATCCTCTGGCGATAAAGCATCTGACCATCGCGCTTCGGCAAGCTCGCGATCTGGGTGTTCTGGGCGAGAATATATTGGGGACCGGGTTCTCCTTTGACATCGACATAGTGAGAGGCGCTGGGGCGTTTGTTTGCGGCGAGGAGACCGCGCTCATACGCTCGATCGAAGGAAAGATGGGCGAGCCGCGTCAGCGACCCCCGTTTCCCATAACAAAAGGTATCCACGGCAAGCCGACCGCGATCAACAATGTCGAGACATGGGCCAATGTCCCCGTGATCTTCAGGCTAGGGGCAGGGGAGTATGCAAAGGTAGGAACAAAGGGCAACTCAGGTACCAAGATCTTCAGCCTCGTGGGCAAGATCAAGAACACCGGGCTGGTCGAGGTTCCCATGGGCACGACCATCGGAGAAATTGTTTTCGACATCGGTGGCGGATCACCCGGAGATGCCAGGATCAAGGCCGTGCAGACGGGAGGGCCTTCGGGCGGCTGCATCCCCGTTGAAAAATTCGATCTTCCCGTAGATTACGACAGCCTTGCCAAGGCCGGATCGATCATGGGCTCGGGCGGCATGATCGTGATGGACGAGAACACCTGCATGGTCGACGTGGCCAAGTATTACATGAACTTCCTCAAGGACGAGTCGTGCGGCAAGTGTTTCTCATGTCGCAAGGGCACCCAGCGGATGTACGAGATCCTGGACGGCATCTCAAAGGGAGAAGGTACACTTGATGATCTGGACCTCCTCGAGGAGCTGGCCATAGCGGTCAAGGACTCGACAATGTGTGGCCTGGGACAGACCGCGTCCAACCCGGTCCTGAGCACGCTCAAGTATTTCACGGAGGAGTACCGGCGCCACATCGTGGACAAGAGATGCGACGCCCTCGTATGCAAGGAGCTGACAGGAGCGCCTTGCCAGGCGACGTGTCCGGTGGGAACCGAGGCCTGGCGTTACATTGCGCATATCGGAAAGGGAGAGTTCGAGAAGGCCTATCTGGCCATCAGAGAACCGAACCCGTTCCCGTCCGTTTGCGCGCGCGTCTGCAATCACCCGTGCGAATCGAGATGCCGCGCGGGGGAGAGCGGCGGCGAGCCGATCGCGATAAGGGCTCTCAAACGTTTTGTTACAGACCGTGTCGATCCGGGCGCCTACAAGCCGATGCGCCTCGTGAAAAGCGATCCCAAGATGCCAGGGATCGCGATTGTAGGCTCCGGGCCGGCCGGTTTGACTGCGGCCCATGGGTTGTCGCTTATGGGATATAAGGTCACGATTTTCGAAGCAGAGGATAGTCCCGGAGGCATGTTGACGGCGGCCATTCCGGCCTATCGCCTGCCTCGCGAGGTGCTGCAAAAAGAGATCGATTCGCTCATCGACGAGAATGTCACGCTCGAATGCAACCGCGCGTTGGGCCGTGACTTCACCCTCCAGGAGCTGTTGGACGACGATTACAAGGCGGTCTACCTGGCGATGGGCGCGCACAAGAGCAGACGACTCGGGCTGGCGGACGAAGACGCAAAGGGTGTGCATCCGTCTATCAATTTCCTGAAGGCGTTCAATCTGCGTGGCGAGAGTCTGGTAGAAGGCCGTGTCGGGGTCGTGGGCGGCGGCAACTCGGCGATCGACGCAGCCCGGGTGGCGCTTCGGCAGGAAAAAGTGGACAGCGTCACGATTCTGTATCGCAGAACCCGCGAGGAGATGCCCGCTTTCCCCGAGGAGATAGACGCCGCGCTCGAAGAGGGGATAGAGCTTGTTACACTGGTCACCCCTGCAAAGATCCTCTCCAGGGACGGGCAGCTGGAAGGAATCGAATGTCTCAGGAACGAGCTCGGTGCTTACGACTCGAGCGGTCGCAGAAGGCCGATCCCGATCGATGGGTCGGAGTACACAATCCCGCTCGACAACCTGATCGTGGCCATCAGCGAAAGTTCCGATCTGGACTGCGTTGAGGGGTCCGGCGAAGCAAAGATCGACACAGCTGACAATGACCGAATCAAGGTTAACCCCAAAACGCTCTGCACAAACCTGCCAGGCGTATTTGCCGGCGGGGACGTTACGACCGGTCCGTCCACCGTGGTAGAGGCCGTCGCTGCGGGCAAGAAGGCCGCAGTTGTGATCGACCGTTACGTCCGAGGTGACGAACTTGAACAACCTGCTTCTCCGGTTGTTCCCAAGATCTACATAGAGCCCGGGGCGTCTGTCGATGAAGAGAGCGAAGCATCGCGGCCTCGGCAGCCGGAGATTTCCGCAGAGTCGAGAAAACGCGGTTTCGAAGAAGTGGAGCTGTCACTGACAGAGGAGGATGCGATTCGCGAATCATCCAGGTGTCTAAGGTGCGATCTTGAATTCACCAGGCCGAATCAGGATGAGGTTGAAAAATCGACAGCAGAAAGCAAACCGGCATGATTAATTTGACGATCAACGGGTTGAAGGTTTCGATCGAGGACGGATCGACGGTTCTTGAAGCCGCGCAATTCCTGGGTTTTCCCATCCCCACGCTCTGTCACATGGAAGGCCTCGAGCCGTACGGCGCCTGCCGCCTCTGTCTGGTGGAAATCGGAAAAGCGCCGAATGCAAAATTGGTTTCTTCGTGCACGTATCCGGCGCAAGAAGGACTCGTCGTTCGCACGGCGTCCTCGCGCGTCTTGAAGGCGCGCAAGATGGTCATCGAATTGCTTCTGGCGAGCTGCCCTCAATCGAAGGTGATTCAGGACATAGCGGCGGCTCACGCGGTGAATCAGCAACGCTTCAAGCAGGAGCACGAGGACTGCATCCTTTGCGGGCTGTGCGTGCGGATGTGCAAGGAGCAGATGATGGCTGGCGCAATCGGCTTTCGGGGCAGGGGCGAGAACCGTAGTCTGGGTACGCCGTTCGATGCGAAATCCGAGGAGTGTCGTTTTTGCGGCGGCTGTATGTATGTCTGCCCTGCGTGTCAGCTCAGATGCACCTTTAACGAACCGGAAAAGGCGATCTGCGGTGGTTGTCAGAACCTTAGCCCCCCTTGCGTGGAAGAAGAAAAGTTCGACGACATGATGTGCTACATGTCGCCCTGCGTCGCCTGTGAAATCGATAAGTCGTGATTTTCAAAAAGGAGTAAACCGCAATGTCATTTTCAAAAGTCAACCGTTCTGCGGCAACACTGAGCAAGAACAGAACCGAGGATTCAATCCATCCGGGTTCGGGTATGTGCACCACCTGCGTGGACGGTTGCATCGGCATGTGTGAAATCGGTAAGTCCGCGTATCGTGGTCACGAGGTGATCTATCCCCAGCCGTTTGGAGTGATAACAACGGCGTCTGAAAAGGATTACCCGGTGGACTACTCGCACCTCAACATAATCGGTGGAGTCGTCGGCGCCCAGGGCATCGAAGCGGACAGCGACAAGGCGGTCTTCCCGGCCGTGGATCTCGAGGTGCGCTTTGGCCACGACGACGGATTGAAGTTCCGTTTGCCGATCATGATCCCGGGCATCGGATCGACCAACATCGCAAAGAACAACTGGGAAGGTCTCGCCATCGGAACGGCCCTCGCCGGCACCGGCCTGACCATCGGAGAGAACGTCGTGGGCATGGATCCCGAGTCGGTCTTCAAGAACGGCAAGGTTGTGAGCGCGGTTGATCTCAAGAGGCGGGTCAAGCTGTTCAAGGATAACCAGATCGACGGCTACGGCGCGATTGTCGTCCAGGCCAATGTGGAAGACACGAGGTTGGGCATTCAGGAGTACGCCATCAATACCCTGGGCGCCGAGGTCGTGGAATTGAAATGGGGCCAGGGCGCCAAGAACATCGGCGGCGAGGTCAAGATCCGCGATTTGAAAAAGGCCCAGATGCTCTACGATCGCGGTTATGTGGTGTTGCCCAACCCAACCGATCCCACTGTGATCGAGGCCTTCAAGCGCGGAGCATTCAAGGAGTTCGAGCGCCATTCCAGGGTGGGCATGGTCACCGAAGAGGGCTTTGCAAAGCGAGTGGAAGAACTGCGCAAGGCCGGCGCAAAGTACATCTTCCTGAAAACCGGCGCGTACAGGCCTGAGGCGCTGGCGATGGCTATCTCCTTCGCATCGAAATACAAAATTGATTTGCTCACGGTGGACGGGGCCGGCGGCGGTACGGGAATGAGCCCTTGGAGGATGATGAACGAGTGGGGCATCCCCCCGGTGGAACTACACTCGCTTCTCTATCAATACGCCAAGCGCCTGGACGACAAGGGAGAGCACGTGCCCGCGATCGCAGTGGCCGGCGGTTTCACATTCGAGGACCAGATGTTCAAGGCCCTGGCCATGGGCGCGCCCTATGTAAAGCTGGTTGGCATGGCCCGCGCTCCCATCGCGGCCGCCATGGTGGGCAAGACGATCGGCAAGGCGATCCGCGAGTACAACCTGCCGGTATACGTGGAGCGGTTCGGCAACAACATCGACGAGGTCTTCGTGACCGCCGCACATCTTCGCAAGGAGATGGGCGACAAGGAGTTCGACAGCCTCCCGACCGGGGCGATCGGGCTCTACACGTACTACGAGCGCCTCGGGCAGGGCCTGCGCCAGCTCATGGCCGGAAGCCGCAAGTTCGCTCTGAAGTACATGACGCGGGACGACCTCACGTGCCTGACAAAGGAATCCGCCGAGATCACCGGCATCCCTTACGTGATGGATCTCGACAAGAAGAGAGTGGACGAAATTCTCGGTTAACCCCTCCTCAACGACTATCTTCGACTCGCGGAAGTTGACGCGAGCGGGGAATAGACTAGAAAAAGATACATGACTCGCTGTTTTTTTGTCTCCGATCTGCACGGGTTCCAGGATCGATATCGCAAGCTCTTCGATGTGATCCTCGATGAGGCACCCGGGGCGGTTTTTATGGGCGGAGATTTGCTTCCATCCGGCCTGCTTCCCGAGACATCGACAGAGGCCTGGCATCAGGATTTTGCAAACGATTTCCTGGCAAGGGAGTTGGAGAAGCTCAGGGTCGATATGGGAACGCGTTTTCCAAGGATCTTCGTGATCATGGGAAACGACGACCCTCGTTTTCATGAGCCTTCGATGCAGGCGGTGGCGGCAAGAGGCTTGTGGGAGTACATCAACGAACGGCATGTGTCCCTGGGTGAGTACTCCATTTTCGGGTATTCGTACGTTCCGCCTACACCGTTTCGCTTAAAGGACTGGGAGCGTTACGATGTCTCCAGATACGTGGATCCGGGCTGCGTGTCACCGGAAGAGGGGGCGAGATCCATCCCTGTCACCGAGTCCCAGGCGAGGTATTCCACCATCGCCGGGGATCTTAAATCTCTGATTGACGGATATGACCTCGATAACTCTGTATTTCTCTTTCATTCTCCGCCGTACAAGAGTGTTCTCGATCGTGCCGGGCTCGATGGGAAAATGATAGATTACGTGCCTCTGGACGTGCATGTGGGCAGCATCGCGATACAGCGGTTCATTTCGGAGATGCAACCTTCAATTACACTTCACGGCCATATTCATGAGTCCGTCAGGATTACAGGATCGTGGCGGGAGCAAGTAGGGCGAACTCATGTCTTTGGAGCCGCCCACGACGGGTCTGAACTCGCCCTTGTGAGGTTTGATCTGGAAAACCCGCAAGATGCAACTCGCGAATTACTTTGAGGAGATCTCGTGTGTGCTATTCCTTCTTGAGCGGAAGCTGTAGCGCCGCATCGGTGACGGCTCCGATCTTTATGGCGAAGCTGCTGCGTTTCTCGATGTCCTCGTCGGTGATGATATGCACGTCCAGCAAGCCATCGCTGCGACTGCCCGTCTTCAGGTAGTTCAACTCATCGAGGCAATTACTCCATCCCTCCAGCCAATGCTCCAGCTCCCGTCGCTGCTGTTCGTTACCGCTGAAATGGATCAGGAGATCTACATCGCTTGCCGGCCCTGCCGTGGCGTTCTTGGTGCTGCCAAAAAGATATATGCCATCGACTCCGTATCGCTGAGCGTCGAGGGTGGCGCCAATTCTTTCGGCCATTCTGTGACGCCATTTCCAATGATCCTCAATTTCGAGTCCCCTGCTTTCCATTGACTCGTCTTCGTAGGCGACGGGCGACTCGGGTGGACAAAGAATTCCTACCGCTTCTTCCCTGGCCGCGTTCATCAGAATTCTGAGTATTTTTCCATCGGTCACTTTTTGGATGTCGATGACCTTTATAACTTTTTCCAGATCCCCAAACTGCGGCAGGATGTTCTTGAGGAGGTTTGGTGAGTTCGAGAGGAAATCTTCGTTGAAGGAAATGCCCTTGTCGTCCGGATAGAGCGGCAGATAGCGGATAGATGCCTCTACCAGATCCTGGAAGAAATGCGTGCCAAAGGAAAGATCCGGGACATAGGCGCCTTTCTTGCGCGCTATCTCGATGAGCACCGCCGTGTTGTTGATGTCCGAATATGTTACTCGAATACCCAGTTTGATATCACCGCGACTCCCCCAACGTCCCGGCCCCATCAACACGAACTGTCGTTTGGGCAGCAGCTTGTTCAGCTGACCTATCGCCATTCCGACCGACACCAGCGAAGAATGATCCTCGAGTTTTCCGTATTCGTCCGGCGAAACGTAGACTACGTGAGTGATGTCCGGGATTCGCCCATTCGATATGTACTTGTTCGCGCTAAAGAGAAGGTTCTCAGGGGGGATATGTTTGGGTATCTGGGCACTCTCAACGTCCATGGAATGGCTCTGTGGCCGACATTGAAGGAGGTACAGGACGTTTCCCACCGAAGCGAACTCGATATCTACAGGAGTACCCATGGATTCTTCGAGTGTCTGGAGAATCGCGCGCATCTGTTTTAGAAACGGCGTGTTGCGAAAGAGCCCTTCAAAGGTGATGACGATGTCATCCTCTCGATAGTCGGTGGTCAGCGCGTTTGGCGCCTTCAATCTGTCGTCGCTGTATACTGAAACTATTTGTTCTATCTGTGGGAATTCGTTTCCGAGATCACGGATGATGGAGGAAAATTCCATGGTCTGGAACTTGTTGTTTACGAGATCAATTACATCCAGGTATTTCGGCGAGTACCTGACCATGTCTTCAAATGATGCATTTACTCGCAGGCGCGGCTGTCCCGGAGCGGCCAACACCGGATAATCATCGGTCAGCCTGTCAACAGCGCGAGTTCCGAGGCCGGGTACAATTCGAACAAGACCGTCCTCGCGTCTGATTCTCGACGACCAACGGAACTCATTGTTGCTGAATGATACTCCGGCAAAGGATGGCAAGAAATAGTTACCGGCCCGTGTTCCCACTACCTCCTGGATCATGATCCCCATCTCTTCAAAGAAATCAAGGAGACCTCGTTCGGCTCTGTACTCAATAGGGTCCGGGCCGAACGTGGAGGCGTATACCTCGGCGATGGCGTCCATGAGCGCTTCGAGGCGAGCCTCCTTGTCACCCTGGTTCGCGAGAAATAGGCTCTTGTATTTACCGGAGAAAGCAGAACCGAGTCTGTCCTCCAGAAGGCTGGAACTACGTACTATCAGAGGCACATCTCCAAAGTCGTCCAGAGCCATGGAGAGGCCCTTTTTCATCTCCTGGGGGAAGTGTAAGTTCTTGAACACCTTGACGAGGTGTGGATACTCCTGGCGAACCTCTTCTACGGTTTTGTATTTTTGCTCGTGAACGTCCTCGATGGCGTTGAACCTGACGAACTCCAACAATCCATCGGAGGCCACGTACCAGGTTTTTGGGACGCGAATTTCACCGAGATCACCAGTGTGATGATTGTTGTTTTGCAGGATTTTGTTTGCGAGGAACAAGCCGGCACTCTTGCCGCCCAGCTTTCCGTTGCTCCCGGCGGGAGAGACCATTCTCCCCACCAGTTCGAAGAAATCCTCAATCTCTACGTGGTTCTTTGCGATATTGATGAACTCAAGTTGATCGGTAAAGAAACGCCTTGTCAGGGAGACGCATGCGCTCGCGAGCGCGGAGCGAGGCAGTTCGGATTTATCATGGACAAGATGTTGATACTTCATCAGCGCGTCGGTGATGGTGGAGAGTGGGGCGTGTGCGTTGACCAATGATCTTACCAGGAAGCCGGACTTGTCCTCGCCGATCCACTTCTTGATAGAGGCCAAAATTTCCAGATCGCTCAGGTATAACGTGGCGATCCGGAAGGCCTCCTCGCCAAGCGAAACAAGACCTTCTGTGTCGGTCTTCTTCAGGGGCTGGTTGGTTTCCCCGATGACGCCATCTGTCCACATACCCCCACCATATCTCGCAAGCAGAGACTCGGCCTCATCCACCCCGCGCCAGCACAGGTGATTCATCATCTTTCGAATGATCCTGCCGAAGAGGTTGGGATCGGTTTGCCACATGAGATCCAGTGCGAGACGCCATTCTCCGCGATCCCCGCCATTGTTTCTCTGAGGGGTCCTGGACAACACCCGGAACATCTCTCTGGTTTGTTGGTGAAGAATGAAGTGTCCGAGGCGATCTGCGATTGTCTCAATGAGCTTGGATTCCTCCTTGAGAAAAGGCCCATCGTCAGCTGGTGGTCGGTCTTCGTTGTATGAAACCAGGAGTCTTCCGCTCAGGGATTCACCAGCGTAAATATCCGCGCATTGCGTCCACTGCGTCTCCTTGAATCCTGTTGTCTGATAGGTCTCTTCGTTATGAGATATCTGAGCCTGACAAATGTCCGAATACTGCCAACCAGGAGGAATCACCTCCACTACCATTTTGAAAATATCGCCCAGTGACCTGTTGGGATCAAAGAGCACTTCTTCCACAGCATAAAGACATGACAGTTCTTTGGCGCGTTCCTGGAGCGTTGAAAGAAGACTACCCACCGCCCGTGTAGTCCGGCTGTGATCGTTGTCGTGCTCAGTCATGATGTACTACTCCCCGACCGTTTCTGCCGTCCACCTTTACGGTCAACGGAGAATCGACACGGACGTGCTTTGTGTATTTGTGCTCAGAGATAACCTGTTGACGCTCGATCCACTCCATATCCAGCTTGAAGCCTTGCCCGGAAGGCACGTGGAAATAGCTGACGTCGAAGCTGGTCATGTTGTGGAAGAAGTGTGACCCCTGACTGAAATCAGATCGAGCCTCCTCCATCTCCGCCTCGACGATCGCTTTGGCTCCGGAGATTTGATCCCAGACTACGGGTATGCCGCGCCATGGATCGGTGGTCCCCCAACGACCATATCCTATCAACAGATATGGTCTTTCTTCTTTCTGGAGATGGGAGTTGATTCGGCCGATTTCCTGCGCGGCAATAAGGCTGTTCTTGGGTTCGAAGGTATCAGGTCGCACGAATACGATATCTTCTATGACGCGATGCACCCCGTGTCCCATAACTCGAGTCGAGAATACTACACTGTCGGGTGACTCACTCGTCCATGCGTCGATCTCAATTTCGGACTGGACGCTTGCGGTTGGTCGCACCTGGAGCAATCCGAATCGTCCATCGAATCCGCGGCTCTTGCTGAAGGTTATTGCAAACTCGATTTCGACGTTCTCGCCGTTCGATTTTTCACATACCGCCAGAACATTGCGGATTATCGTGTTCAACGGCGACTCATTCAGTCCGAGCGCGGGCGCAAAATTGATCACCCTTGGACCATTCGCGCCTATCCCCATTTCAATTCTGTCTGATGGGGCGTTGTACGTAGAAGCTATCCGATGAAGAGTGTTGTCATATTCGGCATCACTGAGAAGCCCTTGTGCCAGGAATTCGTTCTCCTGGGTGGGATGATATTCGGAGATACTGCTCATGTTGACGGCCCAGAAATTGTTCTGAGTGCACTTCAATAGATCGGAGATGCCGTTGAATGGAGGTGGAGACATAGGGTAGGCCGGGCAATACGACCAGGTAGGCTCTCCATCGACAATGGCCTTCCCGAGTCCGAGCGCCAGATTTACTACTCCGTCAGCCGGCTGCGCATGTCCAAACGGATAGTAGTTATGTGAGCGTGCGACGCCCGAGATGTCAGGATAGAATCGATCATTGTGCCTCGTGCCCACCACCTCCTGAATTATTACGGCCATCTTTTCGTCGGAGGAATTCTTCCCGATTGCTTGCGCGTAACGACGTGCTCCCTCGAAGAAAGTCGAGGCGTAGACGAGCTTGATCGCCTGCACAAGTTTTTGAAATCGCTGATCCTCATTGGGCTGGTTGTTTGGGATCATTTTTGTTGCGTATACACCAGCAAATGGGTGTTTGAGCGCATCCTCGAGCATGCTCGAAGAACGCACTGCCAGGGGCATGTTAACTTCTCTTGCAATAGATCGCAGGTCGCCCACAAGACGAACCGGAAGGGATGCATTTTGAAACTCCTCGGCAATACGATCATCGGGAATTTTGCTCAGGGCGGCATCGTAGAGCCGGTTTTGTTCCATGAAATCATCGAAAAGATCGGTCGCGATAACGACCATCCTGGGGATGCTGATAGTGACTTCACTATCAGTATTGATTGTGGCGTCCGCCTCAATTGCTTCAGTGATATCAACCAGGCCTGTAGCCTTTCCCCCTATTGCACCGGAGCCGATGCGTAGAGGGTACATATCGTCCGTGTAGAATCTTCTCTGGAATTCAGCCAGCTTCATGTTTCTGCTTTTGCTGTCATCAATACGATCAGTGCTCAGATCCAGCTTCTGTCTTTGCAAGCTTGCGCAACCCGGCTGATGGCAATTACATACGCCGCATCCCGCGTGGATAGTTTTTTCTTTTTGGCGAGCTCACTGACCGCGATAAACGCCGAAGTCATCTTCTGATCGAGCTTTCCAAGCACTTCGTCGCGCTCCCAGAAGTAGTTAATGTTGCACTGGACCTGTTCGAAGTAGCTGCAGATAACGCCGCCCGCGTTGGCAATGAAATCCGGTATGACGAAGACACCCATTTTCTTGAGAAATTTGTCGGCTTGCGGGGATGTTGGTCCGTTGGCGCCCTCTGCCAGGATCTTGACACTCGGTTTGATGCTTTGCACCGTATCGGCGTTGACCTGATTCTCCAGCGCTGATGGCACCAGGATATCAACCGGTTGTTCGATCCAGGCATCCCCGGGCTGCAATTGGTATCCCAACTCCGTAGCTTTCGCCCTGTCAATGCACCCGAACCTGCTCGTAATGCCTTGCAGCTCGGCCAGATCGATTCCGTCTTTTCTTGTGTACGAATACGCAACCTGGTCGTTTTGATCCCAACAAGAAACACAGACTGTCTTTCCGCCGAGCTGGTGATACAGATCGATTGCGTATTGGGCGACGTTGCCGAACCCCTGGAAGGAGGCAGTGGTGTCCTCGCACCGAATCCCCAGCTCCTTCAACGCTTCTCTGAGGGTGAAGACCACGCCGTAGCCTGTGGCCTCCTTTCGCCCAAGGGACCCTCCCATCCCCACGGGCTTGCCGGTGATGAAGCCGGGATACTTGTTGCCCTGGATCGTCTCGTATTCGTCGAGCATCCAGAGCATATGCTGGGCGTTGGTCATGACGTCGGGCGCCGGAATGTCCGACAAAGGTCCGATGTTTTTGGATATCTGACGGACCCAACCTCTGCATAGTCGCTCCTGTTCGCCGGTGGTCAGGTCGTGCGGATCACAGATGACGCCGCCCTTTCCACCTCCCAGCGGGAGGTCTACGACTGCGCACTTCCATGTCATCCACATTGCCTGCGCACGAACCGTGTCAATGGTCTCTTGTGGGTGGAACCGAATGCCGCCATTGAAAGGTCCTCTGGCATCGTTGTGTTGAACGCGAAAGCCTCTGAAAATTTTGGTGGATCCGTCATCCATCTTGACTGGAATGGCGAAATTGAATTCGCGCATTGAATCCCGCAGGAGGTTCCTGGTTGGAGCGTCGAGATCGAGCTTGTCCGCAATGTTGTCGAACTGCTTCTGTGCCGTCTCGTACGGGTTGAATGATGAGTGGGGCATGGCCTTGTTCCTTTCCCTGGATCTCCTGCATTTGGAGTGGGTAAAAAACGTTGTCATGAGCATAGCGGTGACGCCGGTCGGGCGCAAGGATACTGGTGGCAGATGTGGACGAAATCTTCGGCTAGTTTAGAGCCCCTGGATTGGAACCTTACAGCGGCGGGCGGCCTTGCGGATTGCCTTGTCCATCGTGGCGATCGGCAGGCGACGCCGCATCGCCAGGTCGAGATAGGAAGCGTCGTAGGAGGTCAGGCCGGTGTCGCGGGCGAGCGACAGGATTTCGCCCATGATGCGGTCTCGCGACTCGATCTCGACATGGATCGGCAACCGGTGCAGGAGCGCGAGAAAGGCGGTGCCGTCCGCCCTGGATAATCGCTTGCCGCGTTCCGCCGCGAGAATCACGTTGGCCACCTCCAGCGGCCAGATGGACGGCGCCACGGCCTCCTCGGCTGCCAGCATGCCGAGCGCGTCGTCGGCGTATCTGGACGACTCGTCCTCAAAACACCATGCCATTACCACGGAGTTGTCGACTACGAACATTTATCGCCTGCCCTCTTCTATCATCTCTTTGATTGATGATTCGCCCAGGCTCCGTCCCTTGCGGAAAGCCCTGAGCTTTTCGATTACAATAGTGGGGTCTTCTACAATAGACGGTTCGGACGGCTGCAAAACAGCCACCGGGACGCCGTGTTTCGTGATAGTTATTCGCTCCCCCTGCGCAACTCGTTTGAGAAGCTTGGGCAGATGGGTCTTGGCTTCGTATGCGCCGATCGTGTCCATGGATTTCCTCCGCAACCTGTTTAGACCAGTCTTAGACTAGTTTAATACCGAAAGCCGAATAGCGCAATAGAAATTTGCGGGAAATCCCCAACCCCCGTCTTTGCTCGATAATCGCCTTCTCCGACCGGAGAGGGAAAAGTGACTGGCACCGACAGGGGGGCTAACTTCCATCTTGATTTCTTATTCTATTTGCAACGTACTGGAACGGACTATCTATCACTTTCCCTGTGTCAATATCGATTATTCCTATGATTCGAGAGAGCTTGAAATGACGGACCTCTTCTCTTAAATGGCATAGCCCGACAACCAGCCAATCTCCGTCCAGTGTAGCCTGGTAGCTCGAAACGGACACTTCTCTCTCTGTTACTTTTCCGTTTTGATCTGCATATCGAATCTGGAACTTCTCTTTGGTTGAAACTGTTTTCCCCCACAGTTCAGAGAATCTGGATATCTCGCTCATACCCCTGGGCTCGTAAAGGCTTGGAATTCGTTTTGGCACCGGAGAGAACCCACGTCTGGGACCGAACTGACAGTTGTGAGGAAACCTGGCAAGAGCGTCGGCGCAATCAACGTCTTGGAAATTCATCTTTTTAAAATCACTTATCTCAAACACAACGGAGAGAACTGGTGCAATTTTCTGTATACCATCCGTCGGATCGACGGAACTCGTCAGCACATGAGAAAAAACTACCGGCACCCCGAGCAGGGCAAACAACTCGCGTGCGATTCTAAAAGCACATCCCGCGACATAAGAATGCATGAGCCTGTTCTGGCGTTCATTCGAAAGTTTTTTTTGGAAAAATACTCCGTTGGGGCGTCTGCAATAAACAACCGAAGGAATAATGCCATCGAATTTCAATAGAATGTTGGCCTCAACATACCAACCCTCTTCCAAAGAGAAGCGAATTTCTGCGCTTAAATCATCGAGGTTTCCGAAAGGATTTTTTCGCTTTATCGCCTCAAGATACGCGTCGGGATCTTGGGAGACAATTCTCTTTGCCAACTCCTGGTCCAGCTTGTGTTCGGCAATATCCTTCTCGTATTCTGCTTTTGCCTCGATGTATTCCGCGTTAAGTTTTCTCTGTTTTTTCTTGGCAAGCCCAAACAGTTGATCAAAAAAACCGGGTGAATAGTTTTTCCAATTTGCCTGTATCCTAGTCGTTTTTTCGCGTGAATGTTGCGCACGAGATGAGATTGGCTCCTCCAATATTCTTCGCCAATCGATTTCCGGGCCACATTTTTTGTGAACGCTCTCCAGCCGTCGAAGATGTTCCTCTGTAAACGGCACCTTATTTACCTCTTTCTTTCATATCCACCGTACTCTACGGGGGGCAGTTCGCCGGGACCGGCGTGCAGGAATCGTCGAGGTTATTATTAACAATTGTAGACATAGGTCCGCTTATAAGCTGGTCCAGCAGGTCGCACACCTCGCAGTCGGGAAGAACGTCGTTGTAGTAGATGTAAAAGTTCCCGGCCACCGAGTTAAGGGAACTCAGCCCGCCCAGGTTGGAGAGGGCGGGGTTGAGGTAAATGTACAACATGGCTCCGCCCACCGAGGTGATCCCGCTCAGCCCGTCAAGGTTTGTTAGGGCGGCGTTAGAATTGATGTTCAAGTTTCCGCCCACTGAGGTAATGCCGCTCAGCCCGTTCATGTTCGTGAGCACGTCGTTTGCGGCGATACTCAAATCCCCAACAAACAAGCCGGTTATGCCGCTCAGCCCGTTCAGGTTGGTGAGGGCGTCGTTGTAGTAGATGTATAAGTACCCACCCACCGAAGTAAGGGAGCTCAGTCCGTCCAAGTTTGTGAGACCTGTGTTGTTGACACTAAGAGCACCCTCCACTGTCAGGAGGTTTGGCAGGTCCAGGTTTGGAAGCTCGGTAGCGCTGATGGTCAGGTTGCCGCCAATCGACTCAAGGTTGGGTAGCTCCACAGTGTCCATCCCATCGGCCCAGATGTAGAGATGACCATCAATGCAGGTATATGGCTCGATGAACGCTATGTCGAAAACGTTTTCGATGGTGTAGCTGCCGTCGAGGCAATCCGTGTCCGTGTCGGTGTCTGTGTCCGTGTCGGTATCGGAATCAGTATCAGAATCGGTGTCTGAATCGGAGTCAGAATCGGAATCTGTGTCCGCGTCGGAGTCTGTGTCGCTGTCTGTGTCTCCGCTGCCGCCGTCGATGCAGAATACAAAGCCCTGGCAGTCGGGGTCGGCGCAGTCGATGAGGCCGTCGGCGTCATTGTCGGCAAGGTCCTGGCACTGGGCGGCGGAGATCTCCATTCCGTCAATGTCGTAGTTGTTGGTATCGCCGCAGCCGCTAAAAACCAGCGCGGTGGCGAGCGCCGTTAAAAGCAAGTACCTCATTGCCCCAAGCCTTTCGTTGTAAACGTGAAGGCATTCTAGCATTGATAGGGGATGTTTGTTCATAAAGAACATTAGTCCAATAGCACTTTTACATTACTTTTTTTCGCTCTTGATTTTCTTACGCCGTTTCGTCTCCAGTTTTTTGATGCTCTCCGCGGTGGGAAGATCCTCGGGCATCGTGCCGCCCAATTCCTCGATGGTTTTACGAATTTTTGCCCCTACGTCCCTGTGCATCTTATTCGCTGCGGTTTTGCCACGAACTTCTTCGCGTCGGAGTTTCTCTTCTGTCTGTGTTGCTCGAAATAAATTGGCAGCCAATTCCGTGCTTCCCATGTGGTCGAGGATTTTCTGGCTCTTCTTCAGGCCTTTGTAATGGTGGATGTCTTTTGCTCCCAGTCCCCCATAAAGCCCCATGTACCCATGGTTTTGAAAAATGGCATAGTCAATCGGCTTAACGACGCCGGCTCCCCTGGCAGCATCTGCAAGTTGCGTGTTGTGCCGCCGCAATTCATTGCGCAACAGAAGCCTACGATCCTCTTCTATCTCCTGATCCAGCCGAAGTTCGTCTTCGATTTCCTGTCGACGGGTTTGCACCGCAAAATAGGTTTGACCCTGTGCCACGATCTCTTTTCGCGGATCTGCGTTCTGAACCGCCAGGTAGCAGGCGTATCTCGACATAAAAACGGACTTTACGGCCCGGCGTCCGCCCTTGCCGATTGAGATCATTTCGGTGACGTCAACGAAATGATCCTCGACGCGGTGTCCGCTGTTGAAACAGGCCAGCTTGGCCTTTTCGACGACCGCTTCGAAATTGCGATAGTCGCCGTATTCCATCACGGCGGCAAAGTCACGACTCGACCAGTATTCCGCTCCTGAGTCGTTCGTGTGCCGAATACGCTCAAACGGCGAAATATGCCCCGCTGAAGGCCTTTTTATGTTGTTACTCATATTTATTTGTTCACAGTTCCCGGCGCGTTGCGCCGGGATGGTATGTGTCAGCCTTTCAAGTCGAGAGCAAGTCCCGCTTTTAATCCTCGGTCAGTTCCTTGAGGTCGGCGTAGAGGAGGAGGGCTTCGGGGTTTCGGAGGGCGTCCTTGTTGAGAACGGCCTCTCCGTGGATGGTCTTCCTGACGGCGAGCTCGACCTTCTTCATGTTGAGCGTGTAGGGGATGTCCGCAACTGCGATGGTCTTTGCCGGCACATGTCTGGGCGAGGCGTTTTTGCGCAGGGTGACCTTTATCTTCTTAATCAGATCGTCGGTCAGCGAATGTCCCTGCGCCACCTTGACGAAGAGCACCACGCGAACGTCGTTCTTCCAGTTTTGACCCACCACGATGCTGTCTTCCACTTCCTCCATGCTCTCCACGAGCCTGTAGATGTCGGCCGTGCCGATCCTCACGCCGCCGGGGTTGAGCGTGGCATCCGACCTCCCGTAAATGACCACACCTCCCCGATCGTTGATCTCGATGAAATCGCCGTGTCTCCAGATGTTGGGGTATGTGTCAAAATAGGCCGAGTGATATTTTTTGTTGTCGGGATCGTCCCAGAAATACAGCGGCATGGAGGGGAACGGCGCGCAACAGACCAGCTCCCCCTTCTGGTTGATGACAGCCTTGCCATTCTCATCGAAAGATTCGACCTTCATGGCCAGCCCCCTGCATTGCAGCTCGCCGGCATAGACAGGACCCATGGGGTTTCCCAGCGCAAAACATCCGTTGAGATCCGAGCCTCCGGAAATGGAGGCCAGCTGAAGGTCCTCTTTGACTTCGGTGTAGATATACTCAAATCCTTCAACGGAGAGGGGCGAGCCGGTTGAGAGCACCGACTTCAGAGGTGTGAGGTCATACTCTGCGCCGGGCCTTGCCCCGGAGCTTTGAAGTGCGGCGATATATCCCGCGCTCGTTCCAAAGACGGTGATCTTCTCGTCCTGGGCCATCTTCCAGAGGGCTCCCGGATTGGGATGGAAGGGATTGCCGTCGAAAAGGACAAGCGTCGCGCCCACTCCCAATGAGCTCGTGAGCCAGTTCCACATCATCCAGCCGCACGTTGTGAAATAGAAGATGACATCCTCTCGCTTCAGATCGGTGTGGAGTACTAACTCCTTGAGCTGATGGAGGAGAATTCCGCCGGCGCTCTGCACCATGCATTTGGGAAGTCCCGTGGTTCCCGATGAGTACATGATGTAAAGAGGGTGATCGAAGGGTAGTTGCTCGAATTCAATCTCGAGATCGGAGTCTTTGGACATGAAATCCCCGTAGTGGACGGCATTTGGAATGGAGCTGATATCCGTTTCCTGCCTGGTATAGGGCACCACCACTACCTTTTCGATGCTCGACAGATCCTTCATGATGTTTGAAATGCGCTCAATGGAGTCGAGTGATTTACCCTTGAACCAGTACCCGTCGGCAGTGAAGAGAACTTTGGGTTTGATCTGTCCGAACCGGTCGAGCACGCCCTTGATTCCGAAATCCGGGGAGCACGAAGACCAGACGGCCCCGAGACTTGCGGCGGCAAGCATGGCGACGATCGCCTCGGGCATGTTGGGCATGAACCCGACGACGCGATCGCCCGGCCCCACTCCCGTGTCCTTCAGGGCCTTTGCGACCCGGGCCGTGGCGTCATACAGCTGCGCATAGGTCATCCTGGTGCTGTCGTGATCCTCACCCTTGAAGACAAGGGCAACCCGGTCATCCCGGTAGCGAAGAAGGTTCTGGGCGAAGTTGAGACGCGCTCCGGGGAACCATTTGGCGCCGGGCATTTTGGTTACGTCGTCAATTACCTGGTCGTAGGGTTTTGAAGCCTTGATCTCGGCAAAGTCCCACATGGCGGTCCAGAAGTCGGGGATGTTCTCGATGGACCACTGGTAAAGGGGTTCGTATTCGGTGAAGCTTTTCCCGTATTTCTCGTTGATGATACCCATGAATCGATGGAGGTTGGTGTTCTTGATCTTTTCCTGTGAAGGTTTCCATAACTGCTTGGCCATCTGTCCTGTCCTTTCCTCTTTAAAGTCGGGATGGGGTTTATAAAGCCGGTCTCCATCATCTTCCCCTTCCCCTATCTCAGGGGAAGGCCGGGATGGGGTTTGTTTTGTTTCAGTGCTCACCCATGTAGCCGAGCCCTTTGAGTTTCTCCACTGTATCCTTGTCGAGGGTTGTCTCTTCGGCCTCGCCCTCGAGAGAGTCTTGATGGGCGCGCACCATGCTGTCGAAGCCGGCCGCGAGGCGGTTCGTATGGGCGTCGTGCTCGCCTGCAAGAAGATTCTTTTGCTCTTGGGGATCGCTCTGTAAATCGTATAGCTCGATACGGGCCGGATCGGGAGGGATGAAGTCGCGACCGTGCTTCTCCACGCTCTTTCTGGCGATGGTGATTATGTACTTGTAACGATCAGTGCGGATGCTCTTCTTTTCTTCCTTGCGGGCCATGGCTTCAGTGAACACCCCCGGTCTTTTGGATTCGGGTTTTGCGCCCATCCAGTAGGGCTTGAGCGAGATGCCCTGCATCTGGTTCTTTTTTAGCGTGACTTCCAGGAAGTCGAGGATGGTGGGCATGATGTCGACAGTGCTGACCGGATCGCCGATGCGGGTTCCGCTTGCGTACTGCCCGGGAAGTTTGATGACGAGCGGAACGTGTATCATCTCTTCGTACAAAGTGTGCCCGTGCACATTGTAGAATAATTTGGGGTTGTGCTCACCGAACTCCTCGCCGTGGTCGCTGGTGAACACCAACATGGTGTTGTCGTACAGGCCCTCCTTCTTGAGGAGCTTGATCAGCTTGGCGAGCCATCGATCCTGCTTGAGAACTCCGCCCACGTACAGGGATTCGCACACATCCATATTGAAAACGTCGTTGTTTTTGAGTACGGCACGCTGCTTTTTTCTCAACTTGGAGGCGCCCGTCGGCCAGACCGAGGCCAGGGAGATGTCGGCGATGTGGTTCATCTGTCCCGTAACAATTTTTCCTTTGTCGCTCGGAAGGACGTCGGTCACGAAATCGGTGTTGAGATAGGGAGCGTGAACCTCGAAGTGATGCCAGAAGAGAAAGAACTGCTCGCGCGAGTTGTCGCGGATCCATTTGAACATCTCGTCCATGTTTTCATGGCGCAGTTTGAACATGGTGGTGCCGTAGTGTTCGAAGCCCTGGTCGAAACCGATGTCCGGATCCACCGGTCCTCCGGCGGTGAAGGCGACGGTCTTGAAACCGGAGGTCTTGAGAACCTCCGCCAGGGTAACCCGATGAGCGGGGAGCTTGAAGAAACCGCCCTTGCCGAAGAGGGCGCTCCACATGTCGATGAACGAAGAGGTGAGCCCGTGGGTGGATGGATACAGGGAGGTCAGCATGCTCAGGTGCGCGGGTGTGGTCCATGGGGATGTGGTGATCAGGTTCTCGAAGACGATGCCCTCCGATGCCATGGCGTCCAGAGTGGGGCTGGACCGGCGCTTGTCGTAACCGTAGCAGCCCAATCGATCGGCCCTGAGGGTGTCCGCCGAGATCAGGATGACGTTGAACTTCCCGGTTTTCGGATCCGGCGCGCTCGGTTTTTCCTCGCCCCCGCATGAGGCGAGTAGCAAGATGGGCAGCAGCGCTATTAAAGTCGCATGTTTCACCGAGGGGTCTTCTTTCGTCCAGTGTCTCTGGGTAAATACACCACGAACTTGTCGTTCCTCAAGGCAGGGCCGTAATTTGTTGTGATGGCCTTCATGAATGCGCGGTGTGCTTTTTTCGGTTGTCTGCGAAGGGACGGGCTTGACCACTTGAAGTTCCAGACCGAGTTCCCGATCATGAGCACTATCGCCGAGGGTACCTTGTCGTTTACCTCTTCGGTGACGAGCCTCAGAGTGGTGAAGTGCAGGCGTTTTGCCCGGTCCTCTTCGTTCGGCCCCATGGCGCTGAACATACCCATTTCGGTGCCCGTGATGATCTCGCGGCCCGATTCCACCGCCACGATGGGAATCGGTGTGAGGATAGGGCCGTCGGGCGCAGAGCTTTCGATGAATGCCGCGACCTCATTCAGGGCGGTCGACTTGTCTTCCCCTGACAGCCTGGGCAGCGGGTGGAAGAGCACCAGTAGTGGAAGCAGCCATACTACGTGACGAAGGGGGCTGCCGTTTTTGGCGACCAGCGTCCAGCCGGCGGTCAGGCCTGCGACCGAGGCGGTCAACACTGCTGGTGTGATGTAGTTGCCGTACGAACTCAACGGGATCATGGGGAGGGTAATACCGGCGGTGGCCGCCGCGAGGAGTAACGCGACGGTCCATTGCCTCGTCTTGACCAGCCGGGGAAGGGTCATCAATCCGGTGGCCAGCACAATGATCGCAGCCGGGGAGATCTCCCACCACTGGATCCAGTTTCCCAGCACCCGGCGGTCGAAAATCGAGGCCAGGTGGTACTCCCACGTGTTGAACAACGCTGCCTGTGGATCCGCCGCAAAGAACGGGAGCAGGAAGGCAAGGACGAGCACCGACGGTACGGCGATCGCGAGCAATCTATGCCGGGTGTCCGGCGCCTCGACAATGAAGATGACGGCCAGGATAGCCGTCACCGGCGCGACCGAGAGGCGACATCCGATGGCGAGGGCCGTGAAGACGCCGAACGCAATGAGACGCCGCATGTACGGGAACCTGGATATGGCGGCGGCGGTGGCGAGGGACAGGAACATGGTAGCGGCGCCGTGGCTGTTACCCATCCCCACCAGCTGGACGAAGTGCGGGGATGACACCACGCAGAAGGCGGCCAGGATGCCAGGCTCCCATCTTCCGAGACGCTGGCGAAGGGCGAGAATAGCCGCGAGGAGTCCGATGCACGACCAGATTATGTTGAGGATCCGCTGGGTCGTATACCCGAAGCCGAAAACCTTCATCATCGCGCCGTTCAGGTACGGCAGCAGGGGCATCTGGGTGTACGAAAAATCGCGGTACGGGATCTCGCCGGACATCACGTTGCGCGCGGCGATTGCGTAAAACCCCTCGTCGGCGCCCATGCGCCCATGATCCAGGTAGTAGGAGAACAACCCCAGGTGGAGCCCGAACACCACCGCAAAACCCAGACATATCAGGGCTACTTTGGGAATGTTGATTCGCACAATAGATCTTTGCCACGAGCGACCATGACGGGGCAACGATTTTATCCGAGGTGGTTCGGAGTGTTGCTGGAAATTCTGACGTTCCTTTCTTCTAACTGCGATACAATGTCTTTGAGGGGTTGTTTTGCCGCCGAGGAGCACCATGTCTACTTTGAAATATTTCAACATGGCTTATGCGCTGACACTAGTAGCGGTTCTGCACGGGATAGCGTTCTGCGTGGCGGGGTGCTGGCCGTTCTGGGATGATCCTGAACCTGACCATTACGACTACGTTGACAGTGGTTCCGATACGGATACCGATATGGACATCGACACAGATTGGGATACCGATTGCACCCAAGGAACGTACACCGGCGATATTGAAATCCTCGACCAATATTACTTGATAGCCCTCGCGGGATACACCTCGATATCGGGAAACCTGATAATCGAGTACCCGTCGTGCACCGACTTGAGTGAGTTGATTTGTCTCACCTCGGTGGGCGGTAGATTGATAATCTCCGAAAATGATGCCCTTACCAACCTGGACGGCCTGAGCGCTATTACCTCGATTGGCGAGGGCCTGTACATTTCGCGTAACGCCTCCCTCACCAACCTGAACGGCCTTGGCGCCCTCACCTCGGCGTACGGAATAAGCATCAACGATAACCCCGCCCTCACCGACCTTGACGGTTTGAACGGGCTCACGTCGCTAGTAGGGAGCTTGGGCATTAACAACAACGCCTCCCTCACCAACCTGGACGGCCTGAGCGGCATCACCTCTGGGGTTGAGTACTTGGTAATTGTCAACAACGACACCCTTGCTAATCTGAACGGGCTGAGCGGCATCACGTCTGTGGGGGTGGACATGGAAATCAACTCCAACTCCTCCCTCACCAACCTGGACGGTCTGAGTGCACTCACCTCGGTGGGGGTGGACATGGACATCTGGAACAATGATGCCTTGATGAACCTGGATGGGCTGAGCGCTCTCACCTTGACGGGCGGGCGCTTGTTGATCAACCACAACGGTGCCCTCGCAAACCTTGACGGGTTGGTTTCACTCACCTCGATTGGTGGAGGCATATACATTCAAACAAACAGTGCCCTCACAAACCTGGACGGGCTGAGTTCACTCACCTCGGTTGGCGGGGACCTGGACATCTGGAACAATGATGTCCTGACGAACCTTGACGGTCTGAGCGCGCTCACATCAATGGGTTATGATTTTTGGATCGAGGATAACAACCTTCTTCCTGACTGCGAGGTGTGCGATCTTCTCGACCAGTTCACTGCTGGACCCACATCCATTACTGTCCTTTCAAACCTCGACGACACATGCACGCCGGTGCCGGCCGATTGCCCCGGGCCTGATGCTGGTGTTGACGGTGGACCGTAGAGAGGGGCAGCTAAAACTGGAAGTAGATGAATTGCTGGTGAGTGTCCGGGCTGCCGTAGAGTAACACTGCGAGCAAGACCACCCAGAGACCCGCCCGTAGCGGCGCAGGCATCTTGATTTCTTTCCGCTCGCTGCCGTGAAACACTCCCCTGGCCATGCAACCCACCCAGATGGCGACCGCCGCCGCCGCGTAGATCGACACGACCGGATCGACAGACCAGGACCCGGTCAGCATGTCGGAGGCGATGGTCCGGGCATGCTCGATGGAGGGCGATCGGAACAAGATCGCCAGAGTAAAAATGTGAAGGTTCATGAGCGCCACCGCGACCGCCACGGACAGGGGGCCCTTGCCGAACAACGGCCTGGCCCGGGATCGACCGGTGAACAGATAGATGCCTTCGTAGAGCGAGATACCGATGCCCGCCATCAGACCGAACAGGATGAAGTTCCATCCGGGACCGTGCCACAACCCCATCAGGACCATCACGATTGTCAGGTTCAGGAGCCTTCGCGGAGCAGGAGGTCGCCGCCTTCCAACCATCAGGGCGGTGAAGAGATAGTCCCTGAACCACGTTCCCAGAGTGATGTGCCACCGGGACCAGAAGTCAGCCGGGTTGCGGGCGAGCATGGGCCATCGGAAATTCTCCGAAAGTCGGATACCCAACATGCGGGCCGTGCCGATGGCGATATCGCAGTACCCGCTGAAGTCCATGTAGACCTGCAACGCGAAGCAGGCAGTCGCAACCAGAGCAGCCGGCGCCGAAGCATCCGCCGGGACCTCGTACACTCGATCCACGAACAGGCCGAGCCTGTCCGCCACCACCATCTTTTTGGCCAATCCCCACAATATCCGCTGAAACCCGGCCTCCAGATCGCTCCGGTGAACGGTTTGCTTTGTTTGAAGCTGGGGCATCAACTTCGAGAAGCGCTCGATGGGTCCGGCCACCAGCTGCGGGAAGAACGCCACGTACAGGGAGAACCCCACGAAATCCCGGGTTGCCTTCTCCTTGCCGTAGTAGACATCGACTGTGTAGGAGAGGGTCTGGAATGTGTAGAAGGAGATGCCGATGGGCAGGGTCCAGCCCGGCACCGGCAACGTCGGGATCGTCAGCCAGGCAAGGGCGACGTTTGCGCTTTCCGTAACGAACCCACCGTACTTGAACGAGGCCAGGAGCCCCAGGTTGACCAGGAGGCTGACGGCGAGCAACCCCTTTCGAGATCGCCGGTCGTCGGTTACCTCGATGCGTCTTGCGATATTGAAGTCCACGACTGTGGACGTGAGAAGAAGCAGGCAGTGCCAGGGCGTGCCCGCGCCGTAGAAAACGTACGAGGCGATCAGCAGTGAAACTCGTCCGGCGCGCCACGGAAGCGTTCGATGGAGTAGCAGCACCACCGCGAGGAACAGGATAAAGGTGTAGCTGTCAAAGTTCATCGTTCATGCCCGCCGGGGATAACTTCGTCATCCAATATCGGTATCAACATCCGGGCGAACTTCCGGTGACCGCTCTCGTTGAAGTGACCGTGAGACAGGAAGTATCGGGATTCGATGGCGTCTGTCATGTCGTAGCTGCGCGCACCGCTTCGTTCAATTATCGAAGAGGCCTGTTCGTAAAATCGGCTCCTCACCGATCGTCCGTTCCTGTTGGTTGATTCGAGGGCCACCGGATTCCACACCCACGTCAGTTTCGTCCCGCTCTTTTCGAGGCGCGAGTTGAAGAGTGGGTAGAATCGCCTGAATGTTTCGAAGCGCCTTGCCACCTGGTTTCTGTTGTAATCTCTGACCATGGTCTTTCTCGCCGCCCGACGTATTGCAAGCTCTTCCACCGTCAGGTCCACGGCGGGATAATACGCCGAGATCCCCGGGTCCTTCAGGTCGTCGAGCCTCATTCCCGGACGTACTTCGTGACCTATGACAAGCGGATGCCACTTGAGGGGTGTGTGAGCCGCCACCAGATCGGTGACCGCCATTCGGCTGCGGGCCAGATTGCTCGACCACGTTACAAATTTGACCGCGAGATCCTCGAATTTGGTGTTCTCCATGAAGAGAGTGTCACCCAGATAGGGCCACAGCCCCGGTTCGCCTGCAAGGAGGGTGATGTCCGAGAAGGGATAATCCAGGTTAAGCAGTTCGGGAGGATCGAAGTTGTTCACCGCCAGGACTACCAACAAGTGGTCAACGCCTCGCTGCGCCGCCTTGATGGTCAACAGCTCGATCTCGGTGGTCCGAAAGCCCCCCGTCGCCCAGTTCTCGAACCGGAACCCCTTGTCGGACAGGTGTTCCCCGAGAAAAGCTGCGTAGATCTTCTCGCGATCGGCAACCTCTCCACCAACCCCCTGGGAGTTGGAGATGAGAACCACCAGTGGCTGCTCGTCGTCCTCCACGTCCAGATACTCGGGCCAACCCCTGTGCTTTGTAGGGTTACGGGTAGTCTCGTCGGCCGTCGGACCGAGCTGATACGGCAAGCTCCACCAGGCCAGGATTTCCCCCAACGCGAGAAGAAGCACGAACCAGGGAAAGGCGCTCCTCGACAGCCCGTTCACTCGTCTCCCCCGATACGACCGGCGTCTCCCGAGTTGATGTACCCGAGCGACTCCAGCTGCGCCTTCACCGTTCCATTCAGCTCCACTTCTGTTTCCGTAAACGCTTGCGGGCGGGCGGTAATCAGCGCGTCCAGCATTGTTTTCAGCTCGGTCGCCGCCTCTTCGTCGCTCTCGAAAAGATCGTTCTTCTCCATTGGATCGGTGCCGAGGTCGAACACCAGGGGCGTCTCCTCTCCTTGCCGCCAATACGCCTTTCTTGTGCCGATCCGCAGCGTGGTCGGCACAGGTGTCGAAACAGTGTCACGCTGGCTGACTGCGGGCCTCGGCTCGTCGTGCTCTCCTCTCACCAGCGGCATGATCGATCTGCCCTCCGCATGCGGAAGCGACTCGATCGACAGCAGTTCGAGCACGGTGGGCAACATGTCAATTCCGCGAACCTGATCCGAGATTCTGGTACCCGCTCCACTTCCGTCCGGGAGCCCGATCAGGAGAGGTACCAGGAGCTGTTCGTCCCATAGCGCGTGGGAGTGCCAACCCATCATCCCGCGTTCCCCGAGTTCCTCTCCGTGATCGGAGGTAAACACGATGATGGTGTTCTCCATCAGATCTCTGTCCGCAAGGCCGCTGAGCAGAACTCCGAAGGCGTCGTCCATAGATCTGATCTCCGCATCGTAAGCCGCGATGATGTGTCGTTTGTCCTCTTCATCAACAGAAAGCTGCTCGTTGTTGATCTCCTGGAGCAGCGTCTTGTCTATGGTGTCGGGCAGAGCACCGGAGTACTTGTGTCCGATGGCATTGTAGAACTCGGCGTCGGGGTTGTAGGGGTGGTGTGTTTCGTAGGTATGCAGGAACATGAACCAGGGTGTCTTTGCTTCGGCGTTGTCGTCGAGCCAACGAAATACTCTTTTCACATTTCGCGCGAACTTCGCCTTTATCGATACTCCCGGAAGTGTGACGTACTCGTCAAAACCCTGGGACAGGCCCCACATGGCGTCCATCTGCCCGCCATCGTTTATCGATACTGTTCGATACCCTTTTTTCTTCAGGATCTCGGCCATGGTGACATGCTCGGGGGGCAAGGGAGCTCTGCGGGAAAAGAACGCGCCGTGGTGGACCGGCAACAGCGATGTGAAAATCGATGCGTGAGACGGTGTCGTCGATGGGGCCGCCGCAACTACAGTTTCAAAGAGGATGGCCTGTTTCTTTGCGAAGGTGTCCAGAATTGGGGATGTGTCCACGGGATATCCGTAGCTTCCCAGGTGATCCGCCCGCAAGGTATCTATGGAGATCAGCAACAGATTCGGTTTTTGCCATGCATTCTCAAACAGCACAAACAGGACCGCGGCAGCGACCATCAGGAAAAACAACACTGCGGCGATCAACAACCTCAAGCGCCTCGTGATTCTTTTTGCATCCGAGTGGTCCACGGTTACCTCGTGTATCCAAGGGCCTTCAAACGCTCTACCATTTCGATGTATGACTGTATCGCCTCGTTGGTGGCCGGATCGGCGTCGGACCGGTTCTCCTTCATCCATTGCCGAAGTTCACGTGCCAGCTCCTGGCCCGCCGCGCTCTTACCCCACAGGTTGGTGCGCTCGCCCGGATCCCGGTCGAGATCGTACAGCTCGTACCTCTCCTCGCCGGAAGTGTAAATGATCTTGAGATTATCACGAACAAGTGAAAACTCGTTGGGCCGAGTGCGAAACTCCCGGGGGTGCTGGAGGTTCTTGCCGTAGTAGTGGAAGGCCCGGCTCACTACCGGGGGCGGCGATTCCAGGTCGCGCCCGTCCACTGCCGCAAGTACGTAGTTGTGGATGACCAGCGTGGATACAGGCTCCTCGACTCTTCCCCTGCTGTCCGAGCGTGGGTTCCAGATCATCAACGGTACGTGAAGAAGCTCATTGTAGACGGTCCATTCGTGGCCGACACGCCCCCGCTCCATGAACTCCTCCCCGTGATCCCCTGCGATGATCACCAGGGTGTTGTCCGCAAGGTCGAGTTGATCCAGACGGCGCAAGATGCTCCCCACTAGGCGATCGGTTTCGAAGACCTCCGCGTGGTACAGGGCCTCAATGCACTTGATCTCCTGCTTCGAGAGATCTTTCTCGATCTTGCGGATCTCCTCGATGTCCATTCCGAGCATCACGCGACCGCAATCTTCCTGCCGATAATCGAACGCCTTCCGCGCCTCGGCTCCCGGAACCCAGTTGTAGTGAGGGTCGAACAGGTGAGTCCAAAGGAAGAACCTCTTCGAACCGTGTTTCTCCAGCCACTTCTCGACAGCCTCACCAACATCGGCGGAGGTCTTCCCTGTCCTGCCCTTGCCCAGATTCTCGAACTGGTCGAAGTCCCTGATGAGCATCGAGGACTTGGGGCGCAGGTTCGACAGGTCTCCGAACCCCTTGTGATCGGTAATCCCCGCGGTGATGTAGCCCTTTTTCGATAGCCCGGCCGCTATCGAGGTCGGCCTGTCGTAGTGCGCTATTATCTCGAGCAGATCCTCGTTGGAAACCAGGCTCCCGAACATGATGGCCCGCAACGCCGGCATGGTCACGGGGGCCGGGGTGTACGCGTTTTCGAACAACAGGCCTTTTTTGCCAAAGGCGCAGATGTTTGGAGCAATGTCGTCCTCGTAGCCCTGGCATTTCAGGTGGTCGGCGCGAAGGGTTTCGATGGTGATGAGCAGAACGTTACAATTGAGGCAAGCGCCTCGAGACAACAACGCCGCGCTGGAGGTGTCGGCGCCAGGCCGCGCAGGCCCCAGGCCACTTAACAGCAACGCCAGGCCAGTGGTGACAACTATCGCAACAGCGGCGATGCCGATTATTGTTTTCCTTCTCATATGGTCTGTAATTTACGATATTCCCGAGCATTCATAAAGCGATCAACGATCCAAAGAAGACAGGTGCCGCAGGTGTTGTCTGGCCCGCTCGACGTACATGGCGTCCTTGTTCTGGTTCCCCAGTTCGAGCACACGTTCCCACGCGGCGACGGCTCTCGTGCGGCGTTTGGGCATTCTTTCCGTCATCAACGCCAGGTTGTGATGAGAGGAGATGTATTGCGGGTTGAGATCGATCGATCTCTCGTACTCCTCGATGGCCCTGTCGATGTTTTTCATCTGCCGAAACTTATTTCCGAGATTGTAGTGGACCATGAACCGACTGCCGGTCTCGTCCACCAGATCCATCTGCGTAAACGCGATGCCCAGTACAAGGGCGCCTGCGGCCAGTCCTAGGGGGAGCATTCGCCTTTCACGGATCTTCTCGGCCGACCAGATGACCCCGTAGGCCGCGAACAGGACCAGGAACGGCGCAACGGGCATCCTGTAGTGAGAGAGAACGAAGAAGATCATCAACGACACCACGTAGGTGAGCACCATGGCGTACAGGGGAAACACCAGCGCTCCTTTCTTCTTCCATGCGAGCGCCATCCCGAGCAGTGCGAGGGGCGCTACCAGCCCGAACGTGGGCAGCGGCAGCTTCAGAACCGACGAAAAGTTGCGCGACGACGGATAGTCGCGGCTGTTGCCGGACTCGAATTCGTTGAAGAAGAGACCGAGCTTCAACCCCATGAGGCGGATCCATTGACCGGGGTGAGCGGCAATATGAGACGATGCCCGGTTCCACCAGTATCTCGAGATCTCCGACGGCGCGAGATCTTCGCCCAGATCGCCGCCGGCCACCTTTGCGTACGCCAGCCGCTGCTGCATCGGGTCGTCCGCCCGGGTTGGGGGGAACACGGACGGAACCCTGAAGACCCCCGTCGCTCCGGGTCCGTTGCCGATGTAGAAGTTCGCGCCGCCCTGGGCGCTGATCAACACGATGTCGTCCCCCACCACCAGGTTGCGAAAAGTGACCGGGAGGACCACGGCGCACGTCGATACGCCAAGCACAACCACCGCTATCGCCAGTCGCATTTTTGAGAGCTTGTTGCGAAACGAAAAGTACATCCAGGGCAAGATGGGGATGACGAGGAGGAGGACGTTGGGCCTGGCGAGGGCGCTGATGCCGAGGAGCACTCCGGCTAAAGCCCAGTTGAGAGCGTCGTTCGGTCTGGACGAAGCTCGAACCAGAGCCAGCGCCAGCAGGAGGTTGAGCGGAGTCTGGATGGCGGCGACCAAGAGGACTCCGTCGTAGAAGACCGACATGGAGTACACCGACCATGTGAGCGCGGCCAGTGCCCCTGTCGCGGCGCCGAGGGTTCGCTTGCCCAGAAGATAAATTAGCGCGCAACTCCCCGCCCCGATCACCAGCTGGAAGAGCCTGGCCGCGTAGAGGCTCGCTCCAGTGATCTTGTACAGAACTCCGAGCGCGTAGGGATACAGGGGGGCCAGGAAGAAAACGTCATCTCCCAGCCACTCCCCAGAGGCAATGCGGGTCGCCCAATCGTGATACACACCCGGATCCACCGAGGGAAAATAGAAATACGGATCGTTAGCTTCTATCTGGAAAAAATGAACCAGCCGCACCAGGAGCCCCAGCGCCACCAGACCGATGACGACCAGGCGCTCGCGCTTCTCCACCATCGCGGATAACCCGATCTTGGAGGTTGTCGCCTTTGATTTCGACCTGGCCATGGGGTGATGATAACACTCAATCTCCGATTCTACTCTCAAGGATTTTCTGTTATCGTCGCGCTTGATTGACATGCATTTCCCGAGTTGAAGGAGCTTCACATGAAGAAGGCCATTTTCATTACACTCCTGACAGCCCTGTTTTCCTTGTCGTGTTCGAGCGGTCCGGAGGGTACCAGCACCGGCGACTGTGCGGACGACAAGGACAACGACGGAGACGGCCTGGTCGATTGCGAGGACGACGGGTGCAATTTCGACGATCGCTGTGCCGAGATGGCCCGCAAGGCCAGGGAGGCGGAGAAAGTGGCTGCGGCGATAAAGAAGAAGAAGGAAGAAGCCGCTGCGCAGAAAGCCGCAAATGACGCGGCGAACCCGTATGTCGTGATAGGCGATCTCTGGGTTCAGCGGGTCCATAACGGAGAAAACGTGGCCCTGAACGCCGCCAAGGAATACTGCGAGCGTCTAAAACTGGCGGACCACAACGACTGGCGCCTTCCCACCGAGGCCGAGGCCGTGAAGGCCGCAAAGAGCAGATTGCTCTTGTTCGAGGCCTTTGCTATGTGGACATCGACCCTTCGTTCAAAGAAAAGAGGCGTCATTGTGGGTATTACCTCTGGCGCAGCGAACGAATTGGGCGTAGTTTATGATGGAGACTGCAGAGCCCGTTGTGTTCGGGTTAAGTGATTTTTCCGGTAATAATTTCGTGATCGAGGGCCCCTGATATTCCGGGCCACTCTTTTTTTGAAAGAATATGGATTTCGTCGAGCATACAAGGCGATTGAACCGCGATCTTTACGACGCGTGCGACAGGGGAGCTCTCAACAAGCTCGGCCGGGCCATGGATCGCGCCGGGAGTCTGTCCGTGCTGCTCGAGGCAAGCGACCCATCCCTCGAACCGTTCCCGGCGAGCCACTTGAGAGATCTCTCAAAAGTTCACCGCGAGTTCATGCGCTGGAAGGATGCGGCCAAGGAGATGCGTCGGGTGATCTCCAGCAGCGGGCTGAGTCTCCCGGACGGCATTCTCCCGGAGATCGCCACGCCGCACGAGCTTGGCGCACTGGAGCGCACCGCAAGAATGTGCCCTCGCTCCACTCATCCGGATCACGGAAGCTGGTTCTCGGCCGTAAAGGCGCACGTGGAGTTGTGGAACGCTTGCGTCGAGATCGGACTCTCCACAGGGACCGCCGCGATCACCGTCATCGATCCGGACCATCCGGACGCACGGGAGTACACCTCCATCGCGACCTCCAAGATCAACCTCGATGAACTTCGCGGTTATCAGTGGCTCGGAGCGCGCAGGGGCGAGCGCGCGGGAATGATCGAGATCAATCTGGACCTCCCCAGAGAAGCTATCAAACAGCAAGGTGAAGCTCGGTTGTCCTTGTTGGGCCTGTCCTCGCAAAAAAGAGGCGTCGACAGCGTCCTCGAGGAGCTGGTCTGGAACAACCTGGAGCCCGTGTTGATCTCTCTTCTGGATCGAAGGTCTCGGACCGAGGCGCTGGGCACTGCGGCGTCGGCGTACGCGGGTCTCCTGGAGCTGCCGCCGCTGGTCGCCAAGGTGCTTGTTGCCGCGCACGTCAGCACCACGACAGCGCCAGTCGGAGTAGCTGTTCTCTCCGGCGACGGTGCGCCCATCGCTCAGGAGGAGATCCCTGCAGGGGCGGATCTGACCGCGCGGATCCTCTCCGTATTGGAGGCACACAGCCCCGACGCTGCTGTTCTCCCGGTAACGGCCAGTGATTCCGAACGTCTACGCCTGCTCGAATCCACGCTCGAGTCCTCGCTGAAAGCCAGGATTATCCCGGCGGCGCTTACCGAAGCGCGTGAGGGTCTCGATCACCCGCCCATGATCGCCGGAGCGATCGTTCTTGGGCGCAGGGCGTTGAACCCCGCAGTGGAGTACGGTTCGGTCAACCCCGCCTCTCTCGGGCTCGGGGAGTATACCAGCGATATAGACGACACGGTGCTCGCGCAGGTGCTTGTCGAGACCCGTTTGCTCGCACAATGGGACCGCAAGCGCGGGAGGGGAGCATCCCAGAAGGGCGGCGCGTCAGGATCGAGGTCGGCGGGCGGGGTAAAGAAGATCAAGCAGCTCAACCCGCTTGTCAAAACTATCCGCGATCTAAAGCCGGGCATGACGGTGGACGGGATCGTCACCAATCTCACGCGCTTCGGCGCATTCGTTAATATCGGTCTCACAACTGAAGCGATGATCCACGTTTCCCAGCTCTCCGAAGAGTTTGTCGATGAGCCTTCCCAGGTGGTGCGAGTAGGCCAGAACGTGAGCGCCAGGGTGATCGAGGTCGTACCCGAGAAAAGCAGAATAGCCCTTTCTCTCAAGCCTGACTCGGGCACCATGGATCGGTCGCCTTCGCGTCGGGACTCTTCCAGGGAAAGACCCGCCCGGCCATACGGTCCTCAGATTGAAAAAGTTGGCGACAACACTCAACGGTCCAAGGGATCGGGTAGCTCGGACAAGCCAAGTCGTTCCGCCGCCCTGGCCGATCTGGACGCCCTGTTCAAGAAGTAATTGCCCACATTTTTTTCGTTTGTATGAGATAATATGTTTCTATTGTGGTGGCCGCGTTGACCCCATCCCGGCTGCTTTATAGGAGTGAATGATGCGATCAACCAATCCCTTCTTTTGTTTCGTTGGCATTTGCGGACTACTTTTCGTGTCCGGATGCCTGAATGATGACATTCCGTTTGAATCTGATGATTCCGTATGTAGCGCGGGCGTGGAGCAATCGTGTTATTGCACCGCCACGTTGCAAGGAACGCAGACCTGCCTCCCGGACGAATCCGGCTGGAGCGATTGCGAATGCAGCTCGGACGCCGACACGGATTCGGATACGGATTCTGACACGGATACCGATACGGATACCGATACCGATACCGATACGGATACGGAATGCGACGAACTGACGATGGACATCGATTACGCTACCGTGCGCATGGTCACCCTTCTGGACATGTCCGGTTCAATGGCGTCCGTCAATTTCTCCTTTGTTCAGACGGCCCTCACGAACTGGCTCACGGACATGGCGGGGCAACATATCGAGTTCGGGTTCGACACGTTTCCCGAAAACCCGCTCGGCTCGTCCGATTACTGCGCTGTCAACACCTCTATCCCCTTCGAGCCGACGATCGGAACGGAGGCTGGCATCACCAGCTGGCTCACAAGCACCGGGGCTCCCGCAGGATTGGGGCCACTGGCGTGCGGCCTGGACAACTTCAACAGCCCAGCATATTCGACCAATCTCCCGGGTGCGGGCATCGACTCGTATCTCATCACGTTCTCGGACGGAGCCGACAACTGCGGACTCCTCTGCACCACCGGCGGGACCGTCACGGACGCGGAGCTGACAACCATTACTGCGGAGCTGCTCACCAACGATATAATGACCTTCGCGATAGGTCTGGGGACGTATTACTCCACGTCTCAGCTTGACGCCATAGCGGCGGCCGGCGGCACGGAAATCACAACCCATCTCTCCGCGATTAACTCCACCGAGCTGGAAGACGCCCTGGACACCATCGTAAGATCCACCCTTGGATGTGTCTTCGATCTGCCCGATCCCTCTGCCCAGTCAAATCCCAATATGATAAACATTTACGTCGATTCAGCCGTCGTTCTTCAGGACGAAGGCTGTGGCTCCGGCGAAGGATGGCAGTGGGTAGGCAGCTCGCACATGGCTATTGAGCTGTGCGAGGATACATGTACCGACGCCCTTGTTGTGCTCCCGCCCCCGGTTACAGCAACCAAGGGTTGCCCCACGCTGACCATCTGAGTTTTCCGGGAAATCCTGAACGCTAGACCAGTCGCAACCCGCCGGCCACCGCATTGACGAGAGACCCGTGCTGGGCCTCGGAGAGCACCTGCCCGATGGCCGACAGAAACCCGTCGATGTGAATTTCTTCGAGGGCGCCCATGTTGGCAACCTGGAAATACTTGCCCGCGAGCTTACCCTTGCTCTCGTACACGATAAAGCCGCGATCCTTGAGACCCAGGTAGATCTCCTGGTAGGTCATGCCCTGCGGCACCTTGACCAGAGTGATGCTGTGGGACGAGCGCTCCTCGTCGACGAGGAGTTCGAGACCGAGTGATTTCAGCCCGTTCCGGATCCGTTTGTTGAGTCGGAGATAGTGAGCGCGTCGACCCTTGATTCCTGTTTCCAGGAGTTCGTCAAGGGCGGCGTTCATGGACATCATTGTATTCACCGCCGGGGTGAACGGGGTCTGGCTGCGCTCGTCCATGAATTTCTTGTAGCGCCTCAGATCCAGATAGTAACTGCGGGGTCTGTCCTGAGCGACGCTCTTCCAGACTTGAGCGCGAACGCATACGGACGCCAGTCCGGAGAATGCGTGCAGGCACTTGTTGGCGCTGGTAACGCAAACGTCGATGTTGTCGCGGACCACGTCCACATCCTCGGAACCGAGACTGGAGACTGCGTCCAGGATGAAAGTCACGTTGCGAGGTCGCGTGATGCGACCAATCTCGGCCACCGGGTTGAGCACACCGATGGATGTCTCGTGGTGGATCATGCCGACGGCGGCGATGTCCGGCCGCGAGTCGAGCATCTTTTCGACACGATCGACGGGGATGGGCGCTCCCCAGGGCACCACTATCTCCTCCACGTCAATGCCGTGGGTTCTGGCGATATCTGCGAGCCGCTCTCCGAAAGCTCCGTTGCGGATGACGAGGAAAGTCTTCTCCCGAGGGGCGAATGTGTTGATGGCCGACTCCATGCCGCCGGTTCCCGACGCGGTGACCACCAGTACGTCGTGATCGTCATCGGCGCCGAAGACTATCCTGAGCTTTCGCTGCACCGAATCGAGCAGGTCGGAGAAGATGGGCTCCCGGTGACACATGTCGCGCGCGCCGACAGCCGCCTTGACCCTGGGTGTGGTGGTCACGGGTCCGGGGTTCAGGAGCACGGCATGCTCTCCGTGGTAGGTGGTCTCCAGGGTGTCTCCATGAAGTTGCAACAACAACTCCGCGTAACGTCTCGCCTGGGGACTGCATATGCTGAGCCATCTGGCATTTTTCGCATCGAGTGTGCGAACGCGGCCTCGGCGCGCCATGGCCCGAAGTGAGTCGATCAGGTTGATCTCCACATCGGGTAGTAACCGTCGGAGTGTTTCGACGAGGTGAGCGGAGATCCGAACGATGCCCGGACAGACGCCGTCGGAAGACTCGAGGCTCATGCCCATATCCACCACGGCATCGCCGTCAAGGCGGACCTTGAGGCACTCTTCTTCGTCGAAAACCTCATCGAGCCGTCGATCAACTGCCATAACCACCGAATCGACCGGGGCGGGGGAGTTGATCAATCTTCGAACAAGGGACGGCGGATACAGATGATCCGAGGGCACCAGCACCACTTGATCCCGGATCCACCCGGATGCGGCAATCAGCGAATGAGCATTGCCCAGGCGCCAATTTTCGTTGTGGACGATGATTACCTTGATGTCGAGATGATAGCTGTCCAGCGCGTTACGGACCTTCTCCGCCTGGTAACCCGTCACGACCACAGCTTCCTCGATGCCTGCGGCGTGAAGGGTGCGCAAGTTGCGGATGATGAGAGGCAATCCGCTCACATTGACGAGCGCCCGCATATGGCCGGAGCCATTTACGACCCGGGGGCTTCTCTCGTCTGCAAGTACAATTGCGCGTTTCATCTCGTAACGGTCCTTCGTGTTCCTATGAAAATACTGTCACCGTTTGTCACACTGATGCAGTAGAACCACATCCTTACTGTTGCACAAACGCCACAGTACCTTCCCCAAAACCAGGGCTTTTGTTAGATAACCCCTGGAATGTTAACTCTTTTTGTCAAATAGGGCTGTCGTTGCTGATCCGCCCAACACTATCACTCCCTGCATTATTGCAAGAAACAAACCACTATACAAAAAATAGTAGAAGCCGAATTATTCTGCAGATCCGGCCTCGCTCGTTCGGAGTGCCGTGAGGGCATCGAGGAAGAGGGTTGGAGGGTCGCTCCGAAAAGAGAGCCTCTGCCCTCCATCCGGGTGCTCGAAACCGAGAATCTCCGCGTGGAGGGCCTGCCCGCGCAACGCATTGTGAATCTGCCGCAGCGCTTCGGTCATTCGCTTCGGGCCGTACCATGGATCTCCGAGGACCGGGAAACCGTGATCTGAGCAGTGCACGCGAACCTGGTGCGTTCGCCCCGTCTGGAGTGTCACGTTGAGCGCAGCCGCTCCGGGGAAACGCTCGATGGTTTTGAAAGAGCTGATCGCCCGTTTGCCCCGTCTGACCCTGGTGCTGAACTTTTTTCTGTCGCCGTCCCTGCGACCGATGAGCGTATCCCACTGGCCGGCCGCCGGCGGATCACCGGTCACGAGCACCAGGTATCTGCGATCCACCGAGTGTTCGGAAAACTGCGCCGCAAGGTGAGCGTGCACGCGTTCGTTCTTTGCCACGACCATCAGCCCGGATGTGTCCTTGTCCAGCCGGTGCACTATCCCCGGCCGGAGGGGATCTCCGCCCCGGGTGGAACACGCGAAGAGGAGCCCGTTGACGAGAGTCCCGTCCGGATGCCCGGGCGCGGGATGGACCACCAGCCCCTGTGGCTTGTTCACCACGACCAGGGAATCGTCCTCGTGTCGAATATCCAGGTCCATCTCCTGGGGCAGGGCGGACGACGGCTGGGGCGGCGGGATCCGTAGTTCCACGGTCTGGCCGGCCTGCAGTTTCTTTGCCGGTCGTGAGGGCACGCCGTCCACCAGGGCCAGGCCGGTTTCTATCATTTTCTTGAGCTGCGAACGGGTGGGACCGACCTCCTGCGCGGCGAGATAGAGGTCCAGCCGGAGGCCGTGATCTTCCTCCTCGACGATCCATCGCCATACATCGAGGACTTCTTGTGGTTTGGATACCGCCCCGTTGGTCACGGAGCTACCAGAGCTTGCACTTGATGTGACCCTTGGATTTGACCAGCAGGTCAACGATGGCCCGATCGTAGTGATTTGAGTCGAGGAGCTCCGGGATAACCCGGGTCTTGAAGAGATCTCTGCCTTCCTGGATCTCCTCTTCGAGCACCTCGTAGAGATTGTCAGCCTGAAGTCCCTCAAGGATCTTGTCCTCATTGTAAAGGGACAAGTCAGAGGCGATGGCTCTGGCCAGACGGCGGGCCGCTTCGTCGTTTTCTATTACACGCATTCCAACCTCCCAGAGAAAGTCCCGATCAAACTATCACGGCGCTTGGCGAGGGTCAATTTGGGGTTGGTGGTTCTTTGGGAAACCCCAACATCACAAACCGCTAACTTGACCAATAGCGAGTTTCATTCTATATTAACCATGCTAATTCCGAATAGAGATCGGAGATAGGAATGTTCCCTGATAGCGTCCTCAACGTGCTCATGGCCGACAACCCCTGGATGGAAGGGGCCGACACCGATGAATGGGTGATGAAATATTTGCCCTCGCCGTACATCGAACGTCGAGCGAAGATCAAGATAGGGCGGCGAGTGACCCTCGTTATCGGGCCTCGTCAGGTGGGCAAGTCCACACTGATCTGGAAGACACTCGCCGGCGAAGAGGGGCCATACCTTTATGTCAATTGTGAAGAGCGCGCCATTGTCGATTGGGCCGTATCTCCGGCGCTGTTCGTGCGGGCGCTCGAAAATTTAATAGCGCCGGGGACCATCGTATTCTTCGAGGAAGTGCAGCGACTCGACGAGGCCGGCCTGTTTCTCAAGGGGCTCGTTGATCGCAAGTCCTCGTACAGGTTTGTCGCAACCGGAAGCTCGTCGTACGAGCTCGACGCAAAAACAAAGGAGTCGCTCGCTGGACGGGCTGACCGGCATTTGCTGTTGCCGCTTTCACTCTCGGAGATCGCGCCGGGCAAGGACCGGCCGGTGGCGCTGCAACTCAGGGCGAGGCTCGAGGCGGCGCACGATCTTGTACTCCAAGGTGGTTACCCGACTGTGCACCTCGGGCAGAACAAGCAGGCCTTGCTGACCGGGCTTGTCGAGTCGTTCGTGATTCGAGATGCGTCCGATCGCTTCAGGATTCGCCACACGGCCGCGTTCCGAAAACTTCTCGAACTCATGGCGAGCCAGATCGGCAATCTGTGCAACTTCTCAAAGTGGGCCGAGGTCGCGGGTGTTTCGGCCGACACGGTGAGCGACTACGCGGCGATCCTGACCGATGCCCACGTGGTCAAGCTGGTGAGACCCTTCGTCGGCGGCAAGCGCGCAGAGATCACGAGCACACCAAAGGTCTACTTTGTCGATAACGGTATTCGCAACCGTTTGTTCGGTGGATTTGGTTCGCTCGAGAACCGGGCTGACAGGGGCGCGCTCGTCGAGAACTTCGTGTTCACCGAGTTGTACAAGAGCCTGAATCCTTTGCTCGACAGTATCCGATTCTGGCGAAGCAAGTCCGGGGCCGAGGTCGACTTCGTGGTGGAGCGCGACGGCGCGCTGTACGCGGTGGAGGTAAAGGCGGGCCGGACACGCGGCAAGTTGTCGCGCGCGGCTCGTAGTTTCATGGAGGCCTATAGGCCGCAGCAATTCTGGATGATCGGTGATGAGCGACATGACGGATTCAAGTTGGGCGACACCGATGTGCGCTTCGCCACCATTGCCGATGTGCATCGGATCTTCGAACGGTAGATCTCCCCTGATCATCAGGAAATCAAGATCTTCTACTTTGAGATTCTCTTTGGATCTACCAGAACAGATGACAGGTGGATTGCGGGGTCCTCCCGCTTCTTGTTCATCCTGAATTCCAGGTGAAGATGGGATCCGGATTGTGCCGCGCCGCTTCGTCCCACGGTGCCGATGATCTGGCCTGCTTCAACCTGGTCCCAGTCCTTCACCGCAAGGGAGTCCATGTGCATGTAGTAGGTGCGAAACCCGCCGCCGTGGTTTATTGCGATGTAGAGTCCGCCCTTGCCCATACTCTTTTCGGGAAACGCTTGCGCTTCTTTGGGGCTCAGTTTCTTGCTGGCGCCGGCCCCTGGAAGATCGACTCCCGCGAAAACCACCCTTCCCGGTGCAACAGCTCTGATGGGTTCTCCCTGGGGCGCGGTCAGGTCGGTTCCCTGATGCCCGGGCCCGCTTTTTACTCCACGCTTGTTGCCGAAGTCGTCGAGGACCAGTCTCGGCACGCCGTCCAGGGGTGAGACAAGAGGCACGCCGTTGAACTCTCCCGCGCGAACGGGGCCGGTGTCCTGGTAATAGGACAGCAGGCGGCGGCGAGCCGTCAGGATGCGGTCCTCAGGTTCGATCTCCCTCACGTTGTCGCCGAAGAACCAGTGGGATACGTAGTGACGGTGCGAGCGCGTGGGGAAAGCTCGATCCAGGCTTTCGTGCTGTTCCTTGAACACCCGCAGAATCGCAGCCGACCAGTAGATGTTGGAGTTCCACTTGGCCGCCTTCCAGATGTTGAAGGGGTACCTGTCCACCACCAGGTGCTTCTCCACCCATGCACCCTCGTCATCCATGACGAAGTACTTGTATTTCCCTCCCCTGACATGGGGCGCGTGCATGTCGACGTCGATGCGCGTGAGCCCGTACTTTGTTGCGTAGTCCGGGGTCTTGGGGCGGCAACCGGAGCGGTCTTGCATGAGCGCCGCCAGTAAAAACGAATCGATCTCGAACGCGGCCGATTCATCGAGTATCGCGCCCGAGTATCTTTCGAGGCGTTGCTCGGGCATTTTTCCGCAAAGCTCGGATAGCGCCGACTTGAATCGATCAGGGTCGATCTCGGAAGGTGATTCCGGCTCCGGAGGCCACATATCTGGAGATACTCGCTGGTACTGCAACTTGTGGCGGATTTCCACGTCGCGGCCGATCCTGCGCTGCCACGGCCACTTGCCCGCGAGGGTGACTCCCGCGATGGTTGTGATCACAATCAGGACCGCAAGTAGATGTGTTCTTGACATGCTCATCGCTTGTACTAGGAGACGTTAAAAAAGAGAAGAGATTCACCTCTGGCAACGGAGGCCCCGTGTGGAATGCGTTTCAACGCCGATTGCGACGACTTCTTCAGGATGCCCTTCGGCTCGGCCGGGATAGGTTCCCAGTAAGTACCATTTTGGGCCTTGACATTCCTAATGCCGGTGCCTAGAACCGTCTAGGTTTCCTAAATTTTCCACAATTGAGAGAATTCTATGAGAAGATTTTTGGGCTCATCGTTGACAAAAAAGCTCGTGGTAGCTCTGGCCGGCCTCTTTTTGATCGTGTTTCTGTTAGTTCATCTGGCCATCAATTTTCTACTTCTGAAAAGCGATCCGAGCGTTTTCAACAGCGCGGCCGAATTCATGGCCAGCAATATTGTCATCAAGGTTTTTGAAGTAGTGCTTCTATTGGTGTTTCTTGTCCACATTCTCATGAGCGTGATCTTGCAAATCCAGAACTGGATGGCACGACCCACTCAGTACAAAGTGGGCACCCGTTCAAAAACGTCGTTTTTTTCCAAGTACATGATTTATCTGGGTGGAATCATCCTCATTTTTCTTGTTCTTCATTTTTTCCATTTCTTTTTCATCAAAATCGGTTGGATAGAAGGCGATTCCGATAATTTTTACGCGCTCGCTCATGATTTGTTCAAGCTGCCGCTTTACGTTTCAATATACGTTATCTCGTTTGTTGCGCTCTCCTTTCACCTGAATCATGCATTCCAGTCCGCCTTCCAGACGATAGGTTTCAACCATCAAAAATACACCCCGACTGTTAAATTTCTTGGGGTGCTTTATTCAATCCTGATACCGGCGGGCTATATCGTAATTCCCTTAATAATATTCCTTTCTGAATAAATTGGAGTTTTCAATGTGTAGCGAAGTCAGGGTTCGCGAAAGAACAGGTGAGTTATGCAACAGCCAGGAAAACTAGACGCTAAGATCCCCGGGGGTCCACTCAAGGACAAATGGACAAAGCACAAGGCTTCTTTGAGGCTTGTCAGCCCGGCCAACAAGAAAAAACTTGATATTATTGTTGTTGGAGCGGGTGCTGCGGGCGGCTCGGCGGCCGCTTCTCTCGCGGAATTGGGTTATAACGTCAAGGTTTTTGTTTTTCAGGATTCCCCTCGCAGGGCGCACTCCATCGCTTCGCAGGGTGGCATCAATGCCTCCAAAAACTACAAGAATGATTCTGATAGCGATTATCGTTTGTTTCATGACATGCTGAAAGGTGGCGACTTTCGAGCCAGGGAAGCAAATGTCTATCGCGCCGCCGAAATAAGCAATAATATTATTGATCAGTATGTCGCGTCGGGAGTTCCTTTTGCCAGGGATTATAGCGGCTATCTTGACAATCGCTCTTTTGGAGGCGTGCAGGTTTCCAGAACGTTTTATGCCCAGGGTCAAACGGGTCAACAATGTACACTGGCTGCATACCAGGCATTGTCCAGACAGATAAAGGCCGGCAAGGTAACGATGTTCAGTCGTCGTGATGTCCTTGAGCTTGTGCTCATTGACGGAAAGGCGAGGGGAGTTATCGCGAGAAACCTGCTCACGGGCGAAATCGAACGTCATTCTGCACACGCTGTTGTGTTTGCCACGGGTGGATTCGGTACGGTCTACTACCTTTCGACATTGGCTATAAATTCCAACGGATCAGCCGCGCTGGCCGCATATAAAAAGGGAGCCTTTATGGCCAACCCCAGCATGGCGCAGATTCATCCGACATGCCTTCCGGTGCTCAATGACTACCAGTCGAAACTAACCTTGATGTCGGAATCCTTGAGAAACGATGGGCGGATCTGGGTATCGAGCAAGAAGGGAGACAAGAGGAATCCCCTCGACATCCCCGAGAACGAGCGGGACTACTATCTTGAAAGAAGATATCCGGCATTCGGCAATCTAGTTCCCAGAGATGTCGCCTCCAGAGCCGCGAAGGAACGTTGTGACGCCGGCTATGGCGCCGGTGAAACGGGGCTCTCTGTGTATCTCGATTTCAAGGATGCCATCAAGGATCAAGGCGAAGAAGTCATTGGCAACAAGTACGGCACCTTGTTTGATCTTTACCGAAAAATCACGGGCATAAACCCTTACAAAGAACCCATGAAAATCTATCCGGCGTCCCACTATACAATGGGGGGGCTCTGGGTTGACTATAATTTGATGACCACCATTCCCGGGCTATATGCCCTGGGAGAGGCCAATTTTTCCGATCACGGCGCCAATCGCCTTGGCGCATCATCCCTGATGCAGTGTTCGGGAGACGGCTACTTTATATTGCCTGTTACCATTGGGGATTATCTTGCCGATGAGATAAAAACACCCCAAATTCCCACCGATGGACCGGAATTCGAAGAAGCAGAAAAGGCAGTCGAGGGAAAACTGAGCAAGCTCATGTCCGTCAACGGTAGCCAGACAGTTTCTTCGTTTCACAAGAAACTGGGTCAGATACTCTGGACCCACTCCGGGATGAAGCGAAACGAGAAGGGTCTCAAGCAGGCCTTGCAAGAGGTTGCCGAGTTGCAAGAAGAATTTTGGAAAGATGTGAAAGTGCCCGGCAAACTGGAGCATCTCAACCACGAGCTGGAAAAGGCTGCCAGGGTTGCGGACTTTTTCGATCTTGCAAAGCTGATTATTACGGATGCTCTTGATCGGAATGAATCCTGCGGGGCACATTTCAGAGAAGAATACCAGACCGAAGATGGGGAGGCGCAGCGAGATGATGATCGCTATGCCTATGTATCTGCATGGGAATTCACTGATGAAAATAAAGGCCCCATGTTGCACAAGGAAAAACTCGTGTTTGAGACTGTCACGCCGACGAAAAGAAGTTATAAATAACAGGGATGACAATCCTCAGAAAACGGATTCAATGACATGAAGATTACACTGAAAATATGGCGTCAAGAAAGTGCTCAAGATAAGGGTGGGTTCGTTACGTACAAGATGGATGATGTTTCGACGGAAATGACATTCCCCGAGATGTTGGATTCTTTAAACGAAGATCTCATCAAGAGAAACGAGGTTCCGTTCGCCTTCGACAGCGATTGCAGAGAAGGCATTTGCGGGATGTGCGGCTTGTATATAAATGGCAGGCCCAACGGCCCCCAAGAGGGTGTCACCACATGCCAACTCAACATGAGCATGTTCAAGGATGGAGACACAATCACCATTGAACCCTGGAGAGCCAAGGCTTTCCCGGTAATCAAGGATCTCGTCGTGGACAGGACTGCGCTTGATAAGCTGATCCAGGCGGGAGGGTTTATTTCGGCCAAGACGGGTGCGGCGCCTGAAGCAAACGCTATACCGGTGTCCAAAGAAGAATCAGATATCGCCTTTGACGCGGGAGTTTGTATTGGTTGCGGCACATGTGTGGCGAGCTGCAAAAACGCATCGGCCATGTTGTTCATTTCCGCAAAAGTCTCGCAATTCGCAGTACTTCCACAGGGTCGCGTCGAGGCAAAGGAAAGAGTTCAGACCATGGTCGCGCAGATGGATGCGTTGGGCTTCGGCAACTGCACCAATACCGGGGCGTGTGAAGCCGAATGCCCCAAAGAAATTAAACTTAGCAACATCGCCCGAATGAACAGAGAGTTCTACAAAGCCAAAATATCCTGATCAGACGGGTACGTGGCCACTCGAATGTTTCTCCCCATTTTCGGTGTCACTTTTTTCTGCATTGTTCTTCGTCGTTCACTATAGATTGAGGGTAACCATTTTTTTCTGTCCAGAAATGTGCGAAAGAAACTGTACGTTATCGAGAATTGGAAGTTCTGATGCTGACAACCGCATTGCTTATCGCCGTCGTGATCATTCTTCTTGTATTGATCGTGATCCAGCTCACGGGATCGACCCGAGTGAACACTCGCCTCGACGAGTTCAACCGGCAAGTCGGCACCCAGACGGAGCAGGGCGAGGCGCGCATCCAGCGTCTGGAGGAAATCTTCCGTGGATTGGAAAAGGATCTTCGCGAAGATGTTGAGGGCGTTCGCGTCAAGGTTGATGAATCTCTCCAAAAGAATACCGGCCAACTCGGCGATCGTGTCAAGGAGCTCATAAAGGCCAACAATGAACAGCTGGCCCATATCAGCGAAAAGGTAGAGGAACGTCTTGATAAAGGTTTCGAGAAAACCACCACTGTTTTTGCTGACGTGCTCAAGCGACTGGCCTTGATAGACAAGGCGCAAGAAAAGATCGCCGAGCTTTCGGGAAACGTGGTTTCACTTCAGGAGGTGCTGGCTGACAAACGTTCGCGCGGCGCTTTTGGCGAAGTACAATTGAGCGCGCTCATCTCCAACGTGATGCCGGAAAAGAGCTATTCGCTACAGCACACCTTCGATAACGGCGTGCGCGCCGACTGTGTCCTGTTTCTGCCCGAACCGACCGGCACCCTCTGTATCGACTCAAAGTTTCCGCTGGAAAGCTATCAGCGTATGACCGACACGATGCTGGGCGATGCAGATCGAAAGTCCGCCGAGCAGCAATTTCGTCAGGACATCAAGAAGCACATCAAGGATATTTCCTCCAAATATATCATTCCCGGTGAAACGTCCGATGGCGCGGTGATGTTTATCCCGGCCGAGGCGGTCTTTGCCGAAATCCATGGCCACTATCCCGAACTGGTGGAAGATGCGCACCGGGCTCGCGTCTGGCTGACCTCGCCCACCACGATGATGGCGGTGCTCACCACGTCGCGCGCTGTGCTCAAGGATGTCGCTACGCGCAAGCAGGTGAACATTATCCAGGATCATCTGGTTGCGCTTTCGCAGGATTTTGGTCGCTTTCAGGATCGCATGGACAAGCTCGCCGGGCACATCGACCAGGCCAACCGAGATGTTTCCGACGTCAATAAATCCGCCAAAAAGATCACCAGTCGTTTCACCAAGATCGAACAGGTTGAGTTGGAGGGTGAGGATTTCGGGACACTGAAAGATTCAGAATAACGGCGGGGAGCCGGCTAGATTTCTCTTATCACATAAGTGTTTGTCGGAATTCCAAGGTCGCTCGAAACTACGGGGCACTTGGTCAGGAACAAAAAGAAGATCTTCCTGGGATGGTCGTTGAGGCTCTCGTAGTTGCCCTGTCCCTTGGCGATCACCATATCTGCGGAATTGAATTTTTGGACGAACTCAGGCGAGCAGTCCGGAAGCCAGGTGCCGGGCGTGTCCGCTCCATTGGAAATAACGTCAAATCTCTCGGTGAGCCCGGAGCGTTTCGCGTCGTCGAGGGTGGCGTCGTTGATAGTCGGCGCGCCCCGGACCGCCACGGTGACCTTTGATCCGATCTGCTCGAGCAGGGGTCGATCGAAAACGATCTCGCCGGCGTTGTCGGCCAGGAACAGAACGTCCTTCGCGCCCGAGATAGCTTTTTCGAGCGCCTGGACGGCGGCTTCATCCAGCGGCCTGGTCAGGGCCTCTTGGAATGTTTTTCCAACGTCGGCCTCCACGGCGGTCTTGGCGCCCAGATCGATGGCGTTGCCAGCGATGGAGAACTTCACGGCGGTCGCGAAGGGATCCGCGCTTTTTGCTATAGCTCTGTCGACTTGCGGCAGTAGCTTGAGCGCCGCTTCCGTGTCAGCGATTTTTCTTTGAAGATACGGATCCGGATCTTCCGATACCTCGCGAATCACGCGGTGAATGTCTCGGCCGATGACAGGGGGAGGGATGCTCCAGTCGAGTTGTTGCGCCAGGCCCAGCGTTCGGCGTAGCAATGCTGTGGTTCTCTCTTCATCGAGATCCAGGGCTCTCGCCGCTTCCAGCGCCTGGCGAAGAAAGCAGGGTATGCAATCAAAGTAGGTTTTCATTTTTCCTCTTGCCGCTTCGACCATCCACTTGAGGAACATCGATCCTCAGCGACTTGATCTTGCGATACAGGGTGCTCGGGTCAATGTCCAGGTCTCTCGCAGTGAGGGCACGGTTGCCATCGTACTTTTTCAGGGTTTCGGTGATCAGCATCGCCTCCATGGACTTGAGACTCATCCCGTCGTCCACTTCGAGAAGACCGCGCCGTGCCCCTTCGTTGAAAGGAGGAGGCAAGTGTTGAAGCTGGATCATGCCGCTATGGCAAAGCACGAATGCGTGTTCCATGATGTTCGCGAGCTCCCTGATGTTTCCCGGATAATCATGTCCCACCAGGACGGCCAGCGCTTCTCGGGAAAGGCCGGGGATATCTTTTCCCTGCAGCGTGTTGAACTTGGCAATGAAGTGATCGAGCAGCAAGGGAATATCCTGCCGGCGTTCGCGAAGCGGAGGTATTTCAATGCTGACCACGTTGATGCGGTAGAAAAGGTCCTCTCGGAACGCGCCGTCGCGAACCATCTTTCCCAGGTCCTTGTTGGTGGCGACTATGACTCTCACATCAACTTCGACGGACTCGACGGATCCGAGCGGCTCGAATGTCCTCTCCTGCAACACCCGGAGCAACCGCACCTGCATGGCGGGGGAGATGTCGCCGATTTCATCCAGAAGGAGCGTTCCTCCGTCGGCGCTCGCGAATCGGCCGGGCTTGTCCCGCGTGGCATCGGTGAACGCCCCTGCCTTGTAACCGAAGAGTTCCGATTCCAGCAGGGTATCCGGAAGTGCCCCGCAGTTGATCGCGACAAATCCTTTGTTTCGTCTGGGGGATAGATTGTGAATGGCCCGGGCAAAGAGCTCCTTGCCCGTCCCCGAAGCCCCGGTGATCAAGACGGTGCTGGTGCTGTCGGCTATGCGGGGCAGGAGATCGAAGAGCCGTGTGATGGCGGGGCTCTTGCCCACGATGTCGGAGTGGGTGTGTTTTTCCAGAAGCTTCTTTCGCAGTTCCTCGACTTGCCTCAAGTCTGAAAAGGTCTCCACGCCCCCGATAACCTCTCCATTATTGTCGTGGAGAACGGCAGCCGAAATCTTTATCGGTATCCGCTCGCCGGTCGAATCGATGATATATGCGGTCATGCCCATGACCGATTTGCCGGTCGAAAGCGTCTTCTTCAACGCGCAGTTGTTTTCACAGATGTTTGCTCTGAAAACCTCGCTGCATCGTTGCCCTATTGCGTTCTTGCGGCTCACACCGGTTATTTCTTCCGCCGCCCGGTTGAATGAAGTTATTCGCCAGCTCAGATCAACCGTGAAGACCCCCTCGTTGATTGAATCGAGGATCACGTCGTTGTGATTTCCCGTCTTGGCGACCATTTGTTTGAAGTACCCCATGGCAATGCAATATGCAAGAAAGGTATTGAACATTCGTGCAGAACCGCACGAGAAAGCAAATAACATACGCCTCATGAGAGGGCGCAATCTGTCGGAATTCATTCGGTTTATAGCGATATGTCCGGATTGGAATGAATGTTGCTCATTCATTTCGGTGATGAGAGTGGGAATCCCAATACTGCGAGACAGGATCTCGCCTGTCTTCGACGTTTCGGAGCGACTTTTGCTCATAGACGTCGAAGGAGGCCGCGTACTTCGGCGGACGGAAGTACTCATGGAAAAGGCCGGGCACGTCGCAAGGGCCGAGCTCATAGCGAAACTCGGTGTGCATGTCTTGATTTGCGGTGCGGTGTCCAGGCCGCTCGAGGCGATACTCGTCTCGGCGGGTGTGAAGATCATCCCGAACACCTGCGGTGTAGTGGAAGAGATATTGGATGCATTTGTTTGCGACCATTTTACAGAACAAGCGTTCTTGATGCCCGGCTGCCAGGGCCGTCGTCGTCGTTTTCGACATCGCGGTGGACGTGGCGGGCCTCGAAGATAGGACGAAGAAAGGAAGAAGATCATGCCAAGTGGAGACAGAACAGGACCTTCGGGAATGGGACCGATGACGGGACGCGCGGCCGGTTATTGCGCGGGATACCCGCAACCGGGTTTTGCGAATCCCGGCTTCGGGCAAGGCTACGGTGGACGCGGTAACGGTTGGGGGCGAGGTTACAGAGGAGGACGCGGTAACGGCCCGGGACGTGGTGGTGGATGGGGGCGCGGTGGTGGAGGGGGGTGGCGCAATCAACAATATCCGATGCCGCCCGTCGCGCCGGTTGTTCCGACGATCACAAGGGAACAGGAGCTGAACGCCCTGAAGCAACAGTTTGAATACCTCGAGACCTCGTTGAACGAGGTGAAGAGAATGATTCAGGAAATGGAATCCGCGAAAGAAGATGAATCATGAAAGTAGCGGTGACAACGACCGGGCCCTCTCTGGACGCGGCAATCGACCCTCGGTTCGGTCGCTGTTCGCACTTTGTCTTTGTTGAAACGGACGATATGAGCTTCGAGGCTGTGCAAAATCCCAACATATCGCTTGGTGGCGGCGCGGGAATTCAATCGGCCCTGTTGCTGTCGGAGAAAGACGTGAAGTTCGTTCTGACCGGCAATTGCGGCCCGAATGCACATCAGACACTTTCGGCTGCAGAAATCGGTGTGATCACCGATTGCAGTGGTGTTGCCAGGAATGCGGTCGAACAATTCAAGAACGGTCAACTGAATACCGTTGACAAACCCAATGTCGACGACCATTTCGGTATGGCGACCGATGAAAGGGTGCAGACAATGACAGGCGGAAGCATGGGTGGTGGAGGCGGTCGCGGTATGGGCGGCGGAGGCGGTCGCGGTATGGGTGGCGGCGGAGGTCGCGGTATGGGCGGCGGAGGAGGTCGCGGTATGGGTGGCGGAGGAGGTCGTGGTATGGGTGGCGGAGGCGGTCGCGGTATGGGCGGTGGTCAGGGTATGGAACCGGCGGTTATGGGGCCGGCGGCGACAAGTCCGAGCGCAGGCAGGCCGGGGATTATTGCTGTTGTGAATATGCAGGTCTGCAATTTGTGTGGAGCGTGTGAAGATTCTTGCCCATTGGGCGCCATCGCGGTTGATGAAACATTGCTTATCGACAGGAATAAATGCGACGGCTGCGGTCTGTGCCTCGAAGCATGTCCCATCGACGCGCTGTCGCTGCGCAAGGCGTAGACGGGACGGCAACACCGGAACATGAAAAAAGCCATGCGCATTGCTATCGCCAGCGGCAAGGGAGGGACGGGCAAGACCACTATCGCCACCAATCTGGCGGCAATCTTGTCCGCTCAAGGCCGGCCAACCGCCTATCTCGATTGTGATGTCGAAGAGCCTAACGGACATATTTTTCTGAATCCGGTTATCAGTCAAAGAAGGCAGGTAACCATACCAGTACCCGAGGTTGACGAGTCCAGATGTACGCATTGCGGTGCATGCTCGAAGACGTGTCGTTACTCGGGAATAGTCATCATAAAGCAAACAGTGCTCACCTATCCCAGGATGTGCCACGGTTGCGGTGGCTGCAGCCTCGCGTGTACTGAAGACGCCATCCGTGAAGTCCCCCGACCAATAGGTATTGTCGAGAAGGGCGAATCGGAGAGCGGCGTGGTTTTTGTCCATGGTCTGCTCGATGTCGGCGAGGCCATGGCGCCTCCTGTGATCCGCGCGGTGCTCGAAGAGGCGCCGGATGGTCATACGCTGATACTGGACTCACCGCCGGGAACTTCATGTCCGGTCATCGAGTCTGTCAGGACGGCCGATGTTGTGCTCCTGGTCACGGAGCCGACGCCTTTCGGTCTCAACGACTTGAAGTTGGCCGTGGAAATGGTGCGCGCGCTGGGGCTGCCGTTCGGGGTGGCAATAAACCGTGTCGGGGTGGGAGATCGGAATGTTTTCAATTTTTGCGAACGAGAGAACATACCGATCCTGATGGAGCTACCCGATGATCGCGAAATCGCAAAAGCGTACTCGAAAGGGAAGATGGTGACATCGGCGCTCCCCGAGTTGAGGCCGCTCTTTGAAAAACTGGCAATCAATCTGGAAAAGATCGCGCATGGGACCAGACCGAAAATCGTACCTCCCGTCGAGCCTGCGCAATCGCTCGCGAAACCTCCGCGGCTTCCTTCCGAGAGCCTGCCGACCGGCATGACGCGTTCGGCGCCGGAGCTGGTCGTCATCAGCGGAAAAGGAGGCACCGGCAAGACCAGCGTTGTCGCTTCTTTTATTGCGCTGGCAAGGAGTGCTGTTGCGGTAGATTGCGACGTGGACGCCGCGGATTTGCACCTGGTTCTCAATCCGACCGTTCAGAAGCGATGGTCGTTTTCGGGCGGGCACGAGGCTCATATCGATGAGACTGCCTGTGCCGGTTGCGGAACATGCGCCGAGCATTGTCGCTTCGATGCTATTCGACTCAGGCAAAACGGCACGATAACCGTGTATGGGGTAAATCCCATATCCTGCGAGGGATGCGGGATCTGCGCTGATATATGTCCACAGGAGGCAGCAAAGATGATTCCCTCGGTAAACGGGGAATGGTTTGTGTCGAATACCTCCTTTGGTCCCATGGTGCACGCCAGACTGGGCATTGCCCAGGAAAACAGCGGAAAGCTCGTTTCTCTCGTGCGCAAAGAGGCCACCGCCGTGGCCGATCTCGAAGAACGCGATATGATCATCGCCGACGGATCACCGGGGATCGGTTGTCCGGTTATCGCTTCCATCGCGGGGGCGAGAATGGCGTTGGTGGTAACCGAGCCCACACTTTCCGGCCTGCACGACATGAAGAGGGTGGCACAGTTGACCAGGTACTTCAAAACAAGGACTGCGGTATGCATCAACAAGTCGGATATCAATCCCGAGATGGCCGACCAGCTGGAGAGAGAGGCGCTGGCGTTGGAGATCCCCGTGCTTTGCCGTATTCCATACGATCCTGCGGTTACGCGTGCGCAGGTGCAGGGAAAGACCGTGGTCGAGATCGGGGACAGTCCGGCTGCAAGAGAAATTCGGACGCTCTGGAAGCAGGTACAAGAGGAGTTGGTTTGAGGCGAAAAAGGAGAATGATGTGATAACTGCTTCCGAGTTCGACAACCTCATCAAGGGGTTTCAAAAGCGATTGGTGGAAGAAACCGGTGAGTGCTACTCCGAAACCGTGATCAGGCACTGGTTGCAACCGAGAAATCCTTTCGTCATGGAAAACCCCGATGGTCACGCCAGGGTTACAGGACCGTGCAAGGACACCATGGAAGTGTTTCTCCGTGTGAGTAGCAATATTGTAACAGGCGCAAGCTTCACGACCGACGGCTGCATCACATCCATCGCATCGGGCAGCATGGCGGTGGAACTGGCCGAGGGAAAGAGCGTTTCGAATGTGAGGGAAATATCCCAGGATGACATCCTGAACGGGCTCGGAGGCCTGCCGGAGGAGAGCCGGCACTGTGCGCTCCTGGCGTCCGACACGTTACGTGCCGCCGTTGACGACTATGTTCGTTTTATCGCAGAACCATGGAAAAGACTCTACCGGCACTAATACCGGCGCTAATTCCAGTCCTCGACCGGGGAGTCAACAGACCACAGATTCACGCAGTAGGTTTCGCCGTCGACCACGAATGTGGACGTGTAGTCGCCCCAGTCGACGGTGACCTCTTCAAGGAATAGATCCGTGCCCTCGAACACGATGTCGTCGTTCCAGGGTTGCGTCGCGTTCACTGCGGTCACATCAATTATTCCCGCCGTGCCGAGAAAGAGCTGGGCGCAGTTCTCCATGTCGTAGCCGAAACAATCGAGCCCCAGAAGAACGCAGGTATCACAGTCCGCGTACTGGATCGTGCCCGACAGGTTGAAGGCCGCCACGCCCAGGTCGTACAACCCCAGGGACAGTCCATGCCACGAGTTCGTTCCCGCGTACTGGATGTCGTACACATTGACGCCGATGAAGCCTCCCCAGTTGTAACCGCCGGCGGTAATCTCGTTACTCGGCCAGGTGTCTTCGGTGGTGTCGCACTCATCGGAATCGGTGTCGCTATCAGTATCCGAGTCGGTGTCCGAGTCGGTGTCCGAGTCCGTGTCGCTATCCGTATCCGAGTCCGAGTCCGAGTCCGAGTCACCGTCCGAGTCGGTGTCCGAGTCGCCGTCGGCCCCCGCATCGATGTACAGCCCCGGGGGTTCGGAGCCACAAGCCGCGATCAGTAGCATTGAAAGCACTATTGTTGTTTTTGAAAACCGTCCCATTTTATTCGCCTTTCTAATTGCTTCATTGTGCTCCAAAAAATCCTGAATGCCGGTGAGAACTCACTGCCCGGGCCTCCAGAAGGGTATGGCCGGCCGCTATTTGGTAGCTGTTTGTCACGCTGATGATCATGTCCGAGCCGCCGCCCCATGTGTATTCGCTGATCCATTCTTGAGGCACTACCAGCTCGGTCACCGACTGATCCGGTCGGCAGATGAAAACCGCGTCGTCCCAGTCCAGATTGAAATTGAGAGCAAGAGTCACCTGCCCCTCGCTCACGGGGAGCCACCCCATTACGAAGTCACCATCCATGTTTTGAATGACCACGGGTCCTCCCTCAAACGGAGAGGTCAGCTGAGTGTGAACGGGAAGGGAAGCCGATTTTGAAAATGAATCGGTGCTGCCCAGTCCCATCCCGCTGAAGTTGAAGTCAACCTCCTGCCCCAGCCAGACCGGCAAGGGGAGGTCGACACTATTGGCTGTACGGTAGTCGACGGTGTAGGCGCCTTCATCGGCGTCGAAATCGATCGTCAAGATATCCTCCGCTTCATCGGGGGCGGCCATTATCCGGCCCACATCGGCCTCGGCGGGCGGCTCGGGAGGAGGAGGTTCTGCCATACCGGAGTGATAATAGATCTCGCATTCAACGCCGTTCCTGGACAGAAAAGTGCCCTCGTAATCCGGGCCGTCGAGCGGACCGTATTGCTCCGAATAGACCACGGCCGAGAGTATAAGAGTCTCGGCGCCGTACTGGCTATCGGCAAGGGCGGTATGAACGAGGTTGACGATTCCCCACTTTTCGAAGTCCGAATCCGTATCCGCATCGGAGTCTGCATCGGAATCGGTGTCTGTGTCGGAGTCGGCATCGGTGTCCGTGGTTCCAACGAGAACCGGTTGCTGTTTCCAGCACCCGGATGCAACCGCCGCTCCGAGGATCAGCAAGATGGGAAGTTCCAAGTGGTTCATACGAACAATTGTATTCTAAATCCCGCGGGTGTAAAACCCGCGGCCACGATGCGCTACGCGCAAGCCCTCCGGGCTTGACCGGTAGTGCCCCGGGGTTCACGGGAACATAGGTCATCCTGACCGCGCCCTCATAAGGGCGCGGTTTTACAGCCGCGGGATGGTCCTGGTTTTTTGCGTCGAACTTCTTTCCTCCATGTTCCCTGATGGTGTATGTTTAATCATTCGAAAAAATGATTTTTCTTTAAAGGGAGAGACCCACATGAAAAAAATTCTCATGGCATTGTTGGTGCTTTCGTTTGTCGTACTCGCCATGTGCTCGGACGACGACACGCAGGGCGACGCGGGAATCGACGCCGCAACCGACACGGACACCGACACCGATACCGACACAGACGCGGACACGGACACAGACTCGGACTCGGATTCCGACTCGGACTCCGATTCCGACTCGGATTCCGACAGTGACTCGGATTCGGACTCCGATTCCGATTCTGATGCGGACGGTGGCCTCGATTGTCCATGGACCTGCGAGAGCCTGTTCGGCGGCTGTCAGGGACTTGGCCACCCGCAGTATAATTGCGGCATGATCGATATATGCTGCGAACCGCTGGTCGAGCCTGACGGCGGCTTTGGCGATTGCGAGCCCGCGCACACATGCGAGACCCCCTCCCTTCCCCCCCTCTGCGGAGGTAATCCCGTTCACTACGAACTCGATGGTTGCGAGATGTGGGAGGTCTGCTGCGACTAGCCCCATTCCGGCTATCCCCTGCGAGGGGGGGAAGAGGGTAACGCGGCAATTGAAATTTCTGGACAAAACAGGCTGGGTTGAATAGTTTTTAACGCGAATCAATCAACGCTTGGCCCAAGTAAAGGTAAGATAAATGTCAAACCAAGACGATTTTGAAAAACACGCAGCTACTATTGAAGCGATCGACGCGAAGGATGTGAAGCATCCGAACATGCCTGTGGGGATCTTCTTTCAGGAAGCCGAGGATCTTTACAACTGGTTGCAAAAAGACAGGAAAGCGCTTGTGGCCGCCGGGCTCGATCAGTCTGTCATCGACACGCTGCCGGCGCGGGCGGGCGCGGCGACGTACATTCAGAGCCAGTGGAACAGCCTCCGCCTCGGCAAGGAAGAGGCGCAAAAGCAGTTCGCCAAGCTCGCGCCTTACGTTTACGATCTCCGCGACACGCTCGTACACCACATGCTGTACGCCTTTCGCAAGCACCCTGACCTGAAGAGCCGCGTGCAGGCTATCGCCGACGGTTCGGGCGACGCCGACATGATCCAAGATCTCTCCGACCTCGGCGTCCACGGCAAGAACAACCCCGAGCCGCTCATGGCGGTCAACTTCGACATGGGCCTGCTCGACGAAGCCGTTCAAAAGAGCGACGAGACGGCCTCCCTGCTCGGCGCGGCCCGAGGCGAAGTGAAGGACAAGGAGACCAAGGTAATGCGCGACAAGGCGTATACCTATCTCAAGCAGTCCGTGGACGAGATCCGGGAGTGCGGCCGGTACGTCTTCTGGCGCGACGAGGCCCGCAGGGTCGGATACGCGAGCGCCCATTTCCGCCGGACTCGCGGCAAGAGAGACTCCGCCCCGGCGCAGACCGAAACAATCGACGCCCCGTAGCCCCACAAGCTCCTAATAAACACCCACAATCGACGAAAACCGCGCGGGAAGACCGAAACCTGCGCGGGAAGACCGAATTCCGCGCGGGAAGGACGGAAACTTGCGTATTGAGGACGAGAGCTTGCGCGGGAACGACGAAATCCTGCGCGGGAAGACCCGAAACCATGCGCGGGACGGGGAAGGCCTGTACATGTGTTCAGTCCAATACCGCGCGGGAAAGCTAGAAGCATGCGCGGTGGGCTATAGCCCCTGGGGGAATGGTCCGGAAAACGCCTTGCTTTTTACTCTGTACCCCGATACATTGCCGATGTAGGGGAAACTAAACAAAAAGGAGTAGAGCCATGCAGAGCCCAAAGGTTTCGGTTATGTTGTTCGCGTTCTTGATTTCGTGTGTTTTTGCTTTTTCGTGTGTTGAAGACGATGTGGAATACGATTTTGATGCAGACGTTGCTCAGGAACAAATCATTCCAGGATGCGTAAGGTATGTCGATCAGGATGCTGAGCCGGATGGTGACGCGAGAAGTTGGGAGACAGCCGTGCGAAGCTTGGAAGAGGCTGTGGACAGAATTCCCGAAGAAGAAGACGACGCAGAATGCGAAATATGGGTGAAGGAGGGAATGGCATTACCTGAGGAGTTTGAAGTTGTTGATGGGGTTGGAGAACTGGATGATATTCAATTCTATACCGGGTTCAGGGGCAATGAAAAGTCTCGTGTCGTCCCATCAAGAGAAAACGTCCATTCAAGTATTCTGGGATCAAGACTGGAAACGGAACTTGACAACTCAACTATTACGAATTCGAGGAATGCTGCGGCGCAGAACACATATGGTCTTCTTTCCGAGCCTGAAACGGCGGCGCCTGACGATATTTTTGATGACGCGATCCCTACTGCGGACACAGGTGATGGTTTTTTCGTAATATGGGGAACTCCAGATCCGCTGTTGCTCCTAACACCTGTTCCCGCAAATTACCAATGGGGGATTATGAACGATGGGCAGCTAAACTTTCTGTTAGCGACCCCTTCTGCTCCGATAACCGTTATGATGATGAACTATCTTGGTAATATAGGAATGGGAACTACCTCGCCAACGTCAAGATTGGAAATAAATGGAAATGACAATAACGGTTCCACGGGAACGCTGGAAATTGTAAGTGGCACACAACGTTTATTACTGGATGGAAATGAGATCGACGCTGTTGGTACCAGTAACCTTTATTTTAATCACAATTCCCACAAAAAAACATGTATAAATACTAGTGGTGGGAGAGTAGCAATTGGATCAACAAATACCAACCCTGCTTCTGTTCTCAGCGTAACCGGCCAAGTAACTATATTCGACGACCTTGGTGGAAAAACTCATTTCGGCAGCGGCAGCGGATTTGACAAT
>JAUVDV010000107.1 GCA_030595125.1 Deltaproteobacteria bacterium
GAGATATCCCTTCAGGGTTCCGGGTGTCAGGTCGCGTACGGTCTTTTCAGTGCCGAGCATTGATCTCCCGTACGGGTGCCCGCGAAAGAGCTTCTCCTGAAACAGCTTGAATGCCTGATAGTCAAGGTTGTCCCGGCTCGCCCGGATCTCGTCGAGCAGAAGTTGTTTCTCCCGATCAATCTCGTCTTCGTGAAGAACGGGTCGCCGCAGGCACGCGGACATCAACGCAAACCCCTCGGAAAAGTTACGTGAGAGGAACTCCCCATATACGCCGAAGGTGTTTCTCCCGGCGAAACCGGCTACTGAACAGGCCAGCGAATCCATCTCCATGGCGATCTGCCTAGCGTCCTTCATGGTTGTTCCCCGCGTCAGGGAATTGGACAGCAGTATGGCAAGGCCCGAGTGAGCAGCACGCTCGTGCCTCAACCCGCCCATGAAAGCCGCGCGTGCCGCGACGATCTTGGACGTGGCGTCAGCCTTGATGATCAACGTGTCACCACCACTGAGCTTGTGAACTATGGTTTCGGGTCGCGAAGAGGTCTTGACCGTTTTGGCGGCCGCCTTCGCACCCTGCTTGAGCGCGCCGGTGAGCGCATCGTTCAGTTTTGCGCTGTTGACCTCCGGGGTTCCCCTTTTTGTCCGAACCCAATCGACCTTTTCGTCGAACGTTCTGTGAGCGGGATCGGGAACCGTCGCGGCGATGCTGGCGACGGACGGGGTCAGGTATTTGCGCGCCACCTCCAGAAGTTGACCGGGCTGGGCGGTGGCGAGGCCTGCCACATAACGCCGCTCGAGTTCCACATCGTCCGAGTGCAGTCCATAGTAACCGAGTTTTCGTGCAACGCCGTCGACCGTCTCCTCCACGTATGTCGACTCGCTCATCAGCATCGCCCGTGCCTTTTCAACCTCCCTCGGGGAGATGGCCTTCGCAACGAGTTCGAACACCTGCGTGGAAATTGCCCGGGTGAGATCCGTGAGTGCGCCCGGAGGGGCCACGGCGAATATGGCGAAAACACCGACGTCTTTCAGGGTAAAGGAGTAGGCCCTCACGTCGCTGGCGAGACCCATCTTTCTGCGAACGATGGACTCCAGTCTCGAACTCGCGCCCTGACCCAGGACCGCCGCCAGGAGATCCAGAGCGGGAATATCGTCGTGCGCGAATCCGGGTATTGGAAATCCGATGGCGAGATTGGCTTCGGAAACGGGGAGCACACGGTGTACACTTCTGATCTTTCGCTGAACGGGTTGTGGCTTTCGCGTGGTGCGGCGGGGAATGCTCCTTGCTGGCCATTTCGAGAAAGCCTTCTTCGTCAGGTCCAGCATGGCACTCTCTTCAAAATCCCCAACGACGACCACCACGGTATTCCCGGGCACATACCAACGACGGTAGAATTTCTGGACTATCTTGCGATCGAAAGATCGAACGGTCCTTGCATTGCCAATCACGGGAAACCCGTACGGGTGCTTGATAAACACTCTGGAAAAGAGCATCTCTGTTGTTACCCGGGAGGGGCTATCCTCTCCCATGCGGATCTCCTCCAGAATCACCTGCAGCTCGCTGGACAGCTCCTCTCCATCGAGGGCCGCGTGCTGGACCGCGTCGGCGAGCACATCGACACCTTTTGCGGCGAAGCGACTCGCCATGGTCACGTGATAAACGGTTTCGTCGTGGGACGTCCACGCGTTGATGTACCCACCAGCGCGCTCAACGTCCCTGGCGATCTCGCCCACCGGGCGCCGCTGCGTGCCCTTGAATAGCATATGCTCGAGAACGTGGGCCAGGCCGGACTCCTCGGGGCGCTCGTCCGCTTGCCCGGCTCTGATCCAGACCTGGAACGCCACCACCGGCGCAGCGTGGGACTCTCGAAGAATGATTGTCAATCCGTTGGGCAATTTTTTAATTGAGGTTTTCATGCTGACCTTTTTCCAAGCGGGGCTCATGCAAAAACGAAGTAAATGGCGACGCCGTACAACGCCAGGAGGATGATCCCGTCCGTCCTCCCAAGCCGCCACCCTACGCGGACGAGAGGGATGAGAACGAGAACCGTCAAGACGAAGAAAATGATCTCCGGCGATATGAGGTTCAGGGTCACGGGGATAGGAGAAATCATGGCGGCCGTGCCGAGAATTAGCGTCATATTATATAAATTGGAGCCAACAACGTTTCCCAGCGCGAGATCCGACTCCCCGTTCTTCGCGGCGACCACCGACGCTGCCAGCTCGGGGATGGATGTGCCGAAGGCCACGATGGTCATCCCGATGACACGCTTGCTCATCCCCAGAGCCTCGGCGATACCCACCGCTCCAGTGACCATTCCCTCAGCCCCGGCCGCGATGACGATGATGCCACCGATCAGAAATAAAATGTGATACGTCCTGAGAACCGGCCGCTTCCAGCCGGGTGCCATGGTGGTTCGCTGCTGCTCCTTCGTCGCCTGCTTGTAGCTAAACACCATGTAACCGACGAAGATGACCAGGAGAATCACCCCGTCGATACGATCTACAGAGTTGCCCAACATCACCATTGCCACCACGGCGAAGGTGACACCCACCACGATGGGGATGTCCCTCCTCAAGACCTCTGTCGAAACCGCGATTGGAGCAATGAGCGCCGAGATTCCCAGGACCAAGGCGATGTTGATTATGTTGGAACCGATGACGTTGCCCAGCGCGATCTCGCTGTGGCCCCTCACCGATGCCAATGCGCTGACCACCAGCTCCGGAGCGGACGTTCCGAAGGCCACGACCGTAAGGCCGATGATAAGAGAAGGGACGCCAAGGTACGCTGCCAACTTGATGGATCCGCGCACCATACCCTCGGCGCCCAGCCATACGCAGATACCACCGCCGACCAACAATATGATGTCCAACCACATAATGAAGGAGCGTTCATAGCATGAAGATCGATGTCACCCCATGTGAAAATGCAATGAGCATTACAAAAATCGACAAATGGAGAATTTTTGGGGGGGGGCGAAGGTGGATGATCTAATTAGTTTTTTGCGTTGCGTTGCCTGGCCTGCTTGCGGCGGCGGCGTTCGGCCTCACGGCGTTTGATACGCTTGAGCTCGCTGGGCTTGAAGTAGTGCCTGCGGTTTTTGAGTTCGCGCAGCACACCTTCTCGGGCCAGGCGATTCTTGAGCTGGCGGATCGCCCGCTCAACACGATCATCTCTCACTACAACCTCGAGGGGGCGGCACAGCACGGCCTCTCCAAAAGAGTCGGACTTGCGCTTCGGAGGCCTGTCATCATTCCTGTCGGAATAGCCCCTGTCCGAATCGCTATCTCGATCATGGCCGTCGGAACGCTCGGGCCGGGCTTCGCTTTTCGCGACGACCGGCGCGGTTTCCTTGGTTTCCTTGGTGTTGTCGTCCTGGACCTCGTCCATGCTCATTCCATTTCCTCCGTAAAGTACAAGAGCACAATTGCCGGTACCGCCCCGGCGAAGAGAGTTGGCACCATAGTAGCGGCTGTAGGGTTTGGCAAGGGAAAACAAGCCCATTCAGATTAAATATTGGTCCGCCGAAAACCCCTAATTCTTCTTCCCCTCCATCGACCGAACCATATCCGTTTTCGGGAAGCCTTCCGGATACCACTTCCAGTCCAGCGGCCCGGAGTGCACCGGATTCTCTTTGGTCGCCGTTTCGACCACCTTCTTCAGGGCAACGTAGATCGCCTGGAAGGCATCCCCCTTTTTGATGTCGCCCTTCCAGCGATAAGCCACGTTGACCTTGTTCCCGTCATCGAGATAGATCCTCGGGCGCGCCTCGTCCGGGATTCCCGATCTCGACGACGATTCGATCGCCGAGAAGTCCCAATGCCCCAGCACCGACCTCAACGCGCCGACCTCAGTGGGCGAAATCGCAACTTTATATCTCTTCTCCTGGGGTCCTGGAATTGCCTTGTCATCGGGCTGGCCGACTACCCGACACATCCCGGTGCCGTTCGAAGACAGCCACAAGTCCCGGCCGCCCCATAGCCCCTGCACGTCCAGCAGAACTATCTTCGAGAAGTTCCCCGCGTGGTTCGCCCTCTCTACATCGGGCTGGGAGCAACCGACAAGGAGCACCGCCGCCAACAAGAACAGGTTCTTCATTTGCTTCTCTCCTTGGCCCAGGCCTTTGATATTGTGATGAGGGGAAAACCTATTGGACAGTATTTCATTACGTCCCACATATCTTTAAAAATCGGCAGAACAAAAGCGACGGGGACTTGTTGATGCGAGTCTAGAGAATCACTGACAGAACTGTTGTGATAACGCCCCTGGAGGATTCGGATCGGGCTCCCGGCGACTCGCAGTCGCACGCATGCTCGATGGGGGGCGGCGTGGGATCTCCGGCGTCGGCTTCCTCCGTCGTGGTATCGGAATCCGTGCCCGTGTCGGTCTCCGTGTCGGTGTCGGTCTCCGTGTCGGTCTCCGTGTCGGTATCTGTATCCGTATCGGTGTCGGATCCGATGCCGTGGCCGGTCAGATCCCACATGGTTTCATCGATCCAATCCAGGTAGGTCAGGATGTTGACATACCAACCTCCGTGATCGACGAAGCAGGTCTCGTCCTCTTCACCATGTGAAGTAACCCCGGAGATAACCCACTCATTGTCCTGATACGAGAACAGGGGCCCTCCTGAATCGCCAAAACAACCGTTGGTCTCGCCGCCGATCTCGATCTCCTCCGAAGTGACCGTCAGGATGCTCGAGTCACCCATTCTGTGGACGCCTCCGCTTTCGTAATCGGTACCGCTCGTCAGGCCGTAGCCGACAATCTTGACAAGCTCGCCCACGGAAGCCTGAGGAGAATGCCGGAAGTTGTAGTGCGGCACATCGGTAACAGGGCTCGACAGCTTGATCATCGAAAGATCGGTGCCCCAACTATATCCATCCCAGTCTGGATGCGCGATGACGCTCGAAACGTCTGCGTGATGGATGGGGACGGTCATCACGTTGGCGCCGCCAGCGATCCAGAGCTGGTCAGGATTTGAAACGAGATCGATACCGTAGTCCGACAGAAGCACGCAATGGCCTGCGCTCAGCACAACTTCCGGATCTATCATTATGCCCGTGCAGATGAATCCGGAATACTCCCACATGAGAGCGACTACACCTTCCCAGGAGTCGTAGTTAGTCGGGGTACCGTTCACGATACCTTCGAAGCCATTTATTTCGTCCACGCCTATTTGCTCATTCGGCTCTTCACATCCTGGATGGAATGCACCGGTAAGAACCAAAAAAAACGGACATAGCAGGGCGACGACGAGTAACTTCTTTGCCTTGGGCATATTCATTGGTCAACCAGGCGGATAGTCCGCAGCGCATAGCCCACGGTAAAATATGTCATGGTTGACATGATGGTTCTTTGGGCGCCAAAGTTACCCCTCCTGAAAATATTATATCGCAAGATGAGATGAGAGACAGCCGAATTTTCAGGCTGTTACAACTTCGCCAGGGTTTCGCCGACCCGTATGATGCCGGCTTCGATGGCGTCCATTGAGGTGGCGTAGGAAAACCTCAGATGTCCCGGCGCACCGAAGGCCGAACCGGGCACGGTGGCCACCAGCGCTTTTTCCAGCAGGAGGGTCGCCAGGTCCACGTCGGTGACACCACCACCCATGCGTTCGAGCACAGCGGTCACGTCCGGAAGAACGTAGAACGCGCCCCTCGGTGTCACACACTCGACCCCGGGCATGGCAGCGAGTCCTTCAACGATGACGTCGCGCCGTTCCTTGTACTCACGCACCCAACCCGGAAGGAAATCAGCCGGAGTGGTGATCGCTGCCAGCGCGGCGGCCTGGGCCATGGCCGCCGGGTTCGACGTGGACTGACCCTGGATCTTGGACATGGCCTTGATCACGTCCGGATCGCCGATTCCCCAGCCAATCCGCCAGCCGGTCATGGCGTAGGTCTTGGAAACGCCGTCCACGACGAACACTCGCTCGGCGCCGTCTTGAGCCACGGACAGGGGTGAGACGTGTTTGGCTCCGTCGTAGATGAGATCGCGGTAGATTTCGTCCGTGATGATCCAGAGCCCCATTGACAGAGCCTTTTCGGTTATGGCCTCCGTCGCCTCTCTCGAATAAAGTCCGCCGGTGGGATTTGACGGTGTGTTGATAATGACGACCTTCGTCTTCGGGCCGGCGATCTTCTCCAGATCCTGCGGTGTCAGGATCCAATTGTTCTTCGCGGTAGTCTCAAAATAGACGGGTTCGCCCCCCGCAAGCAACACCTGATCCGGGTAGGAAACCCAGTATGGTGTAGGAATAACCACCTGGTCCCCAGGATCCAGCACAGCCTGAAAAAAGCCGTAGAGCGCGTGCTTGGCGCCAACTGTGATGATCACCTGTTCCGGTTTGCAACCGACTGAGCGAACCTCCTCACTCTGAGCCGCCACAGCCTGCCGAAGCTCCGGGACCCCCGCCACCGGCGTGTAGCGCGTCTTCCCCTGGTCGAGGGCCATTTTTGCGGCCTCGACGATGTGTTCCGGCGTGGAAAAATCGGGTTCCCCCGCGCTGAACGAGATCACGTCCTCGCCACGACTTCTGAGCTCCTGCGCCTTCTGCGTCACCGCCAAGGTCACCGAAGGTTTGATCTTTTCAAGTCGGCCAGATATCTTTGCCATGGTTCACGCTCCTTTGAAACGATTCCGTTCATATCTCAATCCCGTCGCGTAAACAATCGAGATGAACAGAAGCACTATGGTCGCCGGTGCGAACGCTGCGGCCGGCGCGTTGATGATCCCCGCGTCGAGCAGGTTCTCACCCAGACGGCCCGCCACGTGGTAACCCAGAAAAATGGCAGCTGCGACCCCGACGGCCATTCCACGGCGTCGCCATTGACCCCGAAAGGCGAGAAGCATGGTCACGAGCGCCATCGCCATGAATCCAACCGGCCCGCCGATGCGGCGCCACAGGGCATAACTCCAGCGGGACGGCGACACTCCCTTGGGAGGATCGCCCATCAATCGCCCGGTGGTAACGGACATCACCCACGGAAGGAAACCCAGCCTCTCACCCAACTCGTCGAGCACCGGAAGACTCACTTCGAGCGCCTCGAATCCAAGAGCCGCAGGCGGCCCCCCGAGTCCGTTCTCAATGAATGCATGACCGTCGCGAAGCTCCAGTTCCAGAGTCCGGTCGCCCGGCTGGAAAGTTGCGGTCGCCTCCCTCGCGACGATCTGGATCGCTTTGTCGTCCTGCCGAGAGTCCTCCAGAAGAACCCCCCTGAAGGTACCTTCATCCTCTGTGTCCACAAACATTACAAGGCCCCGTGCGGGTTCTACAAATCGGCCCGGCTCCACAACACTCACCAGCGCCTGTCCGGCAATGTCAATGGCGATTTCCCGCAAGACCAGCTGCGATCTCGGCGCCGCTTCCAGCCAGATCCACGCGCTGGCAGCGGTCACCACGATCCCCAGAAGACACGGCCCCACAATCAATCGCGCGCGACCGATTCCCGCAGAATCGAGCGCTGTGATCTCCCCCCGGGCCGACATACCACCCGCCACCGCAAAAACCGAGATCGCAAAGGCGGGTGTCAGCGCCCATCCGACTACCGGAATCACCAGGAGACCCAGCGCGGCGGCCAGCTCCGAGACACCGGCGTGTGCACCCGCGAAGACCGGCGCTATGCGAAGAAGTTGCGAGGCCAAAAATATTACCGCCGCGCCGAAGAGCGAGACGCCCATCCATGGGAGCATCTGACGAACGATGTACAGACCGAGACGGAGCATGACCCAGGGTAACAGCGAACCCGAGAATAAGAAATGGGGTCAGGCCTAGACAATAGACACTTTTCGGGCTGGGCTTACTTTGAAACGTATGCGGAAAAAGTGTCTATTGTCTAGGCCTGACCCCTACTGGACATGGGGCCGGCCTCTGATATGAACCGGGTCTTCAATGTGTTCATTGATGAAAGGAGTGCTTCTCCATGAGCGCCAAGGAAATAATCAACGAGATTGTCGGACTGGACGAAAAGATAAGCGACCTGATGAACCGGTTTGAGGATATTCCAATAGGGGAGCGGATCGCCGCCCTGTCCGTGATATGCGACGAGGTCATGAAATCCATCGGCCCGGATGACAGGGTTCCCATGTTACTCGTTCGGGCCACGGACATGGTGAGCACCCTCGAGAAGGACGCGGCGTTGATCCTCTCGAGAGGGCTGGATCATCCCAACCTGGATATCAGACAGCTCTCGGGGGAGGCGCTCCTCGCGCTTGGCGACGGGGTCGTGGCCGAGATTCTCCCGGCCGTGGACAACGCGCTCGAGGCCGGCGGGCACGCTGCCCAGGAGATGCCTTTCATTCTGGCCCTCATGGACGATCCCGAGGCTTCCGGACAAATAGTCCGGTTCCTGGATCTGGAAGACTCAGATGCTGTCGTCGCGGCGATCGAGGCCCTCGCCGAACTGGGCGATCCCGACACCGTCCCCGCACTGACCAGGCTGGCAGATGACAAGCGTGCGGTCACTATCGAGGGTGAGGACGATGAAGACCTGCTCGATTGGACTGTGGGCAAGCTCGCAATGGAAGCCGTGGAGATGATCGGGGTAGAAGAAGAGGAGTAAGAAATGAAACGAGATTTCCTTTCCGTTACCGATTTCACTAGCGAAGAGATACGAGAGAACCTCGACCTGGCGATTGAGGTCAAGGCAAAGACCGCCCGCAACGAGTGCCCGAACGTGCTCAATGGCGGCGTGGGCGCTCTGATCTTTCACAAGGCATCGCTTCGGACCCGCTGTTCTTTCGAGGTGGGCTTTGTGCAGCTCGGCGGGCACGCTGTCTACATCACCGACAAGGAGATCGAGCTGGGCAAGCGCGAGTCCGTACACGATGTCGCCAAGGTCATGTCACGCTACTTCTCGGTGATCTGCATCCGTACGTTCGAACACGACAACGTTGTGGAGTTGGCGAAGCACTCGGATGTTCCGGTGGTGAACATGCTCACCGACCTGCTCCATCCGTGTCAGCTCATGGGGGACATGCAGACCATACTGGAGCACAAGGGAACCATAGACAACCTCAAGGTCGCCTATCTGGGCGACGGCAACAATCTGACCAACTCGTGGATGCGCATGGCCCAGCGCATTCCCATGGATCTGCACATCGGAACTGCTCCACAAACCCTTCCGAACGAAGGGATCATCGAGGAAACGAAAAAGATCGGGCTGTCACAAGTGACGGTGCACAATGAAGCCGTCTCGGCGGTCAGGGACGCGGACGTCATCTACACGGACGTGTGGGCGTCCATGGGCGAGAAGGACAAGGCTGAAAAGCGCGCCAAGCAGCTGGCCGGTTTCCAGATCAACCCGGATCTCGTCGCTCACGCCAAAAAGGACGCCATCGTGATGCACTGCCTGCCCGCAGAGATCGGGCGAGAGATCACGTCAGAGGTGATGTACAGCCCGCAGTCTGTAGTCTTCGACCAGGCGGAGAATCGCCTCCACGCGCAAAAGGCCGTCCTTATCAAAATCCTGGAGGGTTGATCTAAGGGGGGATCAATGGATTTCAAAACACTCTTGTTCAGTGTCAAAGACGGCGTCGCGGAGATCACCATCAATCGTCCAGACGCAAACAACTCCCTGGACCTTGCGTGCGCGAAGGATCTCATGGACGCGGCCATACGATGCGACACTGATCCGAAGATCCGCGCGGTCATCATCACCGGTTCCAAAAACACCTTCTGCCCCGGCGGAGATCTCAAATCGTTTTACGCTCACGAGAATCGACTGACTTCGCACCTGAAGGAGGTGACCACCTATCTTCACGCGGCGATCTCTCGATTTGCCCGTGGAGACGCCCCCGTTATCACCGCGGTCAACGGAGTAGCTGCCGGCGCGGGGTTCAGCCTGGCGTGTGTCGGCGATATCATCATCGCCGGAAAGTCAGCTCGGTTCACCAGCGCATACACGGGAGTCGGGCTCAGTCCGGACGGAGCGCTCACCTATTTTCTTCCCCGGATGGTAGGCGTCAAGCGTGCTTCGGAACTTACGTTGACCAACCCGGTGCTGAGCGCGGATACGGCCATGGAGTGGGGTATCGTCGCCCGGGTGGTCGCCGATGCCGATCTCCTTACCGAGGCGTGGGCACTCGCGAGCAAACTCGCGTCCGGTCCCACCAGGGCCTTCGGAGCGACGAAGCGACTCCTGGACTCGGGCTGCACCGCGACCCTCGAAACACAGATGGAACTGGAAAGTCGCGCCCTCGCCTGCGCGGCAGACACAATGGACGCACAGACGGGAATAGTCGCCTTCATCGAGAGGCGCAAACCCGAGTTCAAGGGCGATTAAGAAAATCCAGCAGCAACGGGTTGAAGATCTCCCTGGCATCCACGTTCGGCGAGTGACCGGCCCCGTCCAGCACTCGCAAGCGGAGATCCGGAATCACCTGCTGCACGAAGTCTATATCTTCCCGGGCGATGTCCTCATCCCCGGTGCCCCAGATCATCATCACAGGCTTCTTCAGCTCTCCCACCCGCCGGTAGGCGTCGCGATAATCGCCCACGGCATCGGTTCTGAACATGGAGATCACCGAGCGCTCGAATCCCTCGTAGGTGGTCTGGCGCACAAAGAGACGCTCGTAATAGCCCGAGTTCTTTTTTGCCGCTTTCCACAAGTTTGCGGCGCGCTCCGTCAGCGTGTCCACCATGACCGTGCGAACCAGGAACGGTCCCAGGATCGGTATCCCGCAAATGATAAACGGAGCCCGATTTTCCACGGAATCCACCACGGGGGATACCAGGACGAGACTGCGGACGCGCTTCGGATAGACCGAGGTGAAGTTGGTTGCGGTCGCACCCCCCATGGAGTGACCCACGAGAGTAACCGGATCTTTCAACCCCAGAGCATCGAGGAGCGCCACCAGCTGCCGTAAATAGAGATCTCGATCGTATTCCACATTCGGGCGGTCGGATCTGCCCCGGCCGAACTTGTCGTACCGAAGCACCCGGAATCCGGCTTCGACCAGATCATCCATCTGGAAATCCCAGTCCCATGCGGGGATCGTCGCACCGTGTATCAGCACCACCACCGGCCCATCGCAAGGACCGGTCAGCTCGTAACTGGTCACCCCATCGCCAAGGGCCACGTAAGTGCCGCCGAGGCTTTTTCGGGCCGCGTCATCGAGATCGTTCACTTCCCGGTCCGCCACCATGTACCAGCCGGTCATGCCCAGCACCGCGAAACCGAGAATCACCGCCGCAAACCGCATTGGGGTGAGTTTCTTACTGGCCTCGTTGTCAACCATTATGCTCAATGAATACCGTCTAATTCATCCTCACACAACGGAACTGTTGCATCCTTTGACCGTGGAGAATATCTTCACTTCCTGGTGTGGTGGGAAGTTCAGGAGGAAGCCATGACAAAACTCGTCACCGTATTTCTGACCGTCGGAGTGATCGGCCTGTTTGTAGTTGGTTGCACAGATGTGGACACCAAAGCCGAAACCGCAGCAAAGGACGACGAGGTCCCCGGGGCGGTGCCGAGCGGCGACGCGGGCCGCAGAATGCTTTTTCAACTGCGGTGTGACGAGGATCACGGTGGGATGTGTGGTGAGTTGGCCCTCATGTACAAGAAGGGATACGGCGGCATAAAGAGCGCTTCGAAGGCAAAAGAACTCTATAAAAAATCCTGCGATCTCGGTGTGGAACAATCGTGTGTGGAGATCGGCGTGGATCTGTCCTGGAAAAAGGAACTGGAGATAACCACCAGGGACTGTGAAAAGGGAAACCCGTTCTCCTGCAACAACATGGGATACATATTGTGGATGGGAAAAGAGGTGAAGCACGACCTGCCGGCGGCCCGGAAGGCTCTGACGAAGGCCTGCGAAAGCGGGTACTCGGCGTCTTGCAGGGGCCTGGTCACAATGTGGAACAATGGCTTCGGCGGAGAGAAGAATGAAAAGAAAGGGCATGAATACATGGCGAAGGCCAAGAAGGCTCTTGAAGCGGAGGAAGCGCTAAAGGCCAGGTACCTGCACATGATCCCGACCGATAAACTCCCGGTGGGAAAACTCCGCAAGGGAACTCTGGAGAGACCCTCCATGGATGCGCGCGCCGGACGGGACCCCGATCAAAAAGACGCGGGTGAAGCCCGGGAGAAGACAAAGTCCCATTGATCATGCTCGCTTTTCATGCAGCGTCATTATTGACAACGTATTTCCACAAGAATATTTACAATCTTCGAACGTCGATTCATGAGCAGGACAACGGACGCGTTCTTGAAGCAACAGCGCGCAATTTCGTTTTGCGAAGGAGCATGACATGGGTATTTTGATGATCATAACCCTGGTCGGTATCAGCGTCGCCGGGCTGGCGGCAATCCTCGCCATCTGGATGGAGCGAGATCCCAGGCGTCCGGCCAAGTTCGCCGCAGCGCTGTCCGTCCTCATACTAATGGCGACCGGCGTGATGATTCTCCAGTCCATCATCGACGAGAGGGATCAGGCGGAGAAGGAGGAGGCCGCGACGTCGAAGCAGAACAAGCTGGAGGGGGACATCGCCCGGATGATGCAGACCCTGGACAGGCTCGCCTCCGATTCCGACGATCCTCAGCTCCAGGCCTTCATGGCGGCGGAGCTCGAGGCCCAGGCCCGCACCAACCCCGAGGTGGTTCAGAAACTGGCGCAGCGCTTCTCTGACAGCGGAGATGATCCGGCGGAGAAGCTGGGCAAGCACCTGTCGAGTTCTGAGGTGGAAAAGATCGGGCGAAAGGGGCACCTCAAGGTCAAAAAGAAGGCCAAGAAGAAAAAGGACAAGAAGAAGGCCAAGAAGAAGGACAAGAAAAAGGACAAGGATAAGAAGGATAAGAAAAAGGACAGGGATGCCAGGGACGGGGATGCCAAGGTGGCTCCCGCTTCCCCGCGTGGTATCGCGATCCCCGCAACGGACGACAGCGCACCGGTAGCGGCGCCCATGGGCGTTGGTACCCCGCGTGGTATCGCGATCTCCGCGGACGACGGCAAGAAGGACGAAAAGGAAAAGAAGAAGGCCAAGAAAAAGGCAAAGAAAGAAAAGAAGAAGGCCAAAAAGAAGGCCAAGGACGCCAAGAAGAAGGCCAAGAAAAAGGCCGAGAAGGCAAAGAAGAAGACTGGCGGACTCTCGTTTCCGGGGTAGTTCTCCTCTCAGAAATGGATGATACGATACATGGACTTCGATAAAATAGCTCTGGAACCAATCAGGCTTGATGAAGCCTTTTTTCACAAATTGCCGAAGGTGGATCTGCACGTTCACCTGGACGGTTCTCTTCGGCTGGAAACAATACTCGATCTATCGATGAAGGACGGAATCCCCCTGGGGATCGAAACCATTGACGATCTCAGGGCGATCCTCAAGCCCGGCCATCTCCACGAGTCCCTCGACGACTATCTCAAGGGATTCGACATCACTCTCAAGGTAATGCAGACCGACGAGGCCCTGTACCGAACCGCCTACGAGCTTGCAGAGGACGCGGCGAAGGAGAACATCGAGTACATGGAGGTTCGTTATTCACCGATCCTCCATACGCGAAAGAAACTCTCCCTGGCGGCGATCCTCGAGTCGGTACTCTCTGGGCTGCGCGACGCCAACAAGGACTTCGGCATAGAGAGCGGCGTCATCGTGAGCGGCATACGCAACATCTCTCCCGCTGTCAGCATGAGGCTCGCGGAGCTATCAGTGGCGTTCAAGAACCGAGGAGTGGTGGGCTTCGACCTGGCGGGAAGCGAGTACAATTTTCCGGCAAAGGACCACCTCAAGGCGTTTAATCTCATCCTGTCCAACAACGTCAACGTGACCATACACGCGGGAGAAGCTTACGGCCCCGAGAGCATACACCAGGCGTTGCACTATTGCGGCGCACACAGGGTGGGGCACGGTACCAGACTGCGGGAAGACGGCGATCTGCTCAACTATGTCAACGATCACCGCATCCCCCTGGAGATCTGCCTGTCGAGCAACGTGCAGACCGGCACGGTCAATAGCCTGGAGGAACACCCTTTCCGCTTCTATCACGACCTGGGTTTGAGGGTGACGCTCAACACCGACAACCGGACCATCACGGACACCACCATGACCAGGGAGTATCTCCTGGCCTACGAGAACTTCGATCTTCTTCCGCTGGATATCCTCGATCTGGTGATGGGCGGCGTGAAATCGGCCTTCATCCCTTACGAGTTCAAGCGCGATTCCATTCGTCGCACGAAAGACAAGGTCAAGAAGATGCTCATCGACGAAGCCGTGAAACAGGGAATTACTCCCTGACCTCCACAATCACCGAGATGATCTCGTCCCCCTCTTCGATGAGGTCAATAACTTCCATACCCTCGACGACCCGACCGAAGACAGTGTAATTGCCATCGAGGTGAGGCTGGTCGGAGATGGTTACGAAGAACTGTGATCCCCCGGTGTCCTTGCCCGCAAGGGCCATTCCCACGGTTCCTCTGGTGTATGGAATCGGTGACACCTCGCACCTGATGTTGTATCCGGGATCTCCCAACCCGGTCCCGGTGGAGTCTCCCGCCTGGATGACGAAGTTGGGCACCACCCGGTGGATCTCGGTTCCGTCATAAAAGCCGGCCTCGGCGAGGGCAACGAAGCTGGATACGGTCCCCGGCGCGATATCCGGCAGGAGCTTCATCCTGAACGTACCCCGGTCAGTGTTGACCCTGACTACCACCTTCCTCGCGCTCCAGGTGGATTTGACGTCCGCCGATATGGGGTGGGCCGGCTCAAGGGGCGGGAGCACCAACGTCGTGTCGACACCCAGCTCTTTTTGAGCTGCCAGGGCGACTCCCCTGACTGCGGGTCTCTGATCGAGGACTATTTTCTTCAGAAGGCCGGCCCCAGCCGGATCACCGAGAGCCGAGATCGCACCGCAGGCAGAGATCAACGGCGCGGACAGATCGTTGCGGGGCGCGAACTTCGCAACCGCCTTCCCGATGGCGGGGATCACTCCCGGATCCGCCTTCTCTCCCTCCATGAAATTTTCAAAGTTCATGGCGATCATGTCCATGGCGGCAGCCGAGATGAGGGCGCGATCGCTGCCGACGGCATTGAGAACTGCTGCGGTTGCCTCCGGTGTTCCAACGCCTGCGATGGACTCGAGGGCGGCCAGGGAAACCCTGGTATCCGGGGTCTCCACCATATCGATGAGAATCTTCAGGTCTCTTGCCCGGGTTTTTTCCTGCACACCCAACCTCATCGCCAGCATGCGCTTGCCGACGTGCGGCCTTTTCGGATCGCAGGACACCAGGGCCAGGTGGTCGCGGCTCGACACGAGCCTTGACAGACAGCGCACGAGCGCCGCACCCGCAGGTCTGGGCTCCGCGATCTTCTCATCAACCACGACGCCTATTCCCCTTGCGAGATCGACTACTTCCTCGAGGTCTGCGCACTCCCTGACTTGTTCCAGCGCGGCACGCGCCACGTGGACCCACTCACCGGTGAGAAGCTGCGGATCTTTTTTTACCGCATCGGTGACAAGGGCGAGCGCATCTGCGGCCAACGCGCACCGTTCATCCTCTTTTACCAGCGCCAGAGAAGATATTGCCGTGGCAGCTACTTTTGGATCCGGATCTGCGACCGCGGCAAGGAGGGTCTTCTCGTCCAGCCCGCCTCGCCGGCCAAGCGCACGCAAGGCATACGCACGCACCTTTGCGCAATCATCTTCGGCTACCGTCGCCCGCAAGGTCGCAATAACCTCGTCGGGTCGAAGTGACGGATCGGCGATGCGATAAAGGGCGAACGCGGCCATGAAACGAACTTCTCGCGATTCGACGTGAAGGTGACTCGCCACTAAAGATACCGCGTCGCCTGTAACCCGGATCTTCCGTTGACCGAGAATACCCATCGCGCGTATTGCCGCCGCGCAAACGTCGGCTCGATCATCGCCGATGAAGGGAAGGAAAACTCCAACCACATCTTCCGATCCGGTTCTGGCGAGGGCGTCCAGCAAGGTCCCTATGGACGCGGTATCCGGTTGGTCGGACAGTTTCTTCCTCAGCGCGATCGTGGCACTTTGGGGAGCATCTTCACCGAAGAGGCCTATGGAAAAGACAGCGGCGTCGACAACGAGAGTGTCCCTGTCATCCATCATCTCGACCAGGGTTGTAATGGAGTCCGGATCTCCGATCCTGCCCATCGCCACGGCCGCGCCAACGCGAATATCCACGTCCGGGTA
>JAUVDV010000053.1 GCA_030595125.1 Deltaproteobacteria bacterium
GGATCGCAGGTATCGGTGTCAGAATCGGAATCAGTGTCCGTGTCGGTATCCGTATCGGAATCGGTGTCCGTATCAGTATCAGTGTCGGTGTCCGTGTCAGTACTCGCGTCGCCCGGCGGGTTCAACGACCCGAAATCATCGAACGCCCCGCAGGACGTCATCGCCATTAATCCGGCGACAATGAAAAACCACGCCGTAGGCTCGGCGAAGGCGGGCAACGTCTTTGTCATCCATTTCATTTAAAACCTTCCCCTCAATAACAACCCACCGCCGCCGTCCGTCGGAGCCGGACCGAACCCGGTCACCTTTACGGGGGCGTCGTCCACGTCATCGAAATCCACCACAAAGAAAAGCACCGCTGTCGTGACCAGCCCGGCGGCCGCAAAGCCGAGCAATACCCGGTCCGCCGTCTGCAGACTCCGCGCGGAATCACGATCGTCGAGCCATTTTTCCCTGTCCGCGTCGCTCTCCTCAAGATCCTTGTACTTGCCGTGAACAACGATGTCGGTGATTCCCCAGGCGATCAACAGCGCACCGGTCACACCGGCGCTAACGTACATGACCGCGGGAGAGACCCCACCCTCGTCCTCGTCGGGCCCCTCCACAACCGGCTCCTCAACAACCGGCTCCTCGACAACCGGCTCCTCTACGACCGGCTCCTCTACAGCCGGCTGGGCCGCGACCGCTTTTTGCAACGAGAGCGCCACAGAACCCCTCAACCACTCGAGCACCACGAAGAACCCGGCCGTGCGCTCGGCCGTAACCTTCTCCCTGTGGGCGTACACAATCTTCAGCGAATAGCTCGTCTCATCCTCAACCACCACGCCGACCGCCACCGCCTCGTCGGCGCCGAGATCGCTCGCCGTTTTGGCCAGACAGTCGCTGTCCTCACATGAGCTCTGTTCCACCTTGACGACCTCGAACCCGGCCTCTTGCGCGCCCTTTGCCACCTCGTCCTCGATCTTCTTCACTGTCTGCGACGATACTTCCCCGCCGTCGGCCCGCGCGTAGGACACCGGAAGTATCGCCACCTTGTCGGCGGCAGCCGCCACGGGCAGAAGGCACGTGATCAGCGAGCAAATTGCGATCAAGCCTCGCATCTACAGATTCACCCCCACGTTCACGCTTCCCCACACAACCGTCTCGTGAGGCTGGTCTGCGATTTCGTCGTAGTAACCCGAAGGCAGGTTGGGATCGCTCGTGTCGCTTGCGTGGCTGGCCTCGAAGTTGGTGCGCGCCACGTTGATCGCCGGTATCACGTAGAAATCGTTCGGCAAGGATATGGGCAGCGCTGTCCGGAAGGTTACGTCGTGTGTGTTATTGACAATGCTATTGTCCTTCCAGATCTTGTAACCATAGCCCAGCGAGATCTCCAAGCCGACTACATTGCCGAATTCGAAGCTCTTGCCCAGCACCGGATTGATATAGAAGTAGCTGGCGTCCCTCAACTCCTCCTGCAACCCCGCGAAGTAGGCAAAGTTGATGGATAAATCGAGCACAGAGTAGATCCCGAAGCGCATGCCCGGTTCGAGGTACGAGGGGTTGGTCACCCCCGCCAGGTCCGGATCGGCGGCCGGGAAGAAGTAGTATACAACCCAGAAATTAAGGCCGAGATCGTGCGGCAACTCCAGATCGTACGTGACGAAAAGATCCTGCTCGGCCCCTATTCCCCTGTCGATGTGACCGCGCACATCGTCGCCGTTGAGCTGGTACGCGCCCCAATAGCCCACGCCCAGGCCCGTATCGAAGATGGACCAGGTGATACCCGGAGAGATCAACATGTTCTGGTCTCGCTGATCGTCATCCATGAAGATATTCAGCCCTCTAAAGACATATGCCGTGGCGAAGCCCACATCGAAATTGAGGCCCGCGTCGCCGCCGGTATCTGTCGATGCCTCTACTTCCTGCGCCCCGAGGCCACCCCCGGTCAGCGTCAGGATGAACGCCGCCATACACGCAATACCTGCTCTTTTCATGGTACCTCCTCAGTCTATTTAGCCAGTCCACTCGTTGACGAACTTCGATAGCATACGAATTTTTAAAGTTTCAACAACTTTACGGGATTCGTTCCTGTGCTATGGTCCCTCCAACAAGACACCACTCATCATCAAGGGGAAAAATAAATGAACCAAAATATGCATCCATTTCCGGGAGGCTCGCCGCTGGGCGACATCGTGAAGATTCTCAAGAAACACAAATCCTATGTCGTCATCGCGGGCATCGTGCTGTTCGCACTAATCATCGGGAGCATGTCGGCGTATCAGGTCGAACCCGAGGAGGTGGGCGTGGAGACCAGGTTCGGGAAATTTTTGCGGATCACCGACCCCGGGCTCAACTGGAAGATCCCTTTCATGGATCTCGTGGATACCATTCCAGCAAAACAACAGCTCAAGGCCGAATTCGGATTTCGCACGGTGGACGCGGGGGTCAAGTCCTCGTTCACCCGGGATCGCTCGACATACAGAGAGTCGATGATGCTCACCGGCGACATGAATGTGGCGGTTGTCGAGTGGATTGTCCATTACCAGATCAATGACCCCGAGGCTTACATGTTCAAAGTGAGAAACGTGGACATGACCCTGCGCGCCCTGTCTGAAGCCACCATGAGGGAGGTCGTGGGCGATTACTCGGTCACCGAGGTGCTCACCCGGGGTCGGGAGGAGGTCCTGCAAAAAGCCAAGGACAAGCTGACCGCGCTCTGCGACATCTACGAGACCGGGCTCACCATCCAGCGAATAGAGCTCAAGGACTCCGCCCCGCCGGATCCGGTCAAGCCCTCCTTCAACGAGGTGAACCAGGCCGAGCAGGAGCGCGACCGCCTACAGAACGACGCGTGGGCCCAGTACAACCGGGAGATCCCAAAGGCACGCGGGCAGGCGCTCCAGATGATCCAGGAGGCCGAAGGGTACGCGGTAGAGCGCGTGAACATGGCCCGCGGTGAGGTTGCGCGCTTCCTCCATCTCCAAAAGGAATACGAAGCCGCTCCAAGCGTCACCCGAACCAGGCTCTACCTGGAAACCATGAACAAGGTCATCCCGATGGCCGGCAAGAAGATCTACGTGGACGAGGGCGCCAAGGAGGGCGTCATTCCAATGCTCTTCCCCATGGGTAACGTCGGGCCTGCAGGCGCCACGAAGGGAGGTGCGCGATGAAAAAGCCACAAATAGTCGCAATCGTTGCGGTCGTGCTCGGACTCATCGTCATCTACAACGCCGCGTACACCGTCGGACAGGCCCAGCAGGCTGTCATCGTCCGGTTCGGAAAGATCGTCGAAACCGTCCTCGAGCCCGGTCTTCATTTCAAGACCCCCTTCGTGGACGACGTGCGCATCTTCGAAAAACGCTGGCTGGAGTGGGACGGCGACCCCAACCAGATAACCACCGCCGACAAGCGCTACATCTCCATCGACGTCTTCGCCCGATGGAGGATCGCCGATCTCAACGTCTTTGTGGAGAAGCTCAGCAACGAAACCCGCGCCCAGAGCCGTCTCGACGATATCATCGACAGCTCCACGCGCAACGTGGTGGCCAACCACAACCTCATCGAGGCCATCCGCACAACCAACAGGCAGTTCGTGGAGACCGACGAGGAGATGCGCGCCGCCGGCGGCAAGACGGACGAGGAAAAGGACAAGGCCAAAGCCGAGAAAGACCGGGAAGCCGAGATAACCAAACGCGAAGCCGAAAAGAAAACAGAAAAAACACAGGAACAAGAAGAAGAACAGGATGAAGATGATCGGATCGCCGTGGACGGCGGAGTTGCCGAGGAACTTGTCAAGACTCCCGTTGCTGTTGAACCACCCGAGGAAGCACAACCGTCTTCGGGCGACGACATGCTCATCGGCGGCGCCCGGAACAAAGAGGGCTCGTACCGTATCGAGGTGGGTCGACAGAAGCTCACCCGGCTCATCCTCGAAAACGCGCGCCAGGACGCGGCCAAGCTCGGCATCGAGCTCAAGGACGTGCAGATCAAGCGCATCGACTACATCGAGAGTGTGCAGGTCAAGGTGTTCGACCGGATGATCTCCGAGCGGCGTCGGGTAGCAGAGGCCTTCCGATCCCAGGGTCAGGGTCTCTCGGCGGAGATCCTTGGAAAGAAGGAACGCGAATTCAAGAACATCCAGTCCGGCGCCTATCGGAAATCCCAGGAGATCAAGGGGCGCGCGGACGCCAAGGCCGCCGGTATCTACGCAACGGCCTACAAGACGGATCCGGAGTTTTACAAGTTCCTCAAGACCCTGGAGAGCTACGAACAAACGATAGATGAGGACACCTGGCTGCTGCTGACCACCGACGCCGACTACATTCATCACTTGAGTAAGATGAAGGGATCTGCGCGCTGATCGATTTCGACCCATCCATCGACTACTACTCGGTCCTGGGTGTAGGCCACCGCGCGGATCAGGCGGAGATCACCCGGGCCTACCGCGAACTCGCAGCGCGCTACCATCCGGACAAACACCAGGGCAACGAGCTGGAAGAACTGGCCCAGGAGAAGCTCTCCGAGCTGAACAAGGCTCACTCGGTGCTCTCCCGCGCAGAGACCCGCGCGAACTACGACGCGGCCAGGCGAGGCGCAATTCCGCCCCATGCCGGAAGGCCATCCGGCACGGCGGGGGTTTCACCGCGACGGGGCGTCTTCGGAACGATCAGGAGCATCCTGATCATCATGCTGCTCTTCACCGCCCTCCCCTACATCTTCAGGATCTTCAAGAACCCGAAGACGCTTCTGGTGATAGCCGTTGTCATCGCCATCGCCTGGTGGGGCCCCAGAATTGTGCGCTACTTTAAAAAGAAATAATGCTCATCTGAATCCAGTCCTGTTGACTGGCCTGTTCACCGCGCCCTTCTCCCGCGGGTGTAAAACCCGCGGCCACGATGCGCTTCGCGCAAGCCCTGCGGGCTTCAGGAGAGTCTTCGATCTCCCCTCCCTGTAATGGGGAGGGGCCGGGGGTGGGGTCGGCTTTTAAGGGGCGTCTTTTACGCAGAGAACGTAGAACTCGTCGCTGAGCAGCTCGCAGGTCCAGGCAGCGCCGCCAAGTGGCATCATCGACCTGCCGTCGTCCGCGCTGGTCACCGTGCACTCCTCGTCCATCCAGAAATCCATACTCTGGATTCCGGTGGTGAACATGTCAGAACAGTCATCGCTCGAGGAGCACGAGTCACAATCGCTCGAACCGCAGTTGTCCAGTATTCCCTTGAATTCGTCGAGAGTGGGCAGGCGCCAGTTGCCGCTACATTCCCCGGACGCGTCGGCGCCGGTAATGGCGGAGGCGCTGCCGGTACTACATGCCGCTCCATCCCAGCTCATCCCGACCGGGCACCTTGTCCAGCAGAGATCCGCGCCGTCATCGTATGCCTCGTCGTCATCGCACGGATCACTATCGGTATCGGTGTCCGTGTCGGTATCCGAATCCGTATCGGCGTCGGTGTCGGTATCCCCGGCATCCGGCGGCAGTTCGTCCCAGATCTTTGCAACGCCCAGAGCCGGGTCACACGCGGCAACGCAAAACACGATTGAAGCCAATATTGCCAAAGTCCTTAACATGTTTCATTCCCTCCTTGAAGCTGGTCGCCGTCATCTTCCCCTTCCCCTCGCAGGGGAAGGCCGGGATGGGGTTCCCTAGAGTCTACCCAAAGCTAACGCTTTGGTCCATTCATTCGATGCATCGTCGTTTGACAATTTGCGGGCGCGACGGATAGCCTGTCGGCGTGATCGACGAAGAGCACAATATGTACATGGGCCTGGCCCTCGACCTGGCGATACGCGCATCGTCGCACGGAGAGGTGCCGGTGGGCGCCGTGGTGGTCAAGGACGGCCGCGTAATCGGCCACGGCTCCAATCGCCGCGAGCAAGATCAGGACCCCCTCGCCCACGCCGAGATCCTGGCCATCTCGCAGGCGGCCCACGACACCGGGTTCTGGCGCCTGGACGACACAACCATCTACGTCACGTTGGAGCCCTGCCCGATGTGCGCCGGCGCCATAATCAACGCCCGGATCCCGAGGGTCGTTTACGGCTGCGACGACCCCAAAGCCGGGGCCGCCGGAACCCTGTACAACATCCTTGGGGACGACCGCCTCAACCACCGCTGCGAGGTCATCCGCGGCATCCGGGCAAAGGAATCGTCAAAACTACTCCAGGATTTTTTTCAGAATCTGAGAAAACAGGGAAAGAAATAGGTTCATCCGGATCCAGCAGTGCTGACAGGCCTGTTCGCCGCGCCCTTATGAGGACGCGGTCAGGATGCGCTTCGCGCAAGCCCGCCGGGCTTGGCCGGTAGCTCCCCCGGGGGTTGCAGAAACGTAGGTCATACTGACCGCGCCCTATTCAGGGCGCGGTGCGCAACGGCGAGTGGTTGCCCTGTCGTTATTCCAAAATGGTTTCGCAACCGAAAGAGGCGTACACCTCGGAAACAATGCCCCATTTATAATCGTAGCAAAGCTGGCTGCACAGCTCGATGGTATCCTCGTCCAGCCAGTGCCATCCGGAAGTATTTGAGCAGTCCTCGCTGAACGGAATTATTACGCCGTCCACGTACAGGTTGACCATCGCGGGATCCTTGGACGCGCTCGCGTCAAGAGAATCCCAGTCCACATCGAATTTGCATTCGGTGGTCGTCGCAGCGATCTCCTGCAGCGCGGTCATCAACTGATCGGAGCCCTCATCGGTCTGTGCGGGGTAGTAGTCGCCTGTACCGCCGAGTGAAGCTACCGTGGAGAGCACCTCATCCCATACATCCCACACCCCGCCGAGGCCTATGACGAAAGTGCTTACCCCCCAGAAGTCGTGATACTCGATGACCTTTGAGTAGGTATTCTGATCGTCGAGGCACGCGAGTGGAGTGGGACAGGTAGGTGCTGTTGAGATACACGTGCTGCAGCTCAACGTGGGATCGCTGGAGCAGTTGGGGGCGCCGTCCGTCGCGAGAATGACGAACTTCTCGGATTCCGTCTCGATGTTCACGAGATACTCGTATGTCTTGTGCAGCGCCGCAGCCGTGGGCGTCCCTCCGCCATTGGGGTAACCCCCGATGAGCGCAACTTCGATGTCCGCCGCGTTGATCGGGGCGATGGGCACGACGGGATCCTCGTCATTGACATCGCAACCGACCTCGTTGGGAAAAAGGAGCAGCCCGAACTGGATCTGGTTGTCCATCTGAGCGGTGCTGACCGTAATGGCGTCGACGCATGCCGGCCACGCGTTTGTGCCGTCTACCCCCATGCTTCCCGACCGATCCAGCACGATCATCATGAGCGGCGGATGCCCCGCAACCGGGAAATCCACACCCTCACACTCCTCGTTGGTGTCGGTGTCGCCCGAGTCAACGCCCCCGTCGTCGCTCGTTCCCGAATCGAGCGGGCTCACCTTGTGATTGCCGTCGTTGCACGCAGCAACGAGCCAGAGAAACAGCGTCGCGGTCAGAACTGCCACCTGGATAGATTTGTTGCTCATCTCTCTATCCCGTCTCTCGCCGAGAGTTTCTCGGTGTTGAAGGGGTGCCGGATTTCCTTCATCTCCGTAACGAGGTCGGCACGCTCGATCAGCGCCTTTGGCGCGTAACGCCCTGTACATACTAATTCTACACCATGCGGCCTCGAGTCCACCAGATCCATGAGATCCGCCTCTTCTATCAGCCGAAAATGAACCGCCACAGAGATCTCGTCGAGCACCACTATCTTGTGCTTCGCCAACTCCAGAATCTCGCGGCATCTGCCGAGCCCGGCGGCCGCAAGCTTCACGTCGACCTCGGCCGGCTCCTCCTTCCACGGGATGCAAGTTTCCGAACCGAACTGCTCCACGGTTACCAGGCCTGAAAACCGTCGCACGGCGAAAATCTCTCCGTATTCGTAGCCCTTCATGAACTGCCCTATGAAAACGGGCAATTCCCTGCCCGCCGCGCGAAGCGCCAGCCCGAAAGCGGCAGTGGTCTTGCCCTTCCCATCCCCGGTGTAGACCTGCAGGCAGCCCCTTGTCCACGGCTCGCTGGAAATCTCGGGCATATATTCTCCATTCCACGACGCCGGTCTTTTGGAACCCGGCGAGGCTCGATGATACCATCTTTCTCATGGAAGATCTGTCAACGCCGATCGATCTCTATTTGAATCACGTGAAAGTGGAGCGTGGCCTCTCGCCCCACACGGTGGAGGCCTACGCGCGGGACATCGCGTCCTTCGCGGATTTCGCACAGGATCGAGGAGCGAACGAAAAACCGATAACCGCCGAAACGATCTCAGCCTACATGGCCCATCTCTCAAAAAACGGCATCGCGCGCAGATCCCAGGCCCGCATCCTGAGCGCGTTACGCGGTTTTTTTCGTTATCTTCACGAGGAAAAACTGATCGAGACGAACCCCACCGAGGACATCGACGCCCCCAAACCCCACCGGGTTCTGCCGACGATCATCACCGTCGATGAAATGGAACTCCTGCTCATGGCGCCCGACATCGAAACCCCACGGGGGATGCGCGACGCGACCATGCTGCACACCATGTACGCCTCCGGGCTTCGAGTCTCCGAGTTGGTGTCTCTGCGCCTCGCAGATGTGGATCTGGAGGCGGGATTTTTGGCCGTGACCGGCAAGGGCGACAAGCGTCGCCTGGTTCCGCTGGGGGAATGGGCCGTCGACATGATCGATCGCTACCTGATCGGGATCCGACCCATGTGGGCACTTCCATCCCAGAACGCGATCTTCCTCACCAACCGCCGGGCGCCCATGACCCGCCAGGGTTTCTGGCTCGTGGTCAAAAAGTACGCGGCGGCCGCCGGCATCGGCACTAAACTCAGCCCACACAAACTTCGGCACTCGTTCGCAAGCCACTTGCTCGATCGCGGCGCCGACCTTCGATCGGTCCAGGCAATGCTGGGCCATGTGGACATTTCAACCACTCAGATCTACACACACGTCACGAACACGAGGATCTCAAAGGTCCACAAGCGGAGTCACCCGAGAGGCTAGGCAAATGAAAGTCGATCTTGCATACACCGGAAACATCGACCCCAACTCGATGATCGAAGATGCCAAAGAGGCCAGACGAACCCTGGAGACGGGATCGGGCAAGGGTTCCCACATGAGGGGGTGGCTCGACCTTCCGCACAGCACGACGGAAAAAGACCTGCAGGCCCTGGCGGACACCGCGCGTGAAATCCGACAAAACGACGCGCTGTTGGTGCTGGGAATCGGCGGCTCGAACCTGGGCGCTCAGGCGGTGATCGACGCTCTAGTATCACCGTTCGCAAGTGATTTTCCCGTCCTGTTCGGAGGAAACCATCTCGATCCGGACTATCACGCCACCCTGCTCGACCACCTCTCCGAGACGCGCTACTGCGTGAACGTCATCTCCAAAAGCGGCAACACAATGGAGCCCGCGATCGCCCTTCGCCTCTTTCGACAAGACCTCATCAACCGCTTCGGACGGGAAGAAGCCGCCAGGTTGCTCTTTGTCACCACGGGATCAAAGACGGGTGCCCTCAACGATCTCGTACACGTGGAGGGGTTGACCACTTTTGTTGTTCCCGAAGACGTTGGAGGTCGATTCAGCGTCCTTTCGCCTGTGGGCTTGTTGCCAATAGCGGTCGCCGGGCTGGACATTGTCGCGCTGCTGGACGGCGCAAGAGAGATCTCCAAAATCTTGAGGGCCGATGACAACGACACAGCAGATTCAAACCCGGCTCTGGCTTACGCCGCGTATCGGCTGGCATGTTATCGAGCGGGCAAGAAGAACGAGGTGCTGGTGTCCTTCACACCGCGGCTTCGCTCTTTATGCGAGTGGTGGAGACAGCTCTTCGGAGAATCCGAGGGCAAGGACGGCAAGGGGATAATCCCTGCAGCATCAACCTACACCACGGACCTTCACTCCATGGGCCAGTGGATGCAGGAAGGCGAGCGAACCGTCCTGGGAACTTTCATCGACGTCGAAACGAGCGGCGACCTTGTCATCCCCACCTCGAGCAACGACATCGACGGCCTGGAGTACCTGGCCGGGCGCCCGCTGAGGGAGGTCAACCGGACGGCCGTCAAGGGGGCCATCCGGACTCACCGAGACGGGGGGGTCCCCTGCGCGAGGATAGAGATTCCCTCTCTGGACGCGAAGAACCTGGGAGCGTTGCTTTACATGTTTGAATACGCATGTGGGATTAGTGCCTACGCCATGGGCGTCAATCCCTTCGACCAACCCGGCGTAGAGTCCTTCAAGAAGAACATCAGAGAACTCCTCTAAGCACTGTACCAGACGCCATAATCTGACCCGCACCCCTCATCTGCAAAAGTGACTGGCACTTCTGTAAAAAGTGACTGGCACCCTTCTGCAAAAGTGACTGGCACCTTAAAAACACCCCAAAATATATAGTTTACTTTTTTTTCCAAGAAACTCTTGCACTTCCAAAAACCGGCCATACATTATTGTCCATTAGGGCTGTGGACTTTGCGGCCCGGAACATCATGAGGAGAAAAAAATGGAAAAGAAATTAATACTATTCGTATGGCTTGCATTAACTATCGGGGTAATGCAGGTCGGTTGTGACGACGGTGACGGTGGTGACGGTGGTGACGATGTCGATGGCGGCACCGACACAGACGCCGACACAGACACAGACGCCGACACGGACACCGACTCGGATACCGACTCGGATACCGACTCGGATACCGACTCGGACACGGACACCGATACCGTCCCATGTGTCGATCCGGTCGCCGGAGATCCGACTGTCACATCGGCGCTCAGTTTGGCCGTTGTCATGGGAGTTACCAGTGACTCCTACACGCTGATCTTCTCAGAGGATGTATTTGGCGTTGACACTACCAGCGTTACCTGGGCGACAACCACCGGTTCCGGAACCATCGACAGTATTACGGCTGTCGACGGCGCCAACTACACAGTGGCCTTCTCGGGAGTGGCGGACGGTGATTCCTACACTCTCACGGTGGGCACTTCGGTGGAAGACACCTGCGGCAATACCCTTGCGGCTGCGGTGGATATTGGCATCGTCGGATTTGCTCCCTACTTCGTTGAGGATTTCGATGTCTTTACGGGAACCTATCCAGACACGCAGAACGGCTGGACTTCCAGTCCGACAACCGGCTACGCGTGGCAACTGGACACCGGCACAACTGGTTCCAGCAGCACGGGCCCCGACGGGGATCACACGGCGGGCACCGGTACGTATGTCTATACGGAAGCATCCAATGGAGTTACAGGCGACACCACTATGTTGATCTCGCCCTCCATCGACCTCACCGGCGCCACAGCTCCTCAGATTGGGTTCTGGTACCACATGTACGGCTCGACCATCGACAACCTGGCCCTCGAAGTGGACGACGGCTCCGGATACACCAACGTCTGGACCATGGCCGGCGAGCAGCAAACGGATGACACCGATCCATGGCTTGAGGCAACTGTTGATCTCACCGCCTATGCCGGCAGCACCGTTACAATTCAGTTCGTGGGAACAAGGGGCACCAGCTACTACGGCGACATGGCCATCGACGACATTTTTATAAGTGAGCCGATGCCGCCTGTGGCGGAGTTTGCAGCCAACAACACACTTGTGATTCCCAATGATATTATGGACTTCACGGATCTATCGGGTAATGCTCCCACAAGCTGGGCCTGGACCTTCACCGGCCCCGGCGTCGCAACATACGAGGGCGGCACCGCTGCCACCGATCAAGATCCACAGGTTTCATTCTCCGCTCCCGGCCTGTACACAGCGGAGCTGGTAGCTACGAACGTAGTCGGTAGCGACACGGAGACAAAAACAGAGTACGTCACGGTGCTCGACGCTTATTTCTATGAAGATTTCGAGACCATGACCGGCACCGGTGGAACCGCCGACGAGCCAAATGGCCAGAACGGATGGACCAGCTCGCCTCTCACGGGCTACGAGTGGCGCGTGGATACCGGCACAACTCCTACCGGCAGCACAGGTCCGTCAGGCGATCACACCACGGGCTCGGGAATGTACGTGTACACGGAAGCCAGTAGTGGCGTTACGGGCGATACCACTTTGCTAACTTCAGCGTCCATCGACCTCACCGGCGCCACCGCACCTCAGGTAAGATTCTGGTACCACATGTACGGTTCAAACACCGACGACCTGGCTCTCGAGGTTGACGGCGGTTCGGGATACGCCGCCGTCTGGAACATGACCGGCGAACAGCAGACGGATGACACCGACCCCTGGACGCAGGCGTTTGTCGATCTCACCGCCTATGCCGGCAGCACCGTTACAATCCAGTTCGTGGGAACACGAGGCGGCGGCTTATACGGCGACATGGCTGTCGACGATATCGTAGTCGGCGAGCCGGTTGCGCCGGCGGCAGACTTTGTCGCGAGCCCCACTGTGGCTCAGACGGGTGACCTTATCGCGCTGACGGATCTCTCCGTAGATGGACCCGCAAGCTGGCTCTGGACCATCACGGGACCTGGAACCGTGACTTATGAAAACGGCACGAGCGCAACCGACCAGCACCCGGAGATTTCGCTGGACACGGTCGGCCTGTACACTGTGGCTCTTGCGGCGACCAACGCCGTCGGTTCCGATACCGAGACCAAGACCGACTACATCCAGATATACGTTCCACTTTTCTTCGAAGATTTCGAGACATGGCCGCTAACCGGATGGACCATCGTCAATAATGGCGGAACCTGTGTATGGACTGACAACGTAACCGATGGTCGACCCAACTACGCCGGCGGATCGGGTCTCGCCGCCTCCGCCGACAGCGACGACTGCGGCAGCGGTTCCACCATGGACACTGAATTGCAGACCCCGGTGCTCGATCTATCATCCCTGTCGATAGCCTCGTTGGGCTTTGTGGCGGCATATAATGACTTTGGCGGTGGGGAGTACTTCGAGGTGATCATCTCGACGGATGGCGGCACCACCTGGGATCCGACGCCGCTCCTTTCGTGGGATGAAGATCATAGCGCATACGGCCCCGGCGAGTCGGTCCTGATCGACCTGACGCCTTTCGTAACCTCATCGACTATCGTCATCTCCTTTCACTACGTAGCTGACGGCTGGGATTGGTGGGGACAGGTCGATGACGTAATGGTCATGTAGGTAAGACCGTCTGCGAATACCCTCCCCTGAATTCACCTCTTCATGATATTGTTGGAATATGAAAATATTCAACAACACTCCTCTATTACACGCGGCGTACCTGACAGTTCTCTTGCTGGTCTGCGCGTGCGGTTCGGTGACGGACCCGGTCGGTTCGAGCAATCTGGACGGAGGAACCGACACAGATACCGACGGCGACACGGACTCCGATACGGACTCCGACACGGATTCCGACTCCGATACTGATTCCGACACCGATTCCGACACGGATACGGACACCGACACGGATACGGACACCGGCCCGGTAACGGATGAATACATTTGCGACGACCTTGACGATGATTCCGACAGCGAAATCGACGAGGGCTGCGACGACGACAGCGACGACTACTGCGACGAGAACATGGCCATCTCGGGAACCCCTCTGGAGTGTCCCAACGGAGGCCACGACTGCGATGACGCGAACCCGGACATCTACCCCGGGTCCACGACTCACCAGGAGGGTATCGACTACGACTGCGACGGGCTGAACGAGTACATGATGACCCTGGTCCTCTCCGTGGACGATGTCCTGGTGGATCTGTGCCTTAACGGGAACTTCGTCTCCACGCTGGGTGCCTACTCCAACCAGTGGCCGTACACGGACACCTATTACCTGGTAATGGAAACCGGCGACAACACCCTGGGCATCCACGGTCAAGATCTCGGCCTCGCCATCTCGGCGTTCATCGCCACTGTCGAGGTTGACGGGCAGGAGTTTCGGTCCGACGGAGTGATGCCCCCTTCGAGCAGCATCCCGTACACGAGCGCGGATCCCGAATGGACCCAGACCGAGTGGCGCTACTTCCCGACACTGGCCACGGGTCCCGAGGTCAACTGGTGCCACCCGGTGTTCGACGACTCATCGTGGGGACCGGCCATCAGGTCGGGAATAGACGGAACCACCCCGGTCTCCAACTGGGGATGGCTGGGCTACGCCCCGTGGAACTTCGGCTGCCCCACTGCGCCCAACTGCCCGGGGGATTTCTATTCGTACTACACGGATTCCATCACCGACAACGAGCCCATGTGGATATGGGACTACAACCCCACCTCACTCGCGGACGCCTGGTTCCGCCTCAACGTCACGATCCCGTAGCCTCCTCCACCTGCGCAGCTTGATCCCCGCGAAGATGAGCCCAATGGCCAGTAAAATGCACGCGCCGAGCAACGCTCCGATGATCGCCCGGGCTGCGCTCACGGACGAGGAGACGACCTCGATGGGACCGACGAACTCGGTTAGCGTGACCGGAACCTTATCCTGAGTAACGATAACCTTTACGTTACGGGGTTCGAGACCCTCGATGGCAGCGCAAGCCAGCTCAACGAGTTGCCGATCCAGGGACGGCGCCGGACCGTTTGTCCGCACGAGCACCGCGGCTGTCGCCTCGACCTCGCGATCCCGAGACAAGAGGCTCCGATCCGCCAGGGTGAGATGCACCCGCGCCGCCTTCACCCCTGGAATCTCCCTGATAGTTTCGCAGAGTTCACCCGCCAGGGCGTGCTCCCGCAGGAGTTTACCGTCATCGTGACCGGGAATGAGCGAGCCCGAAAGCAGCTCTTCCACCCCCGGTTGCATTCGCGCTACCGGTGGCTGATCGTCCTGCCCCACGCAACACGACGCGATCGCACACAGGAAAACCAGGACGATGGGCTCTATCGCCCGAAAGACGTCGGATGTTCGCATTTGTCAGTAGATCTCGAACCACCATGATGTCGCGGTTCGAGGAGAAGATGACGTGGGGAACTTGATGCCGCGCACCTTGGAAGCGACGCACTTCTTGAGTTTGGCGCTGCCCTGTTTAACCGAGGTGCCAATCACCCGTCCATTGCTACCCACGGCGATATTCATATCCACCCGGTTGGCAGATCCGTCCATGCACGGAATGAATCGCCGGACGTTACCATCCATCACCTGCTCGATCACCGCCGCGCTGAGCTGACGCTGGCCAGAGTTGTTGCCCAGGCTCCCCATCTCCACGCCCATGGCCATGGCCTCCTCGTATGTCATTCCATCGACAAAGTTGCCACTGCCGCCCTTCCCGCCCTTCCGTCGCTTGCCTTTTCCGCGCTTCTTTTTGCCGGACAGATCCCCACCGGTTTTCAGCTTGATCTCTCCGCTATCCAGAGCGGCGATGAGATCGTCCTTGGAGAAAGTCTTCTCCTTGCGCAGACTCCTTGAGAGGAAGTAACCACCCACTCCGAGGCCGATCACACCGATCACGATCAGGGTGACCATCACCTTGAAGGCAGTCCCGCGCTTCTCTGCCGTCTTCGTGCGCTGTAATGCGGCTTCCTCCTCCATCTTCTTTTTCTTGATTCTGTACTGCTCGAGATACTGATCGAATTCGCCCCACGCCTTTACCTTCTTGCGCACCCCGGTGTCCATGTTCAGCAGGTTGTGCTTGTAGAGCACCTCGCCCATCATGATCATCTGGATGAGTTCGCGATCGGTGAAAGGACCGTGATCGAACTTGTCCTTCTGGACCATCCAACGAGCCGCCTCGCTCTTGCCGAGGTTTGAGAGCAACGCTCCCATGTCGATAGTCGACACACGATCGTCCGAACTCGGCGGATCCCCGTCCGTGCCAAGACCACCGGACGGCGGCGCGGGCAACCCGGGCGCATTCACGAGCGAGCCGCCAGCCTTGCCTGTGGTGCCGGCTCCCTTCTTGTCGGTGAACGTGGGTACCGGCTCCTTGAACTTGGCCCCGGGCTCCACAACTCCCATGTCGCCGAGATCGATCTCCACATCGACTCCAAGATCGTCGTCGACGGCGCCGGCCACGTTCTTGGCGAGGAGATCCTCCTCCTCCTTGACCAGCGAGGAGACGGCATTCTTGACGGCGTCCGCGTTCTCGAAACGCTGCAACGGATCCGCTGCCATGCAGCGCGCCACCACCGTATCTACGTCTTTTGAAAACCCTACCTGGCTGGGAGCCTTCAGCGGGCGCTTGGGCGGCACACCGGTGATCAGCTCGTAAAAAAGCGCTCCGAGGGCATAGACATCCGACCGGGGAGTTGCCGCGGCGGGGTTCTTCAGCACCTCCGGCGCCCAGAAAACCCCCTCGACCTTCTTCCTGCCCGGATAGCTTTCCAGCCGGGTCCTAATGACCGACAGACCCCAATCGCTGATCTTTACGCGCCCCGCGTTGTTGACCATGATTGCTCGTGGGCTGAGCGCGCCGTGAAACGTTTTCTTGTGCGCGTAGGTGAGCGCGTTGCACACGTGACCGACAATGTTGTAAGCGCCCTTGAACGAGAACCGCTTGCCCTCTTGCGAACGCTTGGAAAGCAAAGACCTCAGGTTTTGGCCCTCTATCCACTCAGTGGCTATGAAAATGGTGCCGTCATCCTCAACGCCCATGCCGAAAGTCGCGCGAACATTGCGGTAGGTCAGAGTGGACGCTTCCTTTACCCGCATGCGAAGACGATCAACGTCGGCCTCGTTGGAAATCAGCTCACCGGGGATCACCCTGAGCGCTATTAGCTTTTTGTTTTTTACGTCGCGCGCCTTATAGACAAAACCCAGGTCGCCCTTGCCGACCAGTTCCTCGATCGAGAATCGTTCGCCTATCAGGGTATCTTTGACCAGAATCTGTTGCTCCATCAGCCCACCTTGCCCGCAAGAAGAGGTAATTCTGAACTTTCAATTATTAGCCGAGACGGCTGTATCGTGCAACCTCGCACTTGGGATCGAAAAAAATGGAGCTTTTTTCTCGGGATATGCATACAAAAGCACTACTCGCGTCTATCTGCATGAGAACGGGAAAGGAGCTACCCCGATGAATTTGACAAAATCAGTTCCGATATTCCTTGCCGTTGCGCTCGCTCTGGCACTCGTGACGAGCGATGCCTCGGCGGTCAATTTCACGCAAGTTGAAAAGGATAAGCTGTCTGCGGGCAAGACCGTCAAGAAACCCCTCCCCAAATCCGGAGAGAAGGGATTCTACGGCGGTACCGGGTACACGATCATCGACGCCCCCGTGGATGTCATCTGGGCCGCTATCAATGACTGGAGCGCATATCCCAAAATTTTCCCGAAGACTGTTTCGGTGAAAGAACTTTCAAGGAAAGGCAACAAGTCGCTTGTTCACCTGCAGATGGGCCACAAGCTCATCAGCGTGGAATACTACATGAGCATCAAGCGCGACATTGAGAAGCACGTCCTCTCCTTCTCGCTGGTCCCAAACCGGCCCAACGACATCGAAGAGTCACGCGGTTACTGGCGCCTCTTCCCCCAGAAGAACGGTCGTACGCTGGTGGCATACGTGGTGGCCACGCAGATTCCCATGGGGATCATCAACCTCATCAAGCCCGAGCTCGTGGCCAAAATTCAACGACACCTGCTGGGCGCGCCCAACGAAATTAAAAAGTGGGTAGAGGGGCCCAAGGGAGCCAAATATAGAACCATGACCGCGAAGAAGTAGCTCCCTTCGCGTACGTGTTGTTCGATTGAGGGCGGGTCTTTTGGGCCCGCCCTTTTTTTTATGGGGCCAAGATGGGGTTTTATTCAAAAAAAGAACACCAGCTCTTTTTTTTACATTTTTGATCTTCTCCATTCGTTTATCCAGATAGAGAAGAAAAAAAGGAGCTACCACAATGAAAACCATGGCAAAGACACTGCTGGTCATATTCGCTGTTGCCGGCGGCCTCATGGTCGCCAGTCAGGCCCGGGCGGTTTCCTTCACAAAAAAGGAAAAGAGTTCATTGGCCGCAGGCAAGACCGTCAAACAGCCCCTGGCCAGGTCGGGCGTGAACGGTTTCTACGGCGGGACGGGCTACACCGTCATCAACGCGCCCATCGACGAGATCTGGGCGGCCATAGAAGACTGGAATGTGTACCGCAAGGTCTACCCCAACACCGTCTCGGTGAAGGAGGTATCCCGCAAGGGAAACCGGTCGCTGATCCGCATGGAGCAGGGACACAGGCTCCTCAGTGTTTCGTACTTCGTCGAGGTGGAGCGCGACACCGAGAAGAACATGCTCTCGTTCAATCTGGTCAAGAACAAGCCGCACGATATCGATGAGACACGCGGCTACTGGCGGCTCTTTCCCCAGGCGGACGGAAGCACCCTGGTGGCCTACGCGGTTGCGGTTCAGGTCCCCAGAGGCATAGTCAGCATCCTCGGTTCGAGCCTGTCCAGGGCGCTCGAACGCGCCATCCTGGGAGTGCCGGGCTCCCTCAAAAAATGGATGGAAGGACCGTCCGGCAACCGCTATCGCACCCTCACGGCCAGTAAATAGCAAAAACCTGTTGGCCAACCCCCTGATTTCCGATCTACTGTAATGCTCATGAACCTTGAGTGGACAAGCATACTTGTCTTGATCCTGTCGCTTCTCACAATCGGCTGCGGCTGCACAGATACGGAGGTCAGCAAGATGCAGAACGGTTTCTACTGGGCCGTAAACGACAAGATCGCGGGCATGCCGCGACCCGGCGCGACCGTGCCCCTCAAAAACGACCTGGATTTCCTGCAAGCGCAAAAAATCGACCTCCTGATCTCTCTCACCGAGCAGCCAATCCCCCAGGCCGAACTGGCGTTACACGGTATCGATGGTCTCCATCTCTCTATCCCTGACTATCAGGCTCCGACCATGGAGCAGATGACCACCTTCGCAACTACCGTTTCCGGAGTCATCGCCCAGGGAGGCCGCGCAGGAGCGCATTGCGCCGCCGGAAAAGGTCGCACGGGAACCATGCTCGCAGTTTACCTCGTCCACACAGGCATGACCGCCGCCGCCGCCATCGCGCGCATCAGGCAACTCAGCCCGGGATCAATCGAAACTGCCGCCCAGGAAGTCGCAGTGGAGGCATATTATCAGGGGATGTAGGCCGACGCCGGTTGTTGACGGTAAGACGGATCTTTCTCTTGGCAGTCGTTTTGATTTATGACAGTTTTGAAGGACTGAACATACTTTCAGAATTGAGGACATGATGAAACTTCTGCCAGACGGATACCAGAAGAAGGTAGGCAAGGCCGTCAGCCACTACTGGTACACTCTGTCTGCCCAGGCAGCCAAGCAATCTTCCAAAGACGCTGACAGGGGTAGAAGGGCGGCGGTTACCGGCGGGAAGCAGATGGATGGTTTCTGCGATCTCCTGCGGTGGCTTTTCATCAAAAACGGGCTAAAAGACGCCGATATTCACCTTTCGGGCAAGTCAGAGCTAACTATTCCCGGGTTCTTCCGGCCAACAAAGCAGTGGGATATCCTTGTTGTTCATAACGCTTGTCTGGTGGCGGCGGTTGAGTTCAAATCCCAAAGGGGGCCGTCTTTCGGAAACAACTTCAACAACCGGACAGAAGAAGCGCTCGGAACAGCAGAAGACTTATGGACGGCGTATCGTGAGGGAGCTTTCGGAGAAAAGAACCCGAAACCGTGGGCCGGCTGGCTGATGCTTCTTGAAGACTGCGATAAGTCGAAAGCCCCCGTTGGAGTCGCCGAGCGTCATTTTCCGGTAAGAAAAGAATTCAAGGAAACTTCCTACTCCAAGAGGTACGAACTTCTTCTCAGAAAACTGGTTCTCGAAAAGAAATACGATGCCGCTGCTTTCATCATGGCAACACAAAACGAAGGAATAGCGGGCAAATACTCAGAACCAGCCGATGATCTTTCTATGAAGAAGTTTTTGGCGAGCCTTGCCGGACATATTCGCACATATATTGAGGGGCTCTAGACATGGCTTCTCAGCTCTCAATCGGCCTGCCTGTATCGCTACCGCAAGAAGCGTATAGCTACGGCGAGAGATCATCCGGTGAGACCCACGGTGTTGTTCTCACAAAACGCCATGTCGTAGATTTGATATTGGACCTTTCCGGTTACCAGGTGGAAAAAGATCTTTCCCGGTTTTCTCTGCTTGAACCTTCCTGTGGTGAGGGCGCTTTCCTGCTGCCTGCAGTTGAAAGGCTCCTCGCGTCAATCGAGACCCACAACCGGAATGCAGAAGAACTGAAAGACCGATTTCTTGCCTTCGATATTGATCCCGACCACGTGAAAACCACTCGCAGCAAGGTCTCTGAGCTGCTCATGAAGCACGGTTTCTCAGTTGTTGAGGCGGATAATTTGGCTTCTCGATGGGTTGTTGAGGGCGATTTCTTGCTTTCGGATATCCGTCAAACCTTCGATTTCATCGTCGGCAATCCGCCTTACATCAGGATTGAACAGTTGGGCCCAGCACTACAGGCTGAATACAGATCCAGATTTGTGTCTCTGTTTGATCGAGCAGATCTGTATGTTGCCTTTATCGAGCGCGGCCTAGACCTCATTTCCGACACAGGAAGGCTTACCTATATTTGCGCCGACCGTTGGATTCTAAACAAGTATGGTGCGCCACTCAGAAACAAGATAGCCAACGGGTTCAAGGTCCACAGCTACGTTGACCTGCACGACGCCTCACCATTTGACGCGGAGGTTATTGCCTACCCTTCCATTTTCTCCATCGGACGAGGCATATCAAAAGATGTCAAAGTGGCTGCTTTGAAGACCGCCTCGGAGGAAGAGTGCACGCAAGCGGCCAAGTTGCTTATCAAGACTGGGAAGAGGAAATCGGAAATAGAGGTTCACACCTACCATGACTGGTTTGCTGGAAATGCCCCCTGGGTTCTCAGCTCACCGAAGCACCTCTCGGTTCTTCGAGAACTCGAGTCGAAATTTTCTCCTATTGAGGCGGACGGGCAAACAAAAATCGGTATTGGTGTGGCCTCGGGAAACGACAAGCTCTTCATCGTCGGCGGTGATACCGGCATTGAGAAAAAACGATTGGTTCCCCTGGTCAAGCGAGAAGACATCACCGAAGGGAAAATCAAAGACGCCAGGCGCTATGTGATAAATACGTTCGAGGATTCACAGGGGACAATTTCTCTAGAACGCTACCCCAAGTTGAAAGCCTATTTTCATAGACACGAAGAGCTGATCCGGAAACGCCACGTCGCAAAGAAGAACCCGAACAGCTGGTTTCGAACGATTGACAGGGTTTATCCCGAACTCGTAAAAAAACCGAAATTGCTCATTCCCGATATAGCCGGATCAAACGAAGTCGCTTTTGATAAAGGCAGATTTCATCCTCACCACAACCTCTACTACATCACCTCTGACACGTGGGATCTGGAAGTTCTCGGCGGTCTTCTCAGCTCAGAAGTGGCTCTGTTTTTCATCTGGTCTTACGCCGTAAAAATGAGGGGGGGGTACCTACGTTTTCAGGCGCAGTACCTACGAAGGATTCGCATTCCGCGCCCCAGCGACATTGCCACTGCTTTGCAAAAAGAGATTAGGCAGGCTTTTCGAAACCGCGATTTCAAATCGTTAGATCTGCTTGCTCTTCAAACCTACGGCTTGGAGGAACTTCCCTGTTTCGATTTTGTTGATACCAGGGATTAGCTGCGTATTTGAACAGTCGAACCTGTTCTGAAAATTATTGGGTAGCAGTCTGAGAAGAGCCTATCTCTTGACGCCTACTCGGGATCTTCCTTCTCGCCCGAATCGTCCGCATCTTTCTCGAACCCCACGGCGATACAGACCAGGGACAAGGCCAGACAGACGACCCAGCCCGCGAGGCGCGCCCTCAGGAGGGCGATGAACTCCATGCTTCCGGGACCATCCGAACCGGCGATCTGCCACACCATTTCCCGGTGTTCGCCGAAAAGATCCACCGTGTGGCTGATGCACAGATAGGCCACGGCGCCCCACACGAGGATGCGCCCCATGGTCATGGGCCACGAGGAACGGTACTTCCACGCTACCATGTAGTTGATCACGTACAGAGCCGACAGGATGGCAAGCCACTGCCTGATCAGCCCCACGCCATCCCCCTGCGCCTCTACGGAGGAAAAGTCCGCCGCTCCCAGGTACAAGAAGAGCGCCAGGGCTGCGATGGGCCCAAGGGCGATGGCTATCAGTTTGTTTCTTGGGAGCACGAGATTTTCATACCTTTTTTTCGCTTCCTACAACCCAGCGCTCATTCTGTCCATCCATGAACTTGCCCTTCCTCTTCAGTATTGGTACCCCAAAAGGAAGCACCGACGTTATCGATCTTGAATGAGCCATAGAGATGATGAAGAAACCACACGACGAATACAACAAGAAGCCGCGGCCCGGCAAGGGCGACAAGGTCGAGGTCGTCAAGATCCTGATCCTGGCCCTGGTCTCGTTTCTGGCCGGCTTCGCTCTGGTCTTTCTCTTCTTGCGCCCTTCATCTCCGTCCGACGAGTTCGATGACGAGGAACTGCTCCCTGACGAGACCTCTGTTGTTCGGGGAGATGACACTGCTGGCGGTTATGCCCCCTCGGGGTCTCCTGATCCGCAGGCCGCAGAGCCCATGGGTTACGCGCCGCAGGATAACACGGCGGGTGGGGCCACGAACGAGGGAGACGCTCCCCCGGAAGTGCTGCCCGGAAAGACTCCCCAGGGTGTGGCGATCGACGGAAAAGCGTTCTATCTCAAGTGCTGGGACAGCGACGGCATAGAGCATACCGGAGCAGACTGCGACCGACTCACCATACTGGAAAAGCGTTTCTCGACACGCCTGTATGTCGTGGACAAATGCCGCGAACAGCGCGCCGGGAAGAGCTCCCACGGCAAGCTCAGCGTCGCCAGTGAAGTAGATTTCTCCAAGATGAAGATCAGTTTCTGGAACGGCGCCTCGTCTGACATCAACAAGTCGTCGGAGATCGGCTCGTGCATGAGGGAATCCCTGTCCGGACTCCCCATCCACGGCATCGATCACAAGTTCGCCCGCTACCGGTTGTTCTTCACCGTACTCTTTGGCGACGCAGCCAAGAAGAAGGAAGCCGATGAGGCCAAGAAGGCGGCGAAGTACGTTGCGGGAAAGGGCCAGCTCGTGGATGTCGTCAAGGACCGGGTGCGCGTGCGCAAGACCCCGGTGGACGGTGATATCATCGGCAAGATCAGCACGGGAAATCAGGTTCGACTCATCAAGAAGAAGGGGGACTGGTGCAATATCATCACCCCCAACAAAAACGAAGGCTGGATGATCTGTGATGCGCTCGATAAGTAGCATAGTAATTGTGCTCGCCTTTACGGCTTGCTCTTCGGGCGACGGCGGTCGCACCGAATTCAACAACCTGGAAAACGCACTCACTTCCCTGGCAAACGCCCCCGAAGCCGACTGGATCGATCAGCTGGGAAAGATCGAACAAATGGAGATTGCGGATCCAGGGGTGAGAGAAGTCAGAAATTTATGCGTATCCGCCTACCAGGCTTTCGGCGCGGCCACGGTCAAACTGCACGAGGCACGCGGTCAGGTTGCGGCGGTCGAATCCAGCCTCGACACACAGCGAGACTCCGGGGTCGACGCCCTCTCGTCATTGAAAAAGACAGCCCAGGCTGCGGTGGATGACGTCACGAACTCCCTGGACAAAGCCGAACGCCTTGTCAAAAGCTGCGCGCAACGGCGAACCTCCCTGCGCAACGAGATGGCCGCTCGCTGAACCGGGATGAATTTGAAGCTGGCCTCCATCATCTTCCCCTTCCCCTCGCAGCAGGGGAAGGCCGGGATGGGGTCAACTCACGAAGTCGATGAGGGGCAGCCGAAGGTGGCTGTAATATCGGTGACGTTGCCGTCCTTGATGTCCTGACAGGTTGTGGGACAGAACTCCACCTCGGTCTGTGCCGGGGTCGTCCATCTCCAACCTATGCCCACTCCCGGAGGAGTCTGATTACAGTCGGAGTTGTACGGCACGAGTATGCCGTCAAAATAGAAATTCACCTCGTCTGGATCGTAGTCCGGAGTCGAGGGCGGAGGCACCGGGTAGATGCATGGCACAACGTCGTTGACGATACTCTGAAGCGCGGTTTCGAGCTGGGCTGCATTGTCAGCGGTGAAATATCCCGCCGGCGGGTAGCTCGGATATCCGCCATTGTTTGCGATGGCCAGAAGAGTGGTCGTGGAGACCCCGCTCCCAAAGCCCACCATTATTGTAGTGACTCCGAGGACACTGGACAGGGTCGCGGCCATGTTACCCAGCTGAATGTCGCTGTACGTGCCGCATCCGTAGTCGTCACCGTCGGCGATGAGCACCAGATAAGAGTTGGGGTTGACGGCCGTGTTGAGGAAAACAGGAGCATACATTGTATTGATGAACTGGTTCATCGACAGATATAGCGGCGTGAGACCGTTTGGAGCAGACATTCCGTTTATGAAGTTGTAGATATTGGTCGCATGGGTTGGGCCCCAGGCGCAGTCCGTCTGCACACTCATGGCCATTCCGCAGTCTCCGCTGCGGGGGAAATAGTCAAATCCGAAATCGACGAGTCCGGACGGCAACGAGCCGGCCACAAGAATCTGATACAGGGCGTTCTTGGCCGATGTCCACTTGGTTCCAGCCATGGATCCGGAGTAATCGAGCAGGATCATCAACTTGACGTGATCGATGGTCAGGGGCAGATCGGTCTCGCCGCAGGTGATGTCCGTATCCGGCGGACCCTCGTCGGTCTCCGTATCGCAGTCCTGGTTGATGCCGTCGCCTTCCGAGTCTATGGCGCCGGGATGGATGGTGGAGTCGCTGTCATTACAATCGAACGGCAGGCACCACCAGTCGCTGTCGTTGTCGACGCAACCGGGACCGGCGTCCATGTCCGTATCGGTGTCGCTGTCCGTATCGCTGTCAGTGTCCGAATCAGTATCAGAGTCGGTATCTGAATCAGTATCAGAGTCGGTGTCGCTGTCCGTATCGTTGTCGGTATCCGTGTCGATATCGGTATCGGTGTCAGTGTCGGTATCGGCGCCCGAATCGAGAAGAAAGCTTGAACTGCTTCCATCTTCACACGCGATCAGACTGATCGCGAGAAAGGGAATAATGATAACAAACCCCGGTTTTCCCATCGATCCTCCCGATGGTTACGAAGTCGAGGAGGGGCAACCAAATGTGGCGGTAATATCGGTGACGAGGCCGTCCTTGATATCCTGGCATGTGATGGAGCAGAACTCCACCTCGTCCTGGAGTACGGTCGTCCATCTCCAGCCTACGTTCACTCCCGGAGGCGTCTGGTTGCAGTCGGAGTTCCACGGCACGAGCACGCCGTCGAAATAGAAATTAACCTCGTCGGGATCGTAGTCCGGACTCGACGGCGGCGGCACCGGGTAGGTGCACGGCACGATGTCGGCTACGATGTCCTCTATGGCGTCCTCGAACTCGGTCGCGTTCTCTGCGGTGAAATATCCCGCCGGCGGGTAACCCGTATATCCACCGTTGCTGGCGATTGCCAGAAGAGTGCTCGTCGAGACCCCGGTTCCGAAACCCACCATGATGGTGGTGACCCCGATGGAGTTCAGGCTGGCCGCCAGGGCGCCGAGCTGAGCCGATGAGTGCCCACCACACGATGAGTGATCGTCGCCGTCTGCCACCAGCACCAGATAGGCGTTGGGGTTGGCTGCCACGTTGAGGAACACAGGAGCATAAAAGGAGTTGAGGAACTTGGCCATCGCCAGATACAGGGGAGTGAGATTGGTGCCGGCGGGTGTGGACAGTCCGTTGATCGCCGTGGCGATGCTCGAGGCGTGGGCGGCGCCCGGCAAGCAGTCCATGAATACCGAGGAATGAAGAACACAACCCGTGCCGATGGGGAAGTACTCGAAGCCGAAGTCGACAAGTCCTCCCGCCAGAGAACCGGTGAGCACAGAGTTGAGCGCGGTCTTGGCCGAAAGCCACTTGTTTGGTGTTCCGCTGTTCATGGATCCGGAGTAGTCGAGCAGGATCATCAGCTTGGCGTGATCGATGGTAATGGGCAGATCGCTTTCGCCGCAGGTGATGTCCGTATCCGGAGGACCTTCGTCAGTCTCCGTATCGCAGTCCTGGTTGATGCCGTCGGATTCCCAGTCTATGGCACCGGGGTGGATGGTGGAGTCGCTGTCATTACAGTCGAACGGCAGGCACCACCAGTCGCTGTCATTGTCGATACAATCGGGACCGGCGTCCATGTCCGTATCGGTGTCGCTGTCCGTATCGCTGTCAGTGTCCGAATCAGTATCAGAGTCGGTATCTGAATCAGTATCAGAGTCGGTGTCCGAATCACTGTCGGAATCGCTGTCCGAATCCGAATCACTGTCGGAATCCGTATCGCCGTCGGTGTCCGCGTCGGTATCGGTACCTGAATCGAAGACCAGGCTTGATCCGCCTCCGTCCTCACACGCGATCAGGCAGACCGCAAGAAAGGTTACAATGATTGCAAATCCTGGTTTTTTCATGATTCCTCCCGAATAAATCATCGCCGACAACCCCTTGCCGAGATAAAACTCAGCCATGCAAACAACCCACGTTCATCAGCTTAGTTGTCAAGTCATTAGTTTTTTTCCATATAATTATACTCATATAAAGAACAATTTAACATTTCCTCTCGTCTTACAGTATTTGCACAATCAGAACGGTTGATGAATTTTTCAATATTGTTCAACTGTAAAACAATGCGACATGGTCGGGATTTCTCTGCTATTTAGTTGGTTCTGAACAACTCAACACCCTCGGGAGGGTATGGATGGCCGAAACACATGCAGGAGATAATGTTCATTTCTGGGCGGCGACAGACGTCGGTCGGGTCCGCGATCACAACGAAGACAACTTCCTGGTGGACAAGGGGCTGAACCTGTTCGTGGTGGCTGACGGGATGGGCGGTCATGCTGCCGGGGAAGTCGCCTCGAGCATTGCGGTCAACCAGATGAGAGACGTGGTTCGCCAGAACAAGGACTTGCTGGACTCGTACAAGGAAGGCTCCCAGATAGCGTCCACACGCGATGTCCTGAGCCTCCTGGAACACGCAGTGCAAAAAGCCTGCGTGGAGATCCACGATCTCGCCGAAAAGGAAACCGAAAAGCGGGGAATGGGAACAACTCTGTCAGGCCTCCTGATCATCGGCAACAAGGGGTTCATTGCCCACGTGGGAGACAGCCGGATCTACCTCCTTCGCGGGGGCCGAGTGGTGCAACTGACCGAGGATCACTCCCTGGTCAACGAGCTCATCAAGCGCGGAAAACTGGCCGCGTCCGAAGCCGAGAGCTCTCCGTATAAAAACGCCGTCACCCGCGCCGTAGGCGTGTACGAGAGCGTTGAAGCGGACACCATGGATTTCGATGTGTTGCCGGGCGATCTGTTTCTGCTCGCCTCTGACGGACTCACCGGCTACCTGAAAAACGAAGAGATCGAGCCGGTTGTAGAGGGTGCGGATGACCTCAAGGAAATCCCTGGGGCCTTCATCGATATGGCCAACGAGCGCGGGGGTAAGGACAACATCACCAGCATCGTCGTCCGTCTCGAAGACGCCGAAGGAAAGGCCTCCGAACTCAACAAGGAAATAGAACTGAAGATCGAAACCATTCGGCGAATGCCGATCTTCAAGTTCCTGACCTACAATGAACTCGTCCTGATAATGAACATCACCACCGTCAATGATATCGGCCCCAACGAACAGATCATCGCGGAAGGTGACGAGGGTGAAGATCTCTTCATCGTGCTGAAGGGAAACGTCAAGGTGCACAAGGGCGAAACCGAGATCGTGACCCTTCGCGACGGCGACCACTTCGGAGAGATGGCGCTAATCGACAAGGCGCCGCGCTCGGCTAGTGTAACCGCCCTCACCGACACCAAGCTCCTTCAAATCGGCCGGACAAACTTCTTCGAGATCATCCGAAAAAAACCCAGGCTCGCCACCAAGCTCCTGTGGAGTTTCCTGCAGGTTATCTCCGATCGTCTTCGCACCACCAACCGCGAGCTCTCCGGCGTCAGAGCAGACACCATCGTGGACCTCACCGAGGAGTTGTTCGAGATCGAAGTGAATGTGGATGATGACTAATCCAGGGCCAGGGCCATGAGTTCTTTGGTTGTCCACCGCTTGCCATGCTCGCCCTTTTCAATCCACGGCCACACTGGTCCCAGGTCCTTGCAGCGGGCGCCGGCGGCGCCATCCGGACAATAGATTCTCACATGAAAATGATCGTCGTGAGGCGCCGAATCCCCGGGCTGATGCAGGATCGACGCGGCCCTGCGAATGATTTCGATGTCTCTTTCGTGATTGAGCGCCCACTCCAGCAAGATCGCCTTCAACCCGTGGCTCACGAATATCCATTGAACGCGGCTCTCCTCATCGGCGATGAGGGCCTCCACCACCATCCAGTTTCTCTGTGCATCGAACCGGCAGACCGTCTCTTCCCTGAGGCCTGCGCCGAAACGATCGAATCGCGTGAGGGGCCACCCGTGAATCGGCTTCCCCGACGGAGAGGTAACGAAGAACGCCAGATCCACATCCCGCCCGCTGCGATGGGAGTGATGCTCGCTGATGAATCCCCCACCCTGCCCGCTCAGATCTCCCAGGAGAAGCACCGTTCCGGGAAACTCGCGATCCAACGTTTTGGATACCCTCTGCACGAGTCCCGTCAGCTCCCGAATCCCGTAGCGTCGATCTCGCGCGCGATAAAAACGAAAATGCTCCCCTCTTTTCGCAAGATGCTCACCGCCCAGGAGGAGCCCTCGGGATGCAGTCCCCAGAGATCCGGTCTCGCCACCATTCACCACGCCGGCCCACGGAAGACACCCTGCGATCGACGTGGACGCGAGGTAGACAAAAATCGACAGGAACCCGGCCGTCCTTCTGAAATCCGCTGTGATCACAGGAGTTGCTGCGCGAGATCTTCGATTGCGGCAGCTGCATGCTCGGCGTCGGGGTATCGATCATCGGGTATCTTGGCAAGCATCTTGAGAACCACCGGATCGACCTTCCCGGGGACGGGACGGGATATAGTTGTCCTGGACGGGGGCACTGGCTGGCTCTTGAACTGGGCGAACAGCACCTTGCCGGGCGCCCCGACGAAAGGCGTACGACCGGTCAGCATCTCGTAGAACAGGATACCTGCGGCATACTGATCCGAGATAGGTGTTGCGTCCCCTCCTGTTGCCTGCTCCGGTGAAATGTACTCCGGGGTTCCGAAAACCTGCCCGGTAGCGGTTAGTCTAAGATCGCCCTTCATGCGCGCCAGGCCGAAATCGAGGATCTTGATGCGCTCTCCCCCGTCGGCATCCTCGATCAGCATGATGTTCTCGGATTTGATATCCCGGTGGACCACTCCCAGACTGTGCGCCCCGTGCAAGGCCCTCAACACCTGGAGGATGATGTCGAAAACCTGGGCGAGGGGCAACAATCCGCGATCCAGGCGCCGGGCCAGCGTGATCCCGTCCAGATACTCCAGCGCGAAAAACGCATTGCCGTCCGGCAACTCCCCGAGTTCGAAGATCTCGACGATGCCGTCGTGCCGGGCAGCACGAGCGGCCTTGACCTCCCTCAAAAACCTGATGCGTTGCGTGGAGTCTACGGCAAGCTCGGGCCTCAGTATTTTGATCGCCCTCACCTCGTTGTTACGCAGATCCAAAGCCTTGTAGACAATGGCCATGCCCCCGGCGCCGATCCTCTTTTGCAACTGGTATCGCTCTGCGAAGGTCGTGCCTACAAACTCGTCTTTCCTGGAAAAGAGCTTCATCCCATCCACCGGGCAAAACTTATCCGCATCCGAGTAATTGGTGCGACAGATAGGACAATACATAGTCATGGCATGCGTTCCGAACGTTGCAAAACTAACGTGGCATTGAGGGTAGCACATTCGACCGTTTTCGCTCAAGCCAGCAGCTGCCCGCACGCCGCATTTATGTCGGCGCCTCGTCGCCTGCGCAGGAAGGCGGATACGTCCCTGGACGTGAGGATCTTCTGAAAAGCGGCCACGCGCCCATCGTCGGGAGGCATCAGGTCGGTCCTGTCGTGAGGGTTGAGGGGAATCAGGTTAACCTTCACCTTCAGCGACGAGAGGAGCCGCACCAGGTTTCTCGCATCGACATCGCGATCATTGATCCCCTTCACCAGCACGTACTCGATTGTGAAGCGCCGCCGTTTGGGAAGGGGGTATCTTTTCAGCGCTTTGACAATATCCACGAGGCTCGCACTGACCCCCGGGACCAGCCGCTTCCTGGTTTCCTCGTCGGCCGCGTGGAGGGATATCGCCAGGGCGGTCTTCCCCGAAGTGGCCTTCGCGAGTCGGTCGATCCCGGACGGGATACCCACTGTCGACAACGTGATCCTCCTGCTCGAGAGCCCGATACCGTCGGGATGCCCCATGAGTTCGATCGCGCTCAGGACCCGCTCCAGGTTGTGCAGCGGCTCTCCCACCCCCATCAATACCACGTTGCTCAGTCGCTCACCCGAGAGGTGCTCACCCCTGCCCAGGAAGATCTGTCCCAAGATCTCCGCTGCGGTCAGGTTTCTCTTGAGCCCGTCCTTTCCGGAGCGGCAGAAGACACAACCCACCGCGCAGCCGACCTGCGTGGAGATACACTGGGTGAGTTTATCGCCATCGGGGATGAGCACCGTTTCAACCCTCGCCTCATCCGCAAGAACAACCTCCAACTTCCGTGTTCCATCCGATGAGCGAAGCACCGTTCCCCCTTTCATGGGGAGGATCGGTTCGAGGGTTGCGAGATGGTCCCGCAACTCCCTTGGCAAATTGGTCATCTCCTCCGGATCTGTAACTCCCCGCTTGTGAATCCAGGAAAAAAGCTGAGAGCCCCGGTAACCCGGCAACCCCAGGGCGATCGCCATATCCGAGAGCTCCCCTGGAAGCATCGACAACATACAGGTTGGGTTGGGCAAGATCAGGACGGCGTGGAGGTTACGATGCAGTCCCATGACGCCGGGGCCATGCATCCGCTCGGGCTTTCTCCGACAGCTCCAACGCAATTGATGTACGAGGGGCAATCGGGGGCGCTTGTCCTGCAGTCGAGAATTAAAGCGAGCCAGGCCTGGTCCGCAGTGCAACCTGTAATTGCTGCCGCGCAACCGCACGGTTCCACTGTAAGGTTGAAACCGCACAGCTCCTCTACCGCCGCCTTGAAATCATCACAGATCACCATCTGGTTGTTGATGGGGACAGGATCGCAAGTGGAGTAGTCGCCGCCTTCGCCTGTATTATTGTTTTCTTTCTGATCCACACACCCCACGGCGAATGAAAGAACAACCCCCAACACCGTGAATAGTGTTAAATTGCGATACCACATTATCGTTTTCTCCATACTGCCAAAATCCCCATCCCGGCCTTCCCCTGAGATAGGGGAAGGGGAAGATGATGGAGACCGCTTTCAAAAAGCCCATTGTCACAAGCCCGATACCTGACTGATGATATTCGGCACGCTGTCGTTGTCAATCAAAGGCCTCTACGGCTCCTGTATTTTTTGGGTACGTTTGACATGGGCCTGGTTTTCAGCCAGCCTGAAAATAGATGACTGATGAAAAGAAGAAACCCCTGCTCCTGATCGCCGATGACGACCCCGAGTTGATCGGAATTCTACTCAAGAGACTCCAGGTCCTCGAATGTGAAATCATCACCGCTTCAAACGGCGCCGACGCGCTGGATCTGGTCAAGGAGAAGAGACCCGATGCGGTCATTCTCGACGTGATGATGCCCCGGATGAACGGCTGGGAAGTATGCAAGTCCATCCGGTCCGACGAGGAGATATCCGATACCCCGGTAATGATTCTCACCGGCATCGGGGAGAACCTGAACGAAATGACCTCGCCCCTGTACGAAGCGGACGATCATATAGACAAACCTTTCAATTTTGCGGATCTCCTGTTCAAGGTAAAAAGGCTGCTCGCCGGCCGCTCCTGATCACCATGTCCTTTCATCCATGCACAGTGCCCATCGCGATCGTTCTTCTCGCGCTCTGCTCTTGTAGTTCCAGGGGACCGGTCCAGCCGGAGGGCGCCACCGGCAACGTCCATCCTTCATCCGTCGATGATGTGCATGTTGACCGGAGCGAACGCCCGGACCGTATGTTGCGCCTCACCATCCGCCTCGGGGAGGAGGGAGCGGAGGTGATCGACGTCGTCGAGGCCCCCAACACCATCAACCGGAGGGATCCGCATTCAAAATCCAGGGCTTTCTATCGAGCGCACAATTCCACAGGCGAAGTTCTGACCGAACGGGGCTTTCGCCTCGAGGACCACATTCGCGCAGAGATTCCCGGCGAGGACGGCCAGCTCGAGGGACAACTCGTTCCCGTCGAGGACCGGATCATCACCCTGACCGTTCCCGCGCACGACGATCTCCAGGTGATCCGCCTCTACAGGTCGACAACGGGCGGCGACCGTAAGGACGCGGAACTGTTGGCCCAGATCCGACCATGAGAGTTCTTGCTATCGCGGCTTTTCTCTGCGCATCACTGCCCGCGGTCACCGTTCAGGGACAACACACACTCGATATTGTCGAAAACAACGGCCTGTCGGAAAACCGGATAGATCTCGTGATCATGGGAGACGGTTACACCTCCGGGGAGCAGCAGGACTTCGCCTCCGACGCGCAGAACGCCATCGATCATCTGTTCTTGAAGTGGCCGTCGAATCAATATCGGGAATTTTTCAACATAGTCACGATCTCAACCGCCTCCAACGAATCCGGCGCGGACCACCCCTCAATGAGCGAATTCGCGGACACGTTTTACGACTGTGCGTACGATTGCGCGGGGCTCGAACATCTCATTTGCTGCGACTACTCGACCATCCTGTCCGTGGCAGGCGCACAGTACCCGGCGCACGACGTCGTAGTGCTGATGGTCAACGACCAGCAATACGGCGGATCCGGCGGCACGGTCGCCATCGCGTCCATCAGCCCGGTAGCCAAAGATATCCCCTTTCACGAGTTCGGCCACACCATCGCCGGTCTCGGAGACGAGTACGATAGCCCTTATCCCGGGTATGTCTGCGAAGACATCTTCCCAAATATCTCGTTCACCTCCGACCGGGACGATCTCAAGTGGAATCATTGGGTCAACGAAGACACACCACTTCCCACTCCCGAATCCGCCGCCGTGAACAATCTGGAGCCCGTGGGCGCGTACGAGGGCGCGTGTTACCAGACCGTTGGGCTCTTCCGCCCGGTCGACGAGTGCGTCATGCGATCATTGAACAACGACTTCTGCGCCGTATGCACAGAACAGATGGTGCTTTCCTACTACGGATTCGTGGAGCCCGTGGACACCTACTCCCCCTCCCAAAACTCACATGACGGCGTCTTTGGCGACTCGATCGAGTTCGTAGTCGAAGCGGTCGAACCCGATCCGAACACCCTGACGTACACATGGGATCTGGACGGAGAGCTGCTGTCATGGTCCGACTCCGCAGACCTTGAATTCCTCTTCAAATGCGTGGATCAAGGCGAACATCAGCTCACCGTAACCGTTTCCGATCTCACAAGCATGGTCATGGTCGATACCAAAAACCTCATGACCACGTCGGTCTCCTGGACAATCACCCGCACGGACGACGGCCCGGTGGATGACTGCGACGACCTGAACGCCGGGGTCGACGCCTGTCCCGACGGTGGCGACAACCCGGAAAAATCAGGCTGCGGGTGCCATACGATCCCGGCGCGCCGCACATTGATTTCCTCCCTTTTAGCGTTGCTTTTTCTCTGAATCGGAAACCATGCCCAATGAGGTTGTGTTCCCGCCCAAAAAACAATAAATTGCTGCGGCAATCAACTGGGCCCAAAGACCAAGGAGGAAAACCATGAAAATTCTCATTTCCGACGCTTTTGACCCGTCCCTGTCCGAACGACTGACCAAATTCGGGGAGGTCTTCGATGACAAGGGAAGACAGAGTGAAGCGGAGGCCGTGCTCGTTCGCTCAAAAACAAAATGCACAAAAGAGTACATAGACAGCGCCCCGAACCTCAAGCTCATCATCCGCGGCGGGGTCGGCATAGACAACATCGACGTGGAATACGCGAAATCCAAAGGAATCGAAGTTCGCAATACTCCGACCGCGTCCTCTGTGGCGGTCGCCGAGGTGGCCATGGCTCTGATGCTGGCGGTTCCCAACAGTATCCCCTTCGGTCACGAGGGAATGGTCAAGGGCGACTGGCGCAAGAAACAGATCAAGCGCACGGAGCTGTTCAAGAAGACCCTCGGGCTCATCGGTATCGGCCGCATCGCCACGGAGGTGGCCATTCGAGCCAGAGCATTCGGAATGAAGGTAATCGCATACGACAAGTACGTGGACAGCTCCGATCACGCGGAGATGGCGACCCTCGATGAGGTCATCGCCGGCGCGGACTACATATCGCTACACACCCCGCTAACCGATGAAACCAGGGGGATGCTGAACAAGGACACCATCGCCAAGATGAAGGACGGCGCCGTCATCATCAACACCGGGCGAGGCAAGTGCGTGGTGGAAGAGGACGTTGCCGCCGCTCTCGAATCGGGCAAACTGGCGGGCTACGGAACCGACGTGTGGTACTCGGATCCGCCCGAAAACACGCCCATCTCAAGTGCACCCAACACGGTCATGCTGCCGCACATCGGCGCATCAAGCAAAGAGAACCTGCTTCGGATCGGCGACATCTGCGTCGAAATCTTCGAGGAATTCACCGCAAAATAGGGAGGAACCGCAATGGAAAATAGAATATTCAATTTCGCTGCCGGCCCCTGCACACTCCCGGTATCGGCGCTAAAAAAAGCTCAAGAAGATTTTATGGATTACGAGGGCGCCGGGATGTCCCTCATTGAGATGAGCCACCGAGGCGAGCACTACGACAAGGTACACAGTGCGGCAATGGCCAACGTGCGAGAGGTTCTCGGAGTAACGGACAACTACGACGTGCTGCTGCTTCAGGGAGGCGCCACCCTCCAATTCGCGATGATCCCCATGAACTTCCTGCCACAAGGGAAGACCGGCGAATACGTCAACACGGGCACGTGGGCCAAGAAGGCCATCTCCGACGCGAAGAAGATCGGTTCCACCAGGGTGATATGGGACAACGAAGCGGACAAATACACCCGCATGCCCGCCGTCGGCGAGATCAAGAACAGCGACGACGCCGCCTATGTCCACTTGTGCAGCAACGAAACCATCGGCGGGATCGAACTTCAGGAGTATCCGGACACTGGCGACGTGCCGCTCATCGTGGATATGTCCTCCAACATCTTGTCGCGGCCGGTGCCCATTGAAAAGATCTCCATGATCTACGCTGGCGCTCAGAAAAACATGGGGCCGGCAGGCCTCGGAGTGGTCATCATCCGCAAGGATCTCGTAGAAAAGGCCGCGGACAACCTGCCCGCTTACCTGTCCTACAAGACCCACGCGCCCAAGGACTCCCTCTACAACACGCCTCCCGTGTTTGCCATCTACATGATGAAGCTGACCCTCGACTGGATGAAGGATATCGGCGGGCTCCCCGCCCTCGAGGATCTGGCCGTCAAGCGATCGGGCGCAATCTATGACGCCGTCGACGAATCCGACGGCTACTTCCGCTGCCCAGTCGACAAAGCTTCCCGATCCCGAATGAATGTCGTGTGGCGACTGCCGAGCGAGGATCTCGAAAAGAAGTTCATTGCCGAGGCGCTCAACGCGGGATTCTCCGGTCTCAAGGGCCACCGCTCCGTCGGCGGCTGCCGGGCCTCCATGTACAACGCGATGCCCATCGAAGGCGCTGTCAGCCTCGCCCAGTTCATGCTCGATTTCAAGAAGAAGAACTAGATCGGTTACCCCATCCCGGCCCCTCCGTAGGCCCGGAGGGTGTCGCTTTTCTACCCGAAGCATAGTTTGAAGTATATGGCATGTGTGGTATATTGGTCTGCATGAGCAACTCAAGAAGTTATCCCAAGAAGAGACCATCGAAGAAACTTCCCGAGACAGCA
>JAUVDV010000149.1 GCA_030595125.1 Deltaproteobacteria bacterium
CCCCACCGCAGGGAGGGGGAAGAAAAAGGGAACGGCGATCAGCGCCGATCTCCTCCCCCCGCAGTGGGGGGAGGCCGGGAGGGGGGTCGCGTGGAGGGGAGATCGAAGGGACGGACAATGACAGATCACTTCATTCACGAGACTGCCGTTGTGGACGAGCCGTGCGAGATCGGCGCGGACACCAGGATCTGGCACTTCACCCACATCATGAAGGACTGCGTGTTGGGCAAGCGCTGCAACCTCGGTCAGAACGTCTTCGTGGGCAGGGGTGTGATCATCGGCGACAACGTGAAGATACAGAACAACGTCTCCGTCTACGAAAGCGTGGAGATCGAGGACGACGTGTTCCTCGGACCTTCGATGGTGTTCACCAATGTCTCGACACCGCGTTCCCACGTCGAACGCAAGAACGCCTTCGAGCGCACCCTGGTAAAGAGAGGGGCGACCATCGGGGCCAACGCCACCATCGTATGCGGCAACACTATCGGCGAATACTCGTTCGTCGGCGCCGGCTCCGTCGTCACGAAGAGCATCCCGCCACACGTCCTGGTTGTGGGAAATCCCGCGCAACAGGTGGGCTGGATGTGCTCGTGCGGAGCTCGGCTCGGAGATGATCTCGGTTGCGGTGAATGTAAATCGAGTTACTCATTGGACGGCGACCGATTGAAGAAAGTCGACTGAAATGATCCCCATGCTGAACCTCCCGCGCCTGCACGCGCCCTTCGAGGCCGAACTGAAGGCGGCCTTCGACGCGATGCTGTCGAGCGGTCGTTTCATCAACGGGCCTGCGGTCACGCGCTTCGAGGACGAGCTGGCCGCCCACGTGGGGGTTGCTCACGCGATCGGGGTGAGCTCCGGCACGGACGCCCTGCTCGCGACCATGATGGCCCTTCACGTGAAGCCCGGCGACCGGGTGATCACCACGCCCTACACCTTCTTCGCCACCGCCGGATGTATTTCGCGCCTCGGGGCGACGCCGGTGTTCGTGGACATCGACCCCGAGTCGTTCAATATCGACGTTGCCCGGCTGGAGGAGGCCGTCACCGACGACACCGTCGGGATCATCCCGGTTCACCTGTTCGGTCGCTGCGCCGACATGACGGAAGTGAACGCCATCGCCGCGAGGCACGACCTGTGGGTGCTGGAGGACGCGGCCCAGGCCGTGGGCGCCACCCATCTTGGCGCGAGCGCCGGCACAATGGGAATCGCCGGAGCATTTTCCTTCTTTCCCGCAAAGAACCTGGGCGCCCTGGGAGACGGGGGAGCGATAATAACCGACGACGACGATCTCGCAGCCAGGATCCGCGCCCTTCGCGGTCACGGCGCGAAGGTCAAGTACTACCACGATCTCGTGGGCGGCAACTTCCGGCTCGACGCTCTCCAGGCGGCCCTTCTATCGGTCAAGCTTCCGCGCCTGGCCGCATGGGAGGAAGGACGCCGGCGGGTGGCAGGCAAATATCGCGAAACCTTGGGCGAGTTTTCCGGGATCATCCTGCCCCCGGTGAAAGAGGGCGACGACCACGTGTTCAACCAGTACGTCGTCCGGTGCGACAGGAGGGACGAGCTGAAGGCCGCCTTCGAGGAAGCGGGCGTGGGCTGCGCGATCTACTACCCCGTGCCCCTGCACCTGCAACCGTGTTTCGCCGATCTCGGATACGGACCCGGCGATTTTCCACATTCCGAGCGCGCCGCAAAAGAAACTCTGGCCATTCCGGTGGATCCAGCCCTGGAAGAAAACGATCAACTCGTGATAATCAATCTGATAAAGAGGATCCTCAAATGAAGCAGAACTCCAAAATCTACGTGGCGGGCAAGAACGGTCTGGTGGGGTCCGCTCTCCTGCGCAGACTCGAGCGGGGCGGATATACAAATGTAGTATCCAGCGATATCGACGACTTCGACCTGACCGACCCGAGGGCCACTGACAAATTCTTCCTGGCTGAAAAACCCGAGTACGTATTTCTCTGCGCGGCAAGGGTGGGTGGAATAGTTGCCAACGACACCTTCCCGGCGGACTTTATCCGGATAAACCTGCAAATCCAGACCAACGTCATCGACGCGGCTCATCGGCACGGGGTGGACAGTCTCCTCTTTCTGGGGAGTTCATGCATCTATCCCAGGCTCGCGCCCCAGCCCCTGCGGGAGGAGTACCTTCTGACCGGGCCGCTCGAGCAGACCAACGACGCCTACTCCATCGCCAAGATCGCCGGCATCATGATGTGCCAGAGCTACAACCGGCAGCACGGCACCCGGTTCACCTCGGCCATGCCCACCAACCTGTACGGCCCCGGAGACAACTTCGACCTGGCCACCAGCCACGTCTTGCCGGCCATGATCCGCAGGCTGCACGAGGCAAAGCTAAAGGGCGCGCCCGTGGTCACCATGTGGGGAACCGGCGAGCCGAAGCGCGAATTCCTGTACGTGGACGACCTGGCGGACGCGCTGGTATTCCTGATCGATAATTTTACACCCACCCGGGAGCTGTCTTTTCTCAACGTGGGCACCGGTCTGGACTTGACCGTGCGGGAGCTGGCCGAAAAGATCAGATCCATCGTGGGATACACCGGAAAAATAGAGTGGGACACGTCAAAACCCGACGGAACCCCACAGAAACTGCTTGACGTTACCCGCCTGAGCGCCCTTGGTTGGAAGGCCGAACACGACCTGACATCGGGGATAGAAAAAACTTATAACTGGTATCGAGATCAATCCCCCGGAACCGGGGGGCAGGGGAGCCCATGACACAGACCCGACCACCAATCGTCGTCTGCACCAAGACACACGATTTACCCAACGGACGTGTAAGTTTCCTGGGCGCGGCGCAAACAGTAACGCCGGCCATGAGCCTGGTGGAGCTGGACGGGATCACGCTCCTGGTGGACTGCGGCGCGGAACCCGGCAGAGACAACACTCCGACGGAGCTCCCCGACGACGCCTACGAAGCCGACGCGGTGCTCCTGACCCACGGCCACCTGGATCACGTGGGGGGCATATCCGCCCTGCTCGCCTCCGGGTTCAACGCGCCCATCTACGGCACCAGCGCCACCCTGGCCATCGCGCGCATCGTGCTCGGCGACTCCATCCGGCTGCGAGGCGGCCGGCACAGGGATGTCCGGGCGTTTCTGGGCGGGTTCGACCACATGGCCCGGGCCATGAAGTACGACGAGCCCTTCTCGCCCATCGCAAGCCGTGATCTCCAGGTCACCTTCCGCGAGGCCGGACACATCCTTGGTTCCGCCAGCGTCGAGATAGTCAGCCCCGGCAGCCGCATCCTGTTCTCCGGAGATCTGGGACGCCCCAAATCGCCCATCCTGCGGGACTACAACACCACCTGGGACGACTCGAAACCGTTCGATCTGGTGGTCATGGAGTCCACATACGGCGACCGGGTGCACGAGGACGGACCGGACCAGGTGCGCGAAAACCTGTTCGAGATAATCGAGCGCGCCCGGGCGGACGGCGGTCACATACTCGTGCCGGCGTTTGCCATCGGCCGCACCCAGGCCATCATCTACCACCTGGACAACCTGGTGGAGTCCGGCCGCCTCGAAAATCTTCCCGTCGCCGTGGACACACCCATGGGCCTTCGGGTCACGGAGACGTACAGCGTTTTCAATAAACTCTTCGACGAGGAGGCGCTGGACAAGCTCTCCCGCGAGGACGACCCGCTCGATTTCAAGGGCCTGTACGCCGTGCGCAAGGGGCGCGATTCCCGGCGTCTTCGCGACATGAAGCAGACCATGCTCATCATCGCCGGCTCCGGCATGTGCACCGGCGGTCGCATCGTGGAACATCTGGTGGAACTGCTTCCCTACTCCGAGACCAACGTGCTCTTCGTGGGCTACCAGGCGCACGGAACCCCCGGACGCGCCATCATCGGCGCCGCGGAAAGGGCCAAAGACGGGCCCAGCGAAACCGTGAAACTGGGCGGAGCCAACGTGCCCGTGAGAGCGAAAGTCGACGTACTCCACGGCCTGTCCGCCCACGCCGACAGAAAAGAGCTCGCCGCCTGGCTCGACGCGATCCCCGGCGTTCAGAAAGTCGCCCTCCATCACGGCGACGTGGACGCGCAGAATAGTTTTCAAAAGTGGTATAAATAACGGGGTTCGCCCCTTCCTTTAGCCCGAAGGGCTTGCGCGGAGCGCATCGTGGCCGCGGGTTTTACACCCGCGGGAAATTTGGCGACCCCACCCCCGGCCCCTCCCCATTGCAGGGAGGGGAGATCGAACTAGCCCAATTGAAAAAGGAATCCTAACATGCGAATTCTCGTGACCGGTGGCGCCGGGTTCATAGGTTCTCATCTCGTCGGGAAGCTGCTTCAGAGGGGCGACGAGGTTGTGTGCCTCGACAATTTCAATGATTTTTACGACCCCGCCATCAAGCGACAAAACGTCAGTGAATTTGCCGACAGCAGCCTCTTCACCCTCATGGAAGGTGACATTTTGGATGTTGCCTTTCTCGATGAGGTTTTTCAAAACAGCTTCGATGTCGTGGTTCACCTCGCCGCGTACGCCGGTGTCAGGCCGTCCATAGAGAACCCCGCGCTCTACCAGCGGGTAAACATCGAAGGCACACTCAACCTGCTGGAATGTTGCAAAAAAAATGATGTGGACAGGCTCGTTTTTGCCTCGTCCTCATCAGTGTACGGCGGAAGAAAAGAAGTGCCTTTCAGGGAAACAGACAACGTGATGCACCCCATCTCCCCGTACGCGGCCACCAAGGCGGCGGGGGAAGTCCTGTGTCACACGTACCACCATCTGTACGGCATTTCTGTTCACGCGCTGCGGTTCTTTACGGTATACGGCCCAAAGCAGCGACCGGAGATGGCAATTCATCTCTTTGCCTCCAAAATGCTCCAGGATAAACCCGTCAAGATATACGGCGACGTTCTCTCCAGCCGCGATTACACCTACATCACCGACATCATCGACGGGCTCACCGCCTCCATAGACCGCTGTAGTGGTTTCGAGGTCATCAACCTGGGCGGATCGGCCACCACCGCCCTTGGAGATCTCGTGCAGATGATCGGGTCCGGCCTGGGCGTGACGCCGAAAACAGAGCAGCTGGCCGCCCAGCCCGGCGATGTGCCCATCACATTTGCGGACGTGAGCAAGGCCGCAAAACTGCTGGACTACGCCCCCAAAGTACCCATCGAAAAGGGAATTAAACTTTTTTGCGACTGGATGAAATAACCCGTCCCGCGGGGAGGACCCCACCCCAACCCCTCCCCATTGCGGGGAGGGGCTAGCTCAGATTCTATATAGATCGGCGTTCCCCTTTTCTTCCCCCTCCCTGCAGTGGGGAGGGGGACCGAGGGGGTGGGGTCGGCAAACAGGAAAGACAAGGCTAAATGAACAACGTGAAACCCAGACACAAGGCAGTGCTCATAGGCTGCGGACGAATCTCCACAAACCACCTACGCGCAATTGCCGACAACGCCGGGCGCTGCGAGCTGGTAGGCGTCTGTGACATCATCGAGGAGCGCGCTGTTGAGGCTTCACGCTCTGCCGACGGCGTTCCCTGGTTCACCGATATCGGCGCGATGCTCGAAAAGACAAAGGCCGATCTCGCCATCATCGGAACACCCTCGGGAATGCACTCCCGGCACACAACCGTTTGCGCCCGCGCCGGCCTCCACGTGGTCTCCGAAAAGCCCATGGCCATCACCCTTGAGAGTGCGGACGAGATGATCCGGGCGTGCGACGACGCCGGCGTGAAGCTGTTTGTCATAAAACAGAACAGGCTCAATCGCACCGTGCAGTTATTGAAACGGGCGGTGGACAAGGGGCGATTCGGCCGCATCTACTTCGCCCAGGTCAACGTCTTCTGGACCCGACCCCAGGAATACTACGACCAGGCCAAGTGGCGCGGCACCTGGGAGCAGGACGGCGGGGCGTTCATGAACCAGGCGTCCCATTACGTGGACATGATGCACTGGCTTATCGGGGAGGTGGACAGCGTCCAGGCCGCCACCGCCACGCTCGCCCGGAAAATAGAAACCGAGGACACCGGCGCGGCGGTCTTGCGCTTTCGCAACGGCGCGGTGGGCTCCATCAACGTGACCATGCTCACCCATCCCAAGAACCTGGAGGGCTCCTTCACCATCCTGGGCGAGACCGGCACCGTCAAGCTGGGCGGCCCCGCCCTCAACGAGGTCAGCGCCTGGGAGTTTGCCACGTACGACGACGACGACAAGGAAGTAGCCGCAGCCGACTACGCGCTGCCCCCCGGCCCCGGAGCCGTGTACGGCTTTGGACACTCCAACTACCTGCACAACGTACTCGACGCCCTGGACGGCAACGACGACACCCCAACCGACGGCCGTGGCGGACGCAAGAGCCTGGAATTGATCCTCGCCATCTACCAATCCGCCCGCGACCACACAACTGTCTCCTTAACCGCTGAAACTATGATGTCCCGCGGGTGTAAAACCCGCGGCCACGATGCGCGCTTCGCGCACAAGCCCTGCGGGCTAAAAAATGCGCCGCGCGAGTTCCGCAGGGGTGGAGAGGATACCCCGCACGAAAATCCAAATGATTGTTCCAATCATTAAAAATAAAAATTGTTCCTACTCGGGTGTTTCGGCTGTCCTCCACCCCCCACCCCTCCGTGCGGGGCTATCCTCGGAACCCCGAGGACTGTCTGAGCGCGGCAATAAGGAACCCCCTATCCCCGAATCATCCCGCGGGTGTAAAACCCGCGGCCACGATGCGCGATACGCGCAAGGCCTGCGGCCTTAAAAGAGGAAAAACAAAAAGGACCGGTTGACCATTGAGCACCGTTTAACTCAATAATCACCCCCAGTTACAAAGAGTTATTGTCCCGGGACAATAACTTTCCCAATATAAAAAATGAAAAATAAACCTACCGCAAAAACAAAGATAGTCTCTCGCCCATCCGCATCTGCAATAAAAGCCGGCAGGGACAAAATATCCCGTTTTCACAAGGACTACATCAACGTCTTCGAGGACATCCCCGAAGACTACCAGACCCTCAAAACAGAGGCGGCGTACCTCGGCAAACTCTCCGGTCACGCGTTCCTGCTCATGGCCCAGCGGCTGCAGAAAATAAAGGACCTCTCGCTCTACAAAGAGGACGGCTACAGAAGCTTCAAGGCGTTCGTCGACGCCGAGATCCACATGGACCATTCCACCGTCTACAGCTACATGGACATCCTCGAGGCCTTCGGTCACGAGAGCCTCCTGGCCGTGCCCGAACTCGAGTACACCAAGCTACGTCCGGCAATCCCACTCCTGAAATCCAGAGGCGCCGGGGTCCCAAAGGCAAAAATAAGAAAACAGTTCATCGCAAAGGCCAGAACATCCACCCGAAAAGAAATCGCCCAGACCGCCGCCAAACTCAAAGCCCAATACGGCCTTACACCAACTCGTTCATCCGCCGAAGCCTTGGAGGGTGTCGCTTTTCTACCCGAAGCATAGTTTGAAGTATATGGCATGTGTGGTATATTGGTCTGCATGAGCAACTCAAGAAGTTATCCCAAGAAGAGACCATCGAAGAAACTTCCCGAGACAGCACA
>JAUVDV010000189.1 GCA_030595125.1 Deltaproteobacteria bacterium
CTATTGACCCCGATAGGCGTGCCGCCGATACTCCCTTTCAAATTGCCACTATAAAGGAGGGGAATCGATGACACCGAACCAGGCGTTCGACGAAATGCTCACCCGAATCGAAGCGCTCGACAAATCCAATATCAGGCCGCCCGAGTACAAGGTTGAAAACAGGGTGGTCGAGGCCCAGCGCCTTTTCAAGGTGGCATCAAAGAAAAGCGCGACGTTCGAGAGGCTCGCGTCCGTCGATATTTTCGACATGTTCAACTTGCTCTCTCTCGACACGATGGCGCTCGCGGTCAAGTTCTCCGAGTCGGAGTGGACCATCATCAACACTCCCGAGCGCACGGACATCTTCAAGGAGAAGGTCGCGAGGGCTGTGGAGGTACGCGCCGACCTGCTGCGCGATATCAGCTACGTCGACACGCGCTTCTCACCCCAGGATCTCGCTCACGCCCTGGGTAAAATTCGCGAGGGAAGCTCCAGGCAGGACACGCTCCAGGATCTCTCAACCCTGGACGCGCTTGCGCGCAAGTACCAGAACGAGCTCGGCAAGATCGGGTTCGACATGGCGCTCGCCGACGAGGCGTTGAGTCTGTCGTCGGAACTCGGTCGGGTGCTCAACGTGGACAAGAGCGACATGATCCAGGCCAAGGCTACCCGCGACCGGTGCTCCACGCTCCTCGAAAAAATGATGTACGAAGTTCGATCCGCCGCCAAATACCTCTTCCGACACGACGCGGACCTTCTCTCCGAGTTCAAGGACTATTCCCTCTAAAGCCGGCCGCCATCATCTTCCGGAGCACTCCGGAAGCCCCGTAACCCTTGAAACCACCCGCCCGGAGCACTCCGGAAGCCCCGAAACCCACTGAATACCCCGTCCGGCACACGCCGGAAGCGCAAAACCATTGAAACCACCCGTCCGGAGCACTCCGGATGCCCCGAAACCAGCTGTACCACCCGCCCGGAGCACTCCGGGAGCCCCGAAACCCCTGGAATCACCCGTCCGGAACACTCCGGAAGCCTCAAACTGGCGATATTACTGTGGAAAAAAGATGACTGGAAAAAAGATGACTGGCACCTTAAAGGGGGGGGGTGCGGGTGAATGTGACTGACCCCGTTGTGAGGGCACCGTACGAATCGGCTAGGGACAAGTCAGCTCCACGCCGTCCCAGCACGAATCCTCCATGTTGTCTTCGTAAGTCGCGCTCGACGGGGAAGCCGACAAGTGCTGCAGAAAGTCGCAGATATCGCAGTACGGCAGGCTCCCGTTTTCCTGGACGACGAGCACGCCGCTCACAGAGGAAAGTCCGCTCAAGATTTCGAGGCTGGAGAGAGAAGTATTGTGAGCAATGGTCAAATCGCCGCCCACATCTTCGAGACAGGGAAGCTCCGTGGAATCGTCGAGCGCATCCACGAGGTTCAGGTCACCATCGATGCACCGGTGTTTCTCGATGGCGGTCAAAGGACCCCCCGTAGTTGACCCACTGTTGAAGAAGTCCATTGTGTTGTAGTTGCCCTGATAACAATCTTCGACGCACTCCGTTGTGTCATCGCCGTCGTCGCACCCCGCAGTGCACACGAATGCGGCCACGAGCAGTTTCACTAAAAAGAAATGTATTCTGTTCATCGTCTTTCCCCTCCATGAACAAACGATCATAGCATCTTTGGAAGATGTTTGTCGTTTGTCCTCACTTCGCTCGCTAACGCGAGCCTGTAAAAAAAAGATGACTGGCACCTTGGAGAGGCAGCACCATTATAAGGGGTCCCCCTGATTATAGTTTCAACCTCGCAATGCCGCCAGCGGCGCCGACCACGAAATACTCGCTCTCGGAGGCTGCCCACACGTCCAGGTAGGGAACGGTCTTGTCGCCTGTGTCGACCGTCGCCCAAGTCGAGCCGTCGAATGCTACGACCGCAACGTCTCCTTCCGATTTCTCGGCGTATGAAAAACCAACACCAAGGATCGTATCGCCGGCGCCAAAAACGGCGGTCATCATTGTGTCGGGAACCTCCATCTCATCGCTCCAAGTAACTCCGTTCCAGTGGAGGACGCCTCCCTGCGCCGCGACCAACAAATCGTCCGATGCCCGCCCCCATGCGTCCAAGACCGCCTGGGTGGAGATCCACCCCTGCGCGATGGTTGTCCAGGACTCGCCGTCGTAGTAGTGAACGCCATCCAGATCGATGATGAACACCTCATCGGGAGCGCAGGCCCAGACATTGGAAAACTCCTGCGCCTGGATCCCCTCCATTTCCACCTCGGACCACTGGGAGCCGTCCCAGTGCAGCGGCAGCGGCGGCCCCATGCCGATGGAATACACGTCGGTCGCGCCTGAGCCACCCACGGCGGTGAGGGGAACGTTGGTCTCGTGCGCCTCGGTCCAATTCACACCGTCAAAGTGAACGATCACGCCGACGTCGTCCCTGATTCCCACTGCCCAAACATCGTCGGAGGCCGCACCCCAGACCGCCTGGATATCAGCGTCGGTCCCGCTGTCCACCTCGCTCCATGTGCTGCCGTCAAACCACAGGATCGTACCCCCATCGCCCACCGCCCATATGTCCGAAGAAGAGAACCCCCACACACCGTTTAGGTCGACCGAGGTAACAGGATCGAACACATGGACATCGTCCCAATCGGTGTCGGTATCCGTATCTGTGTCCGTGTCTGTGTCCGTGTCTGTGTCGGTGTCAGTGTCCGTGCTCGCATCCGGATTGAACTGATTTGAATCGTTTTTGCAGCCGGCGACGGCCATCGCGGTCGCAAGCGCCACTAATAGCAAGTACCTCATTTCCCCACCTTTCGTTTTGAACGTGAGAGCATTCTAGCATTGAATGGGATCGTTTGTCCTGCTTCGCTCGCAAGCGAGCTTCGCAGGATGGCCCGAAGACGAATTTGGAGGACGATTGTCCGCCGCCTGCCTCGCCGAAGCCTTGGAGGGTGTCGCTTTTCTACCCGAAGCATAGTTTGAAGTATATGGCATGTGTGGTATATTGGTCTGCATGAGCAACTCAAGAAGTTATCCCAAGAAGAGACCATCGAAGAAACTTCCCGAGACAGCACA
>JAUVDV010000139.1 GCA_030595125.1 Deltaproteobacteria bacterium
GGATTGACAATCATTCTTCGAGAGTCCCACGCTGCGCCGGTGGTGGCGTTCCAGGTCTGGATCAGAGCCGGGCAAGCGGACGAGCGTCCCGAGGAGTCCGGCCTGGCCCACGTTCTCGAGCATATGCTATTCAAGGGCACGCAGCGGCGCCCGGTGGGCGAGATCGCCAGGGACGTTGAGCGCGCTGGTGGATACATCAACGCGTGGACGTCCCACGACGAGACCGTTTATCACGTGACCATGGCGAGCCGCTTTGCCGCAAAGGGTGTCGATGTGCTCGCCGACGCGGTCCAGCACGCGGCCCTCGATGGAGAGGAGCTGTCCAGCGAACTGCAGGTGATCCTGGAGGAGATCCGCATGGGAGAGGACAGCCCCTCCCGCGTAACGACGGAGATGCTCTTTTCCAGAGTGTTTAACAAGCACCCGTACGGGTTGCCCGTGATCGGCAATGCAGGGACCGTTCGAACTTTCGATCGCAAGATAGTCCAGAAGTTCTACCGTCGTTGGTATGTGCCCGAGAATACCGTGGTCGTCGTCGTCGGGGATTTTGAAGAGAGTGCCATGCTGGACCTGACGAAGAAGGCTTTCTCGAAATGGCCAGCAAGGAGCATTCCCCGCCGCACCACACGAAAGCCACAACCCGTTCAGCGAAAGATCAGAAGTGTACACCGTGTGCTCCCCGTTTCCGAAGCAAATCTCGCCATCGGATTTCCCATACCCGGATTCTCGCACGACGATATTCCCGCGCTGGAACTCCTGGCGGCGGTCCTGGGCCAGGGCGCGAGTTCGAGACTGGAGTCTATCGTTCGCAGAAAGATGGGTCTCGCCAGCGACGTGAGGGCCTTCTCCTTCACCCTGAAAGACGTCGGTGTTTTCGCCATCTTTGCCGTGGCGCCTCCGGGCGCACTCACGGATCTCACCCGGGCAATTTCCACGCAGGTGTTCGAACTCGTCGCGAAGGCCATCTCTCCGCGGGAGGTTGAAAAGGCACGGGCGATGCTGATGAGCGAGTCGACATACGTGGAGGAGACGGTCGACGGCGTTGCGCGAAAACTCGGTTACTATGGCCTGCACTCGGGCGATGTGGAGCTCGAGCGGCGTTATGTGGCAGGCCTCGCCACCGCCCAGCCCGGTCAACTTCTGGAGGTGGCGCGCAAATACCTGACCCCGTCCGTCGCCAGCATCGCCGTGACGGTTCCCGATCCCGCTCAGCGGACGTTCGACGAAAAGGTCGATTGGGTTCGGATAAAAAGGAAAACCCCGGAGGTCAACAGCGCAAAACTGAACGACGCGCTTACCGGCGCGCTCAAGCAGGGCGCGAAGGCGGCCGCCAAAACGGTCAAGACCTCTTCGCGACCCGAAACCATAATTCACAAGCTCAGTGGTGGTGACACGCTGATCATCAAGGCTGACGCCACGTCCAAGATCGTCGCGTCGCGCGCGGCTTTCATGGGCGGGTTGAGGCACGAGCGTGCTGCTCACTCGGGCCTGGCCATGCTGCTGTCCAATTCCCTGACGCGGGGAACAACCACGAAGGACGCTGCGCAGATCGCCATGGAGATGGATTCGCTGGCCTGTTCAGTAGCCGGCTTCGCCGGGAGAAACACCTTCGGTGTATATGGGGAGTTTCTCTCACGTAACTTCTCCGAGGGGTTTGCGTTGATGTCCGCGTGCCTGCGGCGACCTGTTCTTCACGAGGATGAGATTGATCGGGAGAAACAACTTCTGCTCGACGAGATCCGGGCGAGCCGGGACAACCTTGATTATCAGGCCTTCAAGCTGTTTCAGGAGAAGCTCTTTCGCAATCACCCGTACGGGAGATCAATGCTCGGCACTGAAAAGACCGTACGCGACCTGACACCCGGAACCCTGAAGGGATATCTCGGAAAGGCGACCGGCGCCGGGAGGATGGTGCTGGCGGTCGTGGGCGGCGTCGATTCCCAGGAGGTCATCGATCTGGCAGAGAGACACCTGGTGACTGAATCCAATGGCAAAAAAGCGCACCGGGATCCGGCAGACTGGAAAGCCAGGAAGGGGCCGCTTTACGTGGCGAAGACCATGCCCAAGGAGCAATCGCACCTGGTGGTGGGATTCCCGGGCACCACACTCAATTCGCAGGACAGCTACGCCATGGATGTCCTCGTCGAGATCCTCGGTGGCCACGGTGGAAGGTTATTCTCGCGGGTGAGAGAAGATCTGGGTCTGGCATACTCCGTCACAGCGATTTCCATGGAAGGAATCGAGCCGGGATATCTCGCCCTGTACGCGAGCACCGGCCCCGGGCAGGAGAGGCAAGTAGTGGACGCCATGCTCCACGAGGTGGAGCGGATCCGCGAACACCGGCCCTCCGCATCGGAGATGAGTCGTGTCAAGCAGCACCTGATCGGCACGCGGGCCATCGGGAGCCAGAAAGCGGGCACCAGGGCTGGAAGCGCCTCTCTGGGATACCTGTACGGCCTCGGAGCCGAGATGGACGAGGAGTATCCCCGGAAGATCCGCCGAACAAGCGCTGACGACGTGGTGGAGGCGGCCAGGCGCTACCTGGTGAAGGACCGAATGATCGTCTCCTGCGTGGGCCCGCGAGCAAATAAGTTGGTTCTGGTTTAGCGTTCGCAGCCGGAAAAAGGATTTCGATTTTACGGTTCTATTGAGTGGGAGCCGGGTCGTCCGTATCCTGGGGCTCGCCTTTCATGTATCTGTACTGAACGCCGTACGTGCGCATGATCCTGCGCTGGCTTGCCCCGTCCATCTTCCTCAAGTTGAACTTGAGTTCAGCTACTACCTCGTCGACCAGTTCGTCCGCCCCTGAGCGAAGCCCGGATACGACCTCCTGGGCGTTGTCGTACTCCCGATCCGCGCCCGCAACATCCGACAGCTCTTTCCGCGCCCGCTCCACAACCTCTGATAGCTGTGCCGCGCTCGGATTGCATATAGCCTCGAAGCCCGCCTTCACCGCGTCCGTGTCCCCCTCGACAACTTGCGCCGCCAACGTTATCCACGCCTCTCGCCCGCCCGGCTTGGGAACCTCTCCGCTCAGCGGCAGCTTGTAATACGTCAGAACCTCCGCCGGCAGATCCTCGCGCGCCGCGCGCCGCTTGATGCCTTCCCATATGTCCCGAGTATAGACGCCCACCGGCTTGACGGCTTCGGACGCCTCGCGCGTCTCCTTCGCCCGCGCGCCCAGCTTCTCGGTCGACTCCTTTACCGCGGGACGAAACTCCCCGAGAAAACCGCCGACCGCCGTCAGTGTTTCATCGCTCACGTAATTCCGTCCGGCCTTGTGATCGCTCAACCCCGTCTCTTGCGCGCGAATGAGAAAAGCCTCTCTATCCAGATCGGTGTTCGGATTGTCCAATCTCGGCATCTGCTTGCCTCCTTCTTCCTTCGTCGGTTTGTCTGTTGAATCGATTTCTTCCTACATCATTTATTGAACATGCAAAAGCGGTTTTGAAATTTTGATTGTTCCGCCTCCGGTCAGACACCTTGTGCCCTCGTCGAAACGATGTTCCGCCACGCGAACATCCATACAGATCCGTCGCAACCCATCCCGACTCCAGTCAGGCACCTCGTGCCCGCGCCGAACCGATGTTTCGGTATCGCGACCATCCATACAGATCCGTCACACCCCACCCAGACTCCAGTCAGACCGCATCCGCCCCCGCACAACCCATGCTCCGCCCCGCAACCATCCATACAGATCCGTCACACCCCACCCTGACTCCAGTCAGACACCTCCTGCCCGCGCCCAACCCATGCCCGCTGGAGTCACGGAGGGCTTCAAGTGGTTGTATTGATTGTGTTTTCGTCCTTTTAGCTGCCGGAGGGGGATGTGTCACCACCCTGAGGACCACCTGAGAGAAATCATCATCCACCAAACATGATCAATCTCTCCTCAACGGTGGTTCCCCGGTCACGTGAATAAGATAATCCCATATCCTTTGGGATCTTGCCTCGACGAACCGGCGCATCTTTCGGTGTGCGCTATCCATCTTGCCCTTATTGAGAGTCCTCTCCACCGCGAATAGAAGCTTCTCCTCTTCTTCGAGGAGGTTGGGCTCGGTCTTGATGAAATTACGGTTGCAGTACGACTTGTCGCCGCTTCGGAGCTTGCTGGTCGGTGATCTGTCCTGCAGTACGCGGTTTGCACTGGCGTCGATGCCGGCAAAGTTGGCAGTAGAGCCCAAGAGATAAACAGCTTTGTGCAACCCGTGTCTGTCGCGCCATTTTTTCCGTCCAAAGTTGTCGGCAAGAATGTGGTCCCAGTCTATGGGCGAGTGCTTCAGCTTCTGGAAGACGCCCAGGGAGAGTGCCCTCGCGCTTCGAAGACCATCCTCTATTATCCAGGAATCTTCATGTCTCTTTCCTTCACCCAGGCAGATGAGACGTGGGAGCTTTTGTGGCAGGTGAACCAGGACCATCTGATGGGCGAAGCAGACTTCCCACATGTCTTCGGAATTGAAATTGGGGAACGGCTCGCCGGACTTTCCAGCGTCCCAGGCAATGCGGAAGGTTCTGCGGCCGAATCGGTCACGACCCTTTCTGACCGAGTAAAATGATGTCCAGAAGGCGAACCCGATGATGGCCTTGCGGGAGTGCGTGGATATTTTGAGTTTCTGAGTCTTTTCCGCGTGAGACATCGTCCAGCCGACTGCTGCTGCGATGGCCTCCGTGTAAAGATGATGCGCACCCGCGTGGAGTTTCGTTTGCAGGAGACCGCACACTTGATCGACCGAACGCTCAAAAAGGCTGGAACCGTCTTCCGGGGTTATCTCGCGCATGCGATTGACCAGTTTGTTGGTTCCCCCTCTTTGTGTGAACGCAGAGAGAAGCTTCGCATCCAGCCGTGTTGGATTCCGTCCCTCGTCGAGTGTTTTCGCCGCACATCGGGCAATAAGGGTGATGGCGTTCTTCCTGCTAAGTAGTCCGTGGCTCATGTCTATCACAGTGGCGACGTGTTCCTCCGCATCCGGCCAGAACTTCTTCACGCCTGCGAAGAAGACGTCCAGTGGGGTGAGGACTGTCCCGCTGGTATTGAGGCGAATGAACACTTGATGAAGATGGGCCAGCGCATCCTCGTGATGTTCCGGCTCCAGGTGGAGCACGGGGATGTTGCGACGAGTTTTTGCGCGCTTGATTCGCTGAAGAACCTCCTCCAGCACGTTGTGTGAATCATCAGCTTTCAGACCGGCCATCTCGGCCAGTTCATTTTTGTCGCCGTTGCCTGGGTCATGCGCGTACAAGGTCGAGAGCGGAATCCAACCAAGATTCGGCTTGTTGCGTTTAAGTCCAACCAGTTTTCTTTCGCCGGAGGAGAGATTGTTGAGTCCGGGATCATCATCATCACCGGGCATCTTGTGCCAGAAGTATATGTACTTCCGCGCCATCTTCTCGTGAAACTCGGTAAAATCCGCGTCATGTTCCAGGACGTTGATCCAAAGATGTCTCCCCTCCCGGTCGCCGGCGTCCGGGTATGGCTCTCCATCGAACGCAATCAACAATGCAGTGCATCGTTGCTGTCCATCGAGCACCAACTCCTGGTACGCTCCTCCGCCTTCAACGCGTTTCCGTACTTTCTCGGAGGGATCGAATACGTAGTAGTCGGAGTCGTGGTTGGCTATCAGGAGTGAGCCTATTGGGAAGCCCAGCAACACGGAGTCCGCAAGGCTTGCGACTTGTTCCCGCTTCCACTCGAACGCTCGTTGCGTTACCGGAAGATGCCATCGCCCTGTTGTGCGCGACGCCTCCATTATGGCCTCGATGCTCAGTGGTTTGGTCGATTCCGCGATGTTGTTCATGCCTGTTTCCTTTGGTGTCATCTGATTCTTTTTCGAAGGCGGGGGTTTGGCAAATATTCTCTACGGGGGGCAGTTGCCAGGGACAGGCGTGCATATGTCGTCGAGGTTGTTATTTGCACTTGTAAATGTGGGTCCGCTGGTGATCTGGTCCAGCAGGTCGCACACCTCGCAGTCGGGCAGTGCGTCGTTTTCGTAGATTATCAAGCCGTCGCCCACCGAGTTGAGGACGCTCAGGCCGTTCAGGTTTGTTAGGACGTCGTTCTCGAAAATGTTCAAGAGTCCGCCCACTGAGGTGAGGGCACTCAGGCCGTTCAGGTTAGTGAGGGCGTCGTTGCTCCCGATAACCAAGTAATCGCCCACCGATGTGAGGTTGCTCAGACCGTAAAGGGCAGTGAGGGCGTTGTTCCAGGAGATGTGCAAGTACCCGCCCACCAATGTGAGGTTGCTCAGACCGTTCAGGTTCGTCAGAGCGTCGTTCTCGTAGATGGTCAAGTGTCCGCCCACCGATGTGAGGGCACTCAGACCGTTCAAATTTGTGAGGGCGGTGTACCCAATGTACAGGTACCCGCCCACCGATGTGAGGGCGCTCAGGCCGTCAATGTTCGTCAGGGCGTTGTTGTAGGCGATGTGCAAGTACCCGCCCACCGATGTGAGGGCGCTCAGGCCGTCAATGTTCGTCAGGGCGTTGTTATTCCAAATAAACAGGTCCCCACCCATCGAGGTGAGGCAAATCAACTCGCCCAAGTCGGTACACGACGGGCAGTCGATATTCAGGTGCCCCGAGATCGATGTGTATCCTGCGAGGGCTGCAACATCCGATTGTGTGTTGATCGTAAAATCGCCGCTGTATCCCCCTAGATTGCACATGATCGGACCTGTGTCGGTATCCGTGTCGGTATCCGTATCCGTGTCGGTATCCGTATCGGAATCGGTGTCGCTATCGGAATCGGTGTCGCTGTCCGAATCGGTATCGGTGTCAGTATCTGTATCTGTGTCGGAATCCGTGTCCGTGTCGATATCGGTGTCCGTGTCGGTGTCCGAATCGGTATCGGTGTCCGTGTCGGTATCGGTCGTCCCACTGTCAAAGCTGCCCGACCAGTCGTCGTCCGAGCAGCCGGCGATGACGAATGCGGCCATCAATAAAAAGAAATGTATTCTGTTCATCGTCTTTCCCCTCCGTTCAGGGAATGATCATACCATTTTCAGGGGATGTTGGATTCATTTTGAGATTGACGTCAGACAATCGTAAAAATGGCCCGCAGGCGAACAAGCTGGTTCTGGTTTAGTGCAGTTTCTGTGGTAGAATATTGAAAAGCTGGAGGCCATGAAATGACCAGAGAATTCAATGTCGTGATCGAAAAAAACGAGGATGGATACTTCATCGCCTCGGTGCCTTCTCTTCGCGGATGCCACACACAGGCCAAGTCATTAGACACCCTGATGAAACGGATTCAAGAAGCCATTGAGCTTTGTTCGGAAGAAGCGCTGAGCTGATCCGAACGCAAATATGACGATCATCATTCTAGAACTCCTTATATCACTTTATGTTGTTCGTTCACTTTGATATGGAGTGAACTCAAGTAGAAGAAAAACGGGGCGAGACCCCATTTGAAAAGCAGTGAGGAGGCCGATCGTGAAGATCCTCGTTACGATGAAGCGGGTCGCAGACCCGGACAACGCAAACAAGGTCAAGATATCCGGCGACGGCACGCAGGTGACGTCGGAAGGACTCGAGTGGAAACCCAACCCCTTCGATGAGTACGGCGTGGAAGCGGCGATGCGTATTTTGGAGGACGGTGTCGGATCCGGCAAGCTCCGTGGCGAGGTTGTCGTGGTTACCATCGGCCCCGAAGAGGTCACCCAGCAGATTCGTCAATGCCTCGCCATGGGCGCGGATCGAGGAATCCTGGTGTCGGGCGACGACACCAAGTTGGACGCCATGATAGTCGCTCGAACCATGGCGAAGATCGTGGAGAAGGAACAACCCGACGTGGTGATAATGGGCAAGCAGGCGGTCGACGGCGACTCCAATCAGGCGTCTCAAATGCTGGCGGAGATTCTCGGATGGCCGCAGGCCACCTTCGCCGGCCACGTGGAGGTTCCCGAGGATTTGTCCAGCGCGACAGTCACCCGCGAGGTTGACGGCGGCGCCGCGAAGGTAAAGGTCGCTTTTCCCGCAGTGCTCTCGGTAGACCTGCGAATAGTCACCCCAACCGGCGTCACCAACAACGTCGCTACGGGCAAGGATTACCAGGAAGGGCCGCGCTATGCTTCGCTGCGTGGCATCATGAAGGCCAAGAAGAAACCCATCGACAAGCTCACCCTCGATGATCTTGGAGTAGACCAGACGCTTCAGGTTCGAACCGTGAGTTTCACCCAACCCGCCGCGCGCAGTGCAGGCGTGATCCTGGAAACAGTTCAGGAGCTCGTTCAGAAGCTCCAGGACGAAGCCAAGGTACTGTAGACAAGGAGGATGTCATGGGTAACGTACTGATAATTGCACAAATTCAAGACGGCGAGGTCAAGAAGGCCACAAACTCCACCGTGACCTTCGCCTCCGAGGTAGCCTCACACTTAGGCGGGGCCTATAGCATACTCGCCCTCGGCGACGACCTGTCGGGACAATCAGAAGCCCTCGCGGCCCTGGGCGCCCAGAAAGTCTTCCTGGCACAGGCGGACGGTCTCGACAACGCACTCGCGGAGCGCTGGGCGCCGATCATCGAGAAGGTGGTCGTGGACGGCGGCTTCCAGGTGGTAGTCAGTCCGGCTTCGTCAACCGGCAAGGATGTGCTACCCCGCCTGGCCGCGCGTCTGGGTGCGGGGATGGCCAGCGAGGTGGTCCAGGTGGCGTTCAACGACGGCAAGCTCAACTACACTCGTCCCATGTATGCGGGCAACGTGAACGGCACTGTCGTCATCGACACGCCGTTGGAGATCATAACCATTCGCCCCACGGAGTTCGAGGCGTTCAGCTCAACCGGCGCAAGCCCCGTGGAGAAGATCGATGTGCCGCAGGCCCCCGAAGTTTTGGGCAAGATCGAGTTCCTGGGCTTCGAAAAAGCGGAATCGACGCGCCCGGATCTGGCCGAGGCAGGAGTCGTCGTGTCCGGTGGCCGTGGTCTCAAATCGGGGGAGAACTTCAAGTTGATCGAGGATCTCGCCGATCTGCTCGGTGGCGCCGTCGGGGCCACACGTGCCGCGGTGGATGCAGGTTATATCCACAACGACTTCCAGGTGGGCCAGACAGGCAAGATCGTGGCCCCGGACCTCTACTTCGCGGTGGGCCTCTCCGGAGCGCTGCAGCATGTGGCCGGCATGAAATCCTCAAAGGTGATCGTTGCGATCAACAAGGACGAGGAGGCGCCGATCTTCCAGGTCTCCGATTACGGGGTCGTGGCCGATCTCTTCAAGGCTCTGCCCGAGCTGGTGGAGGAGATCAAGAAGGTTGCCAAGTAATAGCCTGCCTTTTTTCGGACACCTCCTTTGAAATTCCCGTATAATTCAACCTTGTTCAATAAAAATGGAGGGAAGAATGACTGCCTTTAGATGGAATTTAATACTCATAGTTTGCGTTTGTGCGATGAGCCTGGGCTGCGACGAGGTGGAGAGCAGACAGGTTGACGGAGGAACGGATACCGACACCGATTCGGATACGGAT
>JAUVDV010000129.1 GCA_030595125.1 Deltaproteobacteria bacterium
CAGGCTCGCGGCGAGGTGGGGGCTGTCCTCGGGGAAATCGGTGACGAAGACAGAGGCGGATCTCAAGAAGGTGTTTCCAAGGGAGAAATGGAATGTCCTTCATCTACAGATCATCTACTTCGGAAGAGAACACTGCCCGGCGAGAGGTCATGACCTGACCGTTTGCCCAATCTGCTCGTGGGCCGCGAGCAAGAAGCGCATAGCCGAGGAACGCAGGTAACAGAAGCTTGACAAGCGAAGCTGTTTTTCAAAACAATTAGTAATTAGGTAAAAAAAAAGGATGGACTAATGCGACGTTTGCTAGCGGCTTCTCTAATCGTTCTCGGTCATGTGTTGACCGTTTTCGCCTGCTGTAACTCGGACGCCTCCTCAAATCCGGACACGGACGGGGGTGGTGACACGGATACGGACGGTGACGCGGACACTGACGGTGACACGGATGGTGACACGGACGGTCCTCTGACCATCATCCCGTTTGCCAAGGGCTTCGGCATGGAGACGGTCGCGGGGAGCGGGCGGCACCTCGATCCGCCTAGTACGACCGTCATCAGGGTGACGAACCTGAACGACTCCGGGCCCGGGTCGTTGCGTGAGGCGCTCGCTGCCGAGGGCCCGAGGACAGTGATCTTCGAGGTATCCGGGACCATCCATCTTGAGAGCAACATCGGCATATCGAATCCCTACGTCACCGTGGCCGGCCAGACCGCTCCTTCGCCGGGGATCACGCTGAGGGGTTGGCAATTCTCGGTCGGCGCATCGGCGCCTGACGTGTTGATCCAGCACCTTCGATTCCGCGTCGGCGATGCCCTGGACGGACCGGACTACTTCGAACGGGATTGCATGAAGCAGGGTGGCGAGGACGTCGTCATCGATCACTGTTCCTTTAGCTGGTCCGTCGATGAGCTGGTCGACACACGTGCCGACAATCAGACGTATCGCCACTGCATTTTCAGCGAGGCCCTGCACAGCCCATTGCACCCGGAAACCCTGCATTCGCGAGGCCTTTTCGTCGCCTCGTCTGCCGAACGTGTTTCCGTCATTGGAAATCTCTTCGCTCACAACGCCGCTCGAAATCCGGTCTTTGTCTCTGTGAGGGCCGTCGCGATCAATAACCTCATCTACAACTACATGGGCAGCGGAATACGGATAATTGCAGCCAACGATGGCCCGGTCGAGGCGAGCATCATCGGCAACCATATCATCACCGGCGTGAACTCGAATCCGCCAGGCTACTCCATCCAGGTACTCTGCACTCAATCCGACAGTCGGATTTATCTGGCGGATAGCATCATGGGCGAGCAGACCTATGAAGGCCCGGATGACCATTGGTCTTTCATTAACCAGAAAAAGTCTTTTAGTGACGACAGCCCCGTTGATGAGGAGGTCAGAGCGACCGGTCCACCGCTAGCGGTGGAGGGGCTCGTCCCGCTGCCCAGTGATGAGGTTTATGAATGGGTGCTTGCTACGGTGGGTGCACGGCCACAGGATCGAGATGAGGTCGACCAACGGGCTGTGAGCGATGTTCAGAGCATTACGGGTAATATCATTGCCAGTCAGGACGACCTGGGAGGATGGCCCGACCTCGAAGAGAACCATCACGAGTTGACACTGCCCGATGACCCCAACGGCGACAGCGATGGTGACGGGTACACCAACCTCGAGGAATGGCTTCATGAGTTAGCGGCAGCTGTCGAATGATAGGTGAAAGCAAGAGAGGTTAATAAATACTCGCCCGAGTGTTGATGTCGATAGGTGTGACTGTTTTATCCGAGATGAGAATCTCGATCACGACGCGGGCGTGAATTGTCAATCGAAGCCTGTAGATGTTTTTTCGCCCGGACAGTTTTTTGATATTCAGCGCCTTGTTGAACGGATCCGCTTCAAGGAGAAGCATCAGCGTTTTGTATCGCCCTTTTAGCTTCGGATGTTTCTTGAAAAATTTCAGAGCTCTCTTTTTGTACGAGTCGGTCAGGCGGATCTCATACATCATCCAGTTCCCTCAAATGTTCATCGAGATCCGTGGAATAGCGGCCTGCTTCGATATCGCTTCGCGCTTCCCTCAATGCCTGTTCGAGCAGGAATGCCTCATACGCTTCGAAATGTGACTCCGGCAAAATCAGGTACGTGGGTTTGCCCCTGTATGAAATAGTAGTCACCTCATCTCCAACCACTTGTATCCCTCTTGCTTTCAACTCGCTTGCGGTAATAGTATTCATGACAGCCTCCTGAATAGTACTTAGTATAGTACTGAGCAGAGTACTATCAATGGTTTTTTCGGCTTCCTGCCTACTCGACTACCCAGCCTTCGAGCTCGAGGAGCCATTCCTTCCAACCCTCGGGCCCGGACCAGCCGCCGAGCTCTCCTTTGGCCGAGATAACCCGATGGCAGGGGACGAAGATCGGGATGGGATTGTAGTGCATTGCCGAGCCCACCGCCCGCGATTTTCCCGGGTGGCCCGCGAGACGAGCCAGCTCTCCGTATGTAATGGTCTCGCCGTGGGGGACTTCTCGCAGTGCCGTGAAGACGTCGCGCTGAAACGGCGTGACGAACGACAGGTCTACCGGGTAATCAAGGTCAGTGATCTCGCCGAGTAGATAACCCATGAGATCGAGCCCAGCTTCGATGGCACGCTGTTTTCCCCAGGTGCAATGGGCCATTCCGTACTTGTCCATCCGAGTGGCGAGGTCGAAGTGGTCGAATCCGGGAAAGAAGACCCCTGCCACGCCGGCGGCGGACGCGCTGATACCGAACTTTCCGACAAGGGTCGGCACCTCCAGGTGGCTGACGGCGGTGCCGTCGTACTCTTTGGCCCTGGATTCTATCCAGGCGTAGGGCATGCGGTGAAACTTTGTCAGATCTTTTACTGACGGCCAGCTCTCGATCATTTGCTCTCTTCCTTTTCTGGCGCCTCGCCCGGAGGCCCGTTTGGGTATCTTCTCTCTTTTAATCGGTCGTTTGGATGGAAAGTTGCGAAGAAAATGAAAAAAATGAAAAAAGTCATTCCATGCGAGAACATGGTACGTGGAGAAAATGCCCCTGAATGATGATCGCGAACGGCGTTTGCAAGGTCTCGGCGAGATGCTGGTCAACCGGGTTCAGAAGAACCGGCGGAGGCTGCGCTCCTGGATCAAGCGGGAGGAGATAACCTGCTTTCGGCTCTACGACAGGGATATTCCCGAGATTCCGCTGACCATCGACTGGTACGAGGGCAGGCTCTGTGTCGCCCGCTACGAAAAAGGCGAGTTCTCCCCGTCCGACGAGGACTGGGTACCGTCGGTGTTGGAGACTGTGAGGGAAGCCCTTGGTGTGGCTCCCGAACGCGTGTACGTCAGAAGCAGGCTGCGTGGTCCGGGGGGATCTCGGTATTCCAAGAGGGCCACGGATCGCGACTTCTTTCGTGTGCGCGAGGCGGGCATGAAATTTCGGGTCAATCTCTCAGACTATCTCGATACGGGGCTCTTCCTCGACCACCGTACCACGCGAAAGATGGTGGGGCTCGAGGCTGCCGGCAAGAGGTTCCTGAATCTCTTTGCCTATACCGGGGCGTTCAGCGTCTACGCCGCCGCCGCCGGAGCGGTTGGCACGACCACTGTCGACATGTCCAACACGTACCTGGACTGGGCTCGCCGGAACATGGCGAGCAACGGGTTCGACGGTCGCGAGCACCGGTTCGTCAGGGATGATATTCTGGACGCTCTCGACGAGCGACGGATCGAGGGGGAGTATGATCTTGTGGTCGTGGATCCCCCGACGGTGTCCAGAAGCAAGCGAATGAAGAGCGATCTCGACATTCAGCGGGACCACGCGTGGATGCTCAGCCGAATACTGGAGATCTGCGCCCCGGGCGCGGTCATCTATTTCTCGACAAATTTCAAGAAGTTCCGCTTTGACGAGGCGAAGGTCAAATGCGATCGGATCGAGGAGATCTCTGAAAAAACAATTCCACCCGACTTTCGGGACAGGCGCGTACATCGTTGCTGGAGGCTTGGCCTGCTCGATTTGCCGAACAACCGTCGTTGACAGCATCCCGCTGCGGTGCTACACGCCCCACGTTGGTCGAGGCGAACCGAAGGCTCCGACAGGAGAAGGCGGGCTGAGGCTGCGGTCTGATCTACACTTCGGCTCGTTTCTCCAAAAGAAAAAATTAATTGGGGCGTAGGCTAACGGTAGGCCCCGGGTTTTTGGTACCCGTAATTGCAGGTTCGAATCCTGCCGCCCCAGCCGGCAGAACCGAAAAGTTCGGTTCGCAAGGAGAGAGAAATGCCAATCGAATCAATTTGTCTCATCCCCGGCACGGCCAACATCCCGCTGGCCGAGAAGATCAGCAAGGCGGCCAGGATTCGTCTGGGCGAGGTTACGGTCAGGCGGTTCTCCGACGGTGAGATCTTTGTGCAGATCGAGGAAAATGTTCGCGGCGCCCATGCGTTTGTGCTTCAGTCTACGTGCCCTCCGGTGAACGACAACCTCATGGAGTTGCTCATTCTCATGGATGCTCTCAAGAGGGCATCGGTGGCATCCATAACGGCGGTTGTTCCTTACTACGGTTACGCCCGCCAGGATCGCAAGGTTGCGCCCCGCACGCCGATAAGCGCCAAGCTGGTGGCAGATCTACTCCAGGCGGCGGGTGTCACCCGCATGGTGGCCCTCGACCTTCACGCCGGTCAGATTCAGGGATACTTCGACGTTCCGTTCGATAACCTTTACGGCCTGGACGTGATCACCCGCCAGGTCGAGGCACAGGTATCGAAAGATGTGGTCGTCGTATCTCCGGACGCCGGCGGGGTTCTGCGGGCCCGGGCGTTTGCAAAACGCATCCATGCAAACCTGGCGATAATCGACAAACGGCGCCCCAGGCCCAACGAGTCTGCGGTCATGAACATTATCGGTGAGGTGAGGGGGTGCAACTGTGTGATCGTCGACGACATGGTGGACACGGCCGGAACGCTCACCCGGAGCGCTTTGGCTCTCAAGGAGGCCGGAGCCAATCAGGTGATTGCGGCGGCAACCCACGGAGTTCTGTCCGGACCTGCGATGGAGCGATTGGAGAGCTCGACGCTCGAGAAACTGATTGTCACGGACACGGTACCCGTGTCCGACGAGATGAAGAAAAGGGGAAGGGTTGAGGTCGTGTCGTGCGCACCACTGCTCGGCGAGGCCATCAAACGTATTCATACCGGCGATTCTGTCAGCGGGCTTTTTGGAGAACAATAAGCCCCAAACAGCATCTGTTTAAGTAGAAAGGCCAAGGGAAATGGAATTTGTAAAGCTATCGGCAACAATGAGGCAAGCTACCGGAAAAGGCCCCGCCAGGCGCATGCGCGCGGACGGCAAGGTTCCGGCTGTGGTTTATGGAAAAGACATGGCCACGATAACCATCGCAATCGATCCCAAGGAGATCGTCCAGGCGCTGTCCGGGCCCCTGCGAACCAACACAATTCTGACCCTGGGGCTACAAGGCGACAACAAGGACATTCCCAATGAGGTCCACGCCATCGTTCGCAGTCACCAGTACCATCCGGTCAGTCGCAGTCTGCTCCATGTGGATTTCGTGAGGATCGACGAGACAAAACCGATCGAAGTAGAAGTGCCGGTCGAGACCATAGGGCGCGCTGCGGGCGAGTTGTCTGGCGGAACCCTCACCATGATATACCGCAGCATCCCGTTGAGGTGTCTGCCTGCCGCCATTCCGACCCATCTCGAGATAGAAGTGAGCCATCTCGAAATTGGATCGATGGTGACGGTCGGAGAGCTTGATCTTCCGGAAGACGTGATCTGCACGATCCCCCTGAGCAACCCCCTGATCTCGGTCATCGCGCCCAAGGTCGAAGAGGAGCCGGAGGAGGAAGGCGAAGGCGAAGGCGAAGGCGAAGAGGGAGCCGAGGGCGCCGAGGGCGAAAAGACCGCCGAAGGCGAGGAAAAGAAACCCGAGGACGGCGAGAAGAAGAAACCCGAGCGCGGCGGGAAGAAAGAAAAGGAATAGATCTTGGAGGGTGCCAGGCTTGTCGTGGGGCTCGGAAATCCGGGCCCCAAGTACGCCCGAACCCGGCACAATATCGGGTTCATGGTGGTCGACGAGCTGTTTTCCCGGGCTGCGGGCCGGAGCTGGCAGGAGAAGTTCTCCGGCGAGTTCTCCACAATCCGTATCGGTGCAGTTCCTTCCATATTGCTCAAGCCGCTTACCTACATGAACCTGAGTGGTCGAAGTGTCGCGCGCGCGGCCAACTACCACAGGTTTTCGGCTGATGGCATTATCGTGGTCCACGACGATCTGGACCTGGAATTCGGCACCGTCAGGGTCAAGGTCGGCGGAGGAACGGGGGGGCACAAGGGTATCGTTTCCTGCAAGGCCGAGATGGGCAGCGCCGATTTTATCAGGGTTCGGCTGGGCATCGGCAGACCGGTTCACGGGAGCGCGACCAATTTTGTGCTTGAATCTTTTTACGAAGGTGAAAAGAGTGTTCTGGTGGATGTTATTGAACGAGGCGCCAGCGCAGTGGAAACGGTTGTTTTACATGGTTCAACAAGGGCAATGAACGAGTTCAACCAGCGTCAAGGAGAGAGTAATGAATCTTGAAATGATGATGTATGTCGCACCTGTTGCCGGGGTAATGGCATTGATTTACGCGTTTATAAAAACGATGTCGATCAACAAGGCCGACGCAGGAACTGACAAGATGAAGGAGATCGGCGGATACATCCGGGAGGGGGCCATGGCCTTCCTCGGACGGGAGTACAGGGTCCTGGCGGTATTTGTAGTTCTGGTCGCCGTTATCCTGGCGGGCGCCAACTGGGGAGTGGAAGGATCCAGCTGGATGGTGGGGCTCTCCTTCCTGGTGGGAGCGTTTTGCTCCGGCCTGTCCGGGTTCTTCGGGATGCGTGTGGCGACCGCCGCAAATGTACGCACAACGGCTGCGGCCCGGACAAGTCTCAACAAGGCGCTCGCCATAGCTTTCGGCGGCGGCGCCGTCATGGGCATGAGCGTTGTTGGCCTGGCTACACTGGGCCTGGGCCTCCTGATGATCCTCTATACCAATCTGTGGAACTTCACCGGTGACGAGACCATGGTTGTTCTCAATACAATCACCGGTTTCTCCCTGGGCGCCAGCTCCATCGCCCTGTTCGCCCGAGTGGGCGGCGGCATTTACACCAAGGCGGCCGACGTGGGCGCCGACCTGGTGGGCAAGGTGGAGGCCGGAATCCCCGAGGACGATCCCCGGAACCCCGCGACCATCGCCGACAACGTGGGCGACAACGTGGGCGACGTGGCCGGAATGGGCGCCGACCTGTTCGAGTCCTACGTGGGCTCCATCATCGGAGCCATGGTGCTCGGAGCCGTGTGGATCCCGGCGATCCAGGAGGCCGGTGGCGATGAGATGAAGCACAACGCAATCATGTTGCCGTTGATCATCGCGGGAGCAGGTATCGTGCTGTCCATCATCGGAACGTTCTTCGTGCGCACAAAGGAAGGCGGCAACCCTCAGAGAGCACTCAATGTGGGTACCTTCCTCACGGCAGGCCTCATGGCCGTTCTGACAATCTTCATCATCAAGTACATGCTCCCCGAGCAGTTCACCGTCAACGCGGGCAAGGCCTCGGAGGTCACATATCACTGGTGGGGGATAGCCCTGGCCACGATTATAGGTCTCGTAGCGGGCGTGATGATCGGCATGATAACCGAGTACTACACAGCCGAGGGCAAGAAACCGGCGCGGTCGATCGCCGCAGCTTCGGAGACGGGAGCCGCCACCAACATCATCAAGGGTCTGGCCGTGGGGATGGTTTCCACAACCTGGCCCGTACTGATCATCGCGGTGACGATCATCCTGGCCTACTACTTTGCGGGTCTGTACGGAATCGCAATCGGAGCTCTGGGTATGCTTTCCACCACTGGTATCCAGCTGGCAGTGGACGCGTACGGCCCGGTGGCCGACAACGCGGGAGGCATCGCCGAGATGAGCGGGTTACCTCCAGAGGTGCGCGAGCGTACGGACAAGCTCGACGCCGTGGGCAACACGACAGCAGCCATCGGCAAGGGGTTCGCCATCGGCTCGGCGGCGCTCACGGCCCTGGCCCTGTTTGCAGCATTCAGGGTGCAGCTCGCGGCGCGCGGGATCGAGCTTTCGCTCAACATTTCCGACCCGTGGGTCATGGCCGGTCTCTTTGTTGGCGGCATGATGCCCTTCCTGTTCAGCTCTTTCGCCATGAACGCAGTGGGTCGCGCGGCCCAGGCCATGATCGAGGAGGTCCGACGACAGTTCAGGACCATCGACGGTCTCATGGAGGGCAAGGCCAAGGCCGACTACGCCAAGTGCGTGGACATCTCCACGACGGCGGCCATCAGGGAGATGATAGCCCCCGGACTCATCGCGGTGCTCGTGCCGGTGGCCATGGGAATGCTGAGCCTCAACGCCCTCGGCGGTATGCTCGCGGGTGTGACCGTCTGCGGTGTGTTGATGGCCCTGTTCATGTCAAACGCGGGCGGCGCCTGGGACAACGCCAAGAAGCACATCGAGGGCGGCGCGTTCGGCGGCAAGGGCTCCGACCCCCACAAGGCCTCCGTTGTGGGCGACACGGTAGGTGACCCCTTCAAGGATACGGCAGGGCCGTCCCTCAATATCCTCATCAAGCTCATGAGCGTTGTGTCGCTTGTGCTCGTGCCGGTTTTCGCCGAGTGGGGAAACCTGCTGTTCCGTTAGTATAGCAGGCCGCCATCAACTTCCCCTTCCCCTCTCGCAGGGGAAGGCCGGGATGGGGTGAAGAGCTACCGGTATTTCTTGCCGTTCGGACCCTCAACCCAGAGTTTTATATCACCCGGAATGCGGAGCAAGGCCAGGATTGACTTGCGCTCCAGGTCCGGACCCGCGAGGTTGACCAGCCCCATGGGAACCTTGACGGCGACCACATAGGCTATGAGAGTGCGACCGTCCTTCTGTGGAAAGAGGCGCCAGTATCCCCGGATGGAATTGACATCGTTCGGCATGTCCTTGACGAGCCTGAACGACAGGATCTTCTTCTCGGTTTTGCGCTCCATCTCGACGTGGTAGGTGAGCGATACCAGCGGGTGCCCGAGCTTGAATCTGACCAGAGACTTGGCGCCCTTGCGGGAAAGTTCGACAGCTTCGGTTGTGTTGGGAAAGACATGGGTATACGCGTCCCAATCCACCAGCAGCTTCCAGATTACATCCGCCGGAGCGTCCACGACGGCCCATCCGGACCCCCCGTAGAAGCCCTTGGTTCCGGAAGTGGGCAACTCGTGGTGGATGGTGTTGCCGGCCTTGAGCTCCGCCAGGTCCGTGTCAGAGAACTCGATAGCCGCCACAATACCGGAAACAAGCACAAGACCCAGAAGCAAGAGCGGGGTGAAAAGTGCCCTCGGGATTCTAAATTTGTGGCCTATGGATTTAGTATAAAGACTCATTTGCTCTTTAGACAATGTAACTCAGATTATTATTCTGTCAGTGTTAGTAATGTCGAATTCTACGTCCCCAACGCAAACGTGGCAACCCCATCCCGGCCTTCCCCTGAGGTAGGGGAAGGGGAAGATGATGGAGGCCAGCTAATATAGAACCGTATCGCCACGGGTTGTGATAGCCTGGAAGAAACAAGACAAATACGGAGGAAGCAATGAGAGCGGCAAGGTTGATCGTCATTTTCACGTGGCTTGCACTGGGAACGGCAGGAGTATGGTGCTGTGACAACAGCGGAGGATCGGGTAGCGGCGATACGGACACGGATGGCGACACTGATGGCGACACGGACGGCGACACGGATGGTGACACGGACGGTGACACGGACACGGATTCCGATACGGATTCCGACACGGATTCCGACGGGGATTGCGGGCCGGAAGAGGAGATTCCGGACAGTCAGTTCACTCACGTATATGACGTGGGGCCGAGCCAGACCTACGCGGAGCCCGGGGAGGTGCCCTGGGAGAGCCTGGAGCCGGGTACCCTCGTTCGGATCCATCATCGGTCCACGCCCTACGCGGCGAAATGGGTTATCAACACTGTGGCCACCGCTGCCGATCCCCTGGTCGTGCGCGGTATACCGGACGGCGACCAGCTTCCTGTAATCACGGGTGAGAACGCGATAACCAGGCTGGACCTGAACTACTGGAACGAGGTGCGTTCGGTCATCAAGATAGGAGGTTCGAACCTTCCTTCCGACAATCTGGTGCCCGCGTACATCACCGTGGAGAACTTGGATATTCGCAGCGCACGGCCTCCGTTCCAGTTCACGGACGAGAGTGGGAGCACCGATACGTACGCTTCAAACGCGGCATCGGTCCACATCGAGGTGGGCGAGCACATCACCGTGCGCAATTGCATTATCCACGACTCGGGAAACGGGATCTTCTCCGGGCACACTACCTCGAATGTGCTGATCTCGGGCAATCATGTCTACGACAACGGCATAGAGAGCAGCATCTACGAGCACAACAGCTATACCGAGAGCTTCGGGATCACCTTCCAGTACAATCATTACGGCCCGCTTCGCACCGACTGTCTTGGAAACAACCTCAAGGATCGTTCGGCGGGAACGGTGATCCGGTACAACTGGATCGAGTCGGGGAACAGGCAGCTCGATCTGGTGGAGAGCGATTACACCGATTTCGTGAACGACCCCTCATACGACGAGACGTTCGTTTACGGCAACGTGCTGGTCGAGCCGGACGGCGCGGGGAACAGCCAGATCGTTCACTACGGCGGCGACGGCGGCGACACCTCCATGTATCGGGCCGGGACCCTCTATTTCAACAACAACACGGTGATCTCGACGCGGTCGGGCAACACCACCCTGTTTCGTCTCTCCACCAACGATGTGGATGCCGACGTGCGCAACAACATAATCTACGGAACCGCCGGCGGATCCTACATGGCCATCTGCTCGGGGACGGGCAACACGGAGCTGCAAAACAACTGGCTTCCCACCGGGTGGACCGATACACACGAGTCATCCATGTCCGGAGGAACGGTCACCGATTCGGGCAACGTGGAGGGATCCGATCCTGGTTTCGAAGATCTCGGCGCGCAGGATTTCACGCTCGGATCGGGATCCGGGTGCATCGATACCGCCGGGATCCTCGCGGCGCCCTCGCCGGCCGTGAACTGTCAGTACACGGTTCATCAATCAGGCGAAACCCGCCCGGATGACGGATCGCCCGACATAGGCGCCTTCGAGAGGCCGTAGCCGGTCAAAAATGCGCGGGCCGGGATGGGGTGAAAATATCTGAAATAAACTTCGTGATAGATCGTACGTTGAGGCGAGGGTCCTGACCACGGAGTAACCTTGCTAAGCGAAAGCGAACCAGGCGCACGTCGGATTGTGAAAGCTGGCCGCCAACATCTTCCCCTTCCCCTGCACCAAGGGAAGCCTGCCCGCCGTAGCCTTGGAGGGTGTCGCTTTTCTACCCGAAGCATAGTTTGAAGTATATGGCATGTGTGGTATATTGGTCTGCATGAGCAACTCAAGAAGTTATCCCAAGAAGAGACCATCGAAGAAACTTCCCGAGACAGCACA